>JAKEFB010000229.1 GCA_022616275.1 Chloroflexota bacterium
ATGTTGGCCATGGCCGTTTCGCGGACCAGGAGTTGCCGTTGTTCCTGGGCCAGTTGCTGGAC
Source organism: Chloroflexota bacterium (assembly GCA_022616275.1). Lineage (GTDB taxonomy): Bacteria > Chloroflexota > Anaerolineae > Promineifilales > Promineifilaceae. The sequence goes on from JAKEFB010000229.1 coordinate 63, forward strand.
CTCGAAGGTCTTGCGCTGCTCTTCGGCAATCTTGCGGTCGGTCTGCGTGACCATCAACTCGGCCGGCGGGGTGATGTCGCCGATCAACGTGTCTATGGCCTGCACGTCGTAGGCCTGGAGGGCCTTGCGAATGTGGGCGGCCGCTTCCTCCTGCCGTTCGCTACGAGCGCTGAGGAAGTCCAGCACCGTGTAGGCCTGGGCCGAGTTACGGAAGTAGTTGCCGACGATGGGCTGCAAGACGTGGTCCACCAGGTTCTGCAACGAGCCAACCCGCGAGATGACTTTGGGCGCGTCGGGGGCGCCAATGTGGATGATTTGCGACACGTCCAGGTTAAAACCAAAGCCGTCCTTGGAGCGCACGGTAATGGGGGCCAGCTTGGCGTCGTAATTGTGCGACTCGGTCCGGGTAGCCCAGTTCAGAACAATGTTAGTCGTCGGGACCAACTCGACCTTCATCACCCGGGTGTTAAGCGGGTGCTTGCCCGGATAGAGCGGGGTGACCCAGACGCCCTTGTGGCCCGGCTCAACCAGGTTGCCGTGCTTGAAGCCTTCGCCGCTGACGTCTTCGTGGGCCTTGCCGACGTAGGCAATGACGATCCCGACGTGGCCGATAGGGATTTCGGTCATGGGCGCCTGTTCCACCCGGACGAACCAGGGATTCAGGTTCCAGGAGCCGGATAACAGCACCTGCTCTTGCAGACCACGGCTGCCGCCGTGGTCCAGGAAGCGCTGAGCGTTCTGGAAATTCTCGTGGCCGCCGATGACCGGGCCGGCAATCTCGTCGCCTTCGATAGGCGCGCCATCCATGGTAGTAACAATGCCGACCTTGTCCGGTTCCACGCCGTAGACCTGCAACTGGTGCGGCTTCATGCCGTGCTGTTCGGCGTTGGCCGCAGTAATAACCGTGAACAGGGCGGTGTTGATCCGGTAAGTGCCGGCCGTCATGATACCCAACTGCCGGCCGCGCTCGCCACCGCTCATCAGGAACCGGCGGGCGTTTTGGAAGTTGTCACAATCCACTATCCGCCCCAAGATGCGCTCCGAGGGGATAGGTGAGCCATCGGCCGCCACAATCAGCCCAATCTGGCCTTGCGGGATGACCACCAGGGGGACCTTGCGGACAATGAAGCGCCAGGGGAAGTACCAGAAGTGCCACCCCGGCGGCAACGTGTCGGCCTGGTAGCCGGCCTCGCCCTTCAGGGCCACCAACCGCCCCGGGGACAAGGACGAGCCGAACTTTTTGACGACGATGCCGACCTCCCGTTCGTTGATGACCACCAGGCCCAGGATTGACCGGGCAAAGAGGATCAAGACCACCAGGCCCCCGAACAGGATAACAAGGAGAACAAGGATTTCGATACCCATTTCCAACCACCTCCAGACGCGTCAAGAAATATTTGCCGGCCGGTTACGCGCCCACAGAACGAGCCGGCAAAGCGGGCGGCAAGACACTGCCCTGGCAGCCGGACTGGCAAAGAAAAAAGGCCCCTTGCAGGACTCTACAGCAGTCGTACAAGGGGCCTCTCATTCTCTCCAGTATATATCAGGCCGCTATATATGGGGGAATATTAAAGGATTTTGGGTTTTTTGTCAATATCTTCGGGTTGGCCGTAGGGCAATCGTATAATTTCCCTACTTGCGGAACAACTCGCGGACGACAATATTACGTTGTATCTGGCTAGTGCCTTCGTAAATCTGGTAAATCTTGGCGTCGCGCATCAGCTTCTCGACCGGGTACTCGGACATATAACCGTAGCCGCCAAAAACCTGGACGGCGTTGGTGGCGACCTTCATGGCCGTGTCGGCCGCGAAAGCCTTGGCGTAGGCGGCCTGGGCGGTGTTGGTTTGCCCGGCGTCCACGGCCCAGGCCGATTTCCAGACCAGCAGCCGGGCGGCCTCGACTTCAATAGCCATGTCGGCAATCATATGGCCGACGGCCTGGTGCTGCCAGAGCGGCTTGCCCCAGGTCGTCCGCTCCTTGGCGTAGCGGACGGCTTCGTCCAGGGCCCGCTGGGCCAGGCCCACCGCCCCGGCGGCCGTCCCCGGCCGGCTGCGGTCGAAGACCTTCATGGCGATGAGAAAGCCCCGGCCTTCCTGGCCTAACAGGTGATCGGCCGGCACCTTTACATCTTGAAAGATGACTTCGGCCGTGTCCGAGGCGTGCTGGCCCATCTTCTCGAAAGGCTTGCCGGTGCTGACGCCTTCCCAGTCGCGGTTGACGATGAAACAGCTCATGCCGTTGTAGCGCTGCGACGGGTCGGTGTAGGCAAAGACGGTATAGAAGTTGGCGACCGTGCCGCCGGTGATAAAGGTCTTGCTGCCGTTGAGAATGTAATGGTCGCCGGCCTTCTGGGCTGTGGTCTTGATGCCGGCCACGTCGGACCCGGCCTCCGGCTCGGTGGCGCAGTAGCTGGCCATCTGGCCGTCGGCCAGCCGGCCGCCATATTCCTTCTTCTGCTCCTCAGTGCCGGCGATGTCAACGGGCAGGTAGGCCAGCCCGTTGACGGCAATGGCCGTGCTGATGCCGGAACAGCCCCAGGATATTTCCTCACCGACCAGGACTTCTTCAAAAAGGCTCAGGCCCAACCCGCCATATTCCTCGGGCACGGTCATCGTCGTCAGCCCCAGTTCCTGGGCCTTGCGGACGACGGGCCAGGGATATTCGTGGGTCTTGTCGTAGTGGCTGGCCACCGGCGCAACTTCGTTGCGAGAGAATTCGCGGGCCAGTTGCTGGATCATTTTTTGTTCTTCGGATAGGGCGAAGTTGATGTTGCCGTTACCTTTCACGTACCAATCTCCAGTGAAATAGGACGCGGATTAACGCAGATGACGCAGATTAAAAAATAGAATCAGCGTTTATCAGGAAAATCTGCATCCTTTTTTCTTTACGCGCCCTCGCGCAGGTGGATCTTCAAGATCTTGCCGGTGGCGTTCATGGGCAGGGTGTCGCGGAATTCGACCTGGCGCGGGTATTTGTAGTCGGCCATGTTGGCTTTGGACCAGGCGATCAATTCCTGGGCGGTCACGTTGGCCCCTTCCTTGAGGACGACGAAAGCCTTGACTTCCTCGCCATGCTCCTCGTCGGGCATGCCGACGACGGCCGCCAGGCTGACGGCCGGATGGGTCATGAGCACTTCCTCGACCTCGCGCGGGTAGACGTTGAAGCCGCCGCGAATAATCATGTCCTTCAGCCGATCCACAATGTAGATATAGCCGTCCTCGTCTATGCGGCCGATGTCCCCGCTATGGAACCAGCCGCTGCGGAACGCCTCGGCCGTGGCTTCCGGCTTGTTGTAGTAGCCCTTCATGATGTTGTGGCCCCGGATAACGATCTCGCCCAGCTCGCCGACAGGTACGTCCTTGTCATTCTCGTCCACGATGCGGACGTCCACACCCCAGACCGGGATGCCGACCGAGCCTGGCTTCCGTTCCCGGTCCATGCGGTTAAAAGTGGCCACGGGGCTGGTCTCGGACAGGCCGTACCCCTCCAGGATACTAACGTTGAACTTTTCCTCGAAGGCCCGCATGACCTCGACCGGCATGGCCGCGCCGCCCGAGGCGCACAGGCGCAAATGGCTGGCAATTTTGTCCAGGTTGTACTTGTTGGCCCCGGGATAGTTGAGGATGGCCCAGTACATGGTCGGCACACCGCAAAAGATCGTGACGTTGTCCCGTTCCATGATGGCCAGGGCCGCGTCGGGATCAAAGCGGGGCAGGAGGGAAAGGGTGGCCCCGGTGTAGAAACCGGAGTTCATCTGGACCGTCTGGCCGAAGGAGTGGAAGAGGGGCAGCACCACCAGGTGGACGTCGCTCTGCTCCCGGTTATACATGTTGTCGGCCAGGCGGGCGTTCATAATCATGTTGGCGTGGGACAGTTCCGCGCCTTTGGGCCGGCCGGTGGTGCCGCTGGTGTAGAGGATGACGGCCGTGTCGTCGGCGTTGGTCTGCACTGTGGGGAAGGCGGGCGGCTGGTTAGCCATCAGCATCCCCAGCGTCCTGGTCCCTTCAATGGGAGATGGTCCGGCCGGATTGGCGGTAATCATAAAGAAGCGCTGGCAACTCTCGACCTCCTGGAAGGCGGCGTAGCCCATCTGGCCCATTGGCAATTGTTCGGTGCCTTCAAAGCAAAAATAGGCCTTGGATTCCGAGTCCTGGAGGTGGTAGGCAATTTCGCGGGGTTTAAGCAGGACGTTGAGGGGGACGACCACCGCCCCGGCCTTGAGAATGCCGTAATAAACGATGGGGAAGTAGGGGATGTTAGGGCAACTCAGGGCTACCTTGTCCCCTTTTTGAATCCCGATGCTGGCCAGACCGTTGGCTACCTGGTTGGCCGCGGCGTTGACCATCGCGTAGGGCAACTTCATCTCATTGAAAATAACGGCCGTATGCTGCGGCCGTTCACGAGCCGTTTCTTCGAGTAGAGTAGCCAGGTTAAGCATGGTTTTCTCCTATTTTTCCGGCTCCGAGCCAGATTGCTCGGCTTTGGCCAGGTCTACCGTCATAATGCCGTCGTCGCGGCCGGTATCCGTGATAGCCCCCTTCATCACCGTCCGGCTTTTGGCGACAGGGCCTTCCACGAACACTTTGGCCAGGCTAAAACCGACGATCTGGGCCTGGTCGTTAAACAAAATGTCGCCAACGGTCCCTACTTTGGTCCGGCCGGGCGTATCCACTTCTCGCCCTTGCAGTTCTTCCCGCCGGAGCCAGTGCTTGATCTCCTCGACCTCGCTGTCGTCCGTAACCACGTCCGAGGCCCGGACCAGGACGGCGTCCAGGCCGAATACGGTGACTTCCCGCCGGGGAACCAGGAGGGCCTTCCGGTTAAAGAGCCCTTCCTGACCCAGGAAGATGCCGTTGATCAGCTCCAGGTCCTGGTCTAGATACAGATCTTTGACATGTCCCAGAAGCCGGCCGTCGGTGACGCTAATAACTGGCTTGCCGATAAGTTCCTTTCCTACTCGCATTGTACTTCCTCCTTCATCTGATGTAACTTGATTATATTCCCAGTTTGAACGGGGGTAAAGCGAGTTGGTATAATTTGGCATCTTATCCCATTGCATTTTTGCATCTGCAGTTTTTGCATCTGCAATTTTTGCATCTTTGACGAGGAATCAGATGGTATCTACTTCTTTTGACTCACTCCCTTTACGCCAACAATTCCCCGCTCTTCACCAGGAGGTGAACGGCTACCCGGCGACTTTCCTGGACGGCCCCGGCGGCACCCAGGTCCCCCAGCGCGTCATTGACGCCATCAGCAATTACCTGGCCCAGGGGAGCAGCAACCACGGCGGCCCGTTTCTGACCAGCCGCCGGACGGACGAGATGGTGGACGCGGCACGAGAAGCGATGAAGGATCTGTTCAACGCCCGCCGGCCGGAGGAGATCGTCTTTGGCCAGAATATGACCAGCCTGACCCTGGCCATGAGCCGGGCCATTGCTCGCACCTGGCAGCCGGGCGACGAGATTGTGGTCACTCGCCTGGACCACGATGCCAATATTGCTCCCTGGCTGCTGGCGGCCGGGGATCGAGGGGTGACGGTGCGCTGGCTGGATTTCCGGCCGGAGGATTGCACCCTGGCTTTAGACAGGCTCCCAGGCCTGCTCAACGAAAAGACCCGCCTGGTGGCTGTGACTTACGCTTCTAACGCTGTGGGCAGCATCACCGACGTGAGGCGGGTGGCCCAACTGGCGCACCAGGTAGGCGCGCTGGTTTATGTGGACGCCGTTCACTATGCCCCGCATGGCCTGATTGACGTCCAGGAACTCGACTGCGATTTCCTCGCCTGCTCAGCCTATAAGTTCTTCGGAACTCATACGGGGGTACTCTATGGTAAGTACGAGTGGCTGGACGAACTCACCGCTTACAAGGTCCGGCCGGCCCCTGCTGCGCCGCCAGGCAAGTGGGAAACGGGAACCCAGAGTTTTGAAAGCCTGGCCGGAGTCACGGCGGCCGTGGAGTACCTGGCCAGCATTGGCGGCCGGGAGGGCAGCCGCCGCGAGCGGTTGGTCCGGGCGATGGGGCGCATTAAGGCGTACGAAATGGGCCTGAGCGAGCATTTCCTGCGGGAAGCGCCGCGCGTGCCTGGCCTGCGCGTCTATGGCATTACCGATGTCGAGCGGCTCGACCAACGCGCCCCGACCTTCGCCGTCAGTCTGGAGGGGTATCCGGCCGGAGAGGTGGCGGCGCGCCTGGGCGAGCAGGGGATCTTCGTCTGGTCTGGACATTATTACGCCATTGCCGCGATGGAGCGGCTGGGGCTGTTGGACAGGGGTGGCCTGGTACGGATTGGCCTGGTGCATTACAACACGCGCGAAGAAATAGACCGCGTCCTGGCGGCTTTAACTGACATGGCCCGGTAGTTTGACAGCGCCTGGCACTACCGGCGCGGAACGGGACCTTCGGTTTGTTGACAGGAATCGGCCGCAGGGTATAATGCCTGTCATTCTTCCTACCTAATTGATTGGCAGGCTACGCGGCCGCAACCGCTAACCTGCGCTGCTATCCTTAAGGATAAGGAGGTGGTGCTTATGGATTGTAACTCTTCCAAACGCGTCGTAGCACTGCCTCCCTGTGAGAGTTAGTGCTACGGCGCACCATGGAAAGGCCCTGTTTCTTTGGAAGCAGGGCTTTTTCATTTCTGGCGCTACAGGAAAAACCCCGCAGATCTTCAAGGGCACGCTTCGTGCCCCGACCTGCGGGGTTTGGGGAAGACCTGCGGGGTTTGGGGAGGTAGTCTACTCTGGTGGCTCCTGGCCTCTCTGGGCGATGACTGCGTAGGCTTCTTCAAGCGTGGGAACGAAGATGACTTTTCTGGCAGCTTGCCGGTACACCCGGCTAAAAATTCGGGCCACTTCGTCCAACAGGCCGCGAGCGCCGACGACGACAGTGTAGGCCAGATTTTCCGGCCGTTTTTCCGATACGGCCGCAATCTGTGGCAATTGAGAAATAAAGGACTTGGGCAGGCCAGCTTCGGTAACGTTGGCAATGAAGACGACCGGGTGGCTCACCGTGGTGCTCAGGGCCACAAACTGCTGGTTCATCTCATAGAAGTCATTCCAAGTCCAGCCTGGTTCAAAGCAGGCGTAAATAATACTCTTTTCTTCGTTGTCCCACTTGAGGGTAATGCCCATATCGCACCTGGACTTGTATAATAGAAGAAAGAAATAGAAGACGCAAGAAGTCCTGAAGGTGGCGGGCACTTTTTCCTGGAACCACACCCTTAAAATAGCTTCTGGAAGCGCCGGTCACCTGGGCAGATAGATGAGGTCTTATGAAACACATTCCAGTCATTCTTTTTGGCGCCGGTGGGGTCGGCCGGGCACTGTTGTGGCAGATAGTGGTTAGCCGGCCGGTAGTGGCCGGCCGGAACCAGATAGTTTTTAACGTGGTGGCTGTCGTAGACAGCCGGAGCTGGGTGTGGGCGCCGGCCGGGTTGGCCGACGACCAGTTATTAGCGCTGGTGGCGGCCAAGGCGGAGGGGCAGCGCCTGGGGCCGGAACGGCCGGGGAACGTGGAGATTGTCGAGCAGGCGGCCGCGGCCGGCCTGGAAGGCGCCCTGGTGGTAGACGTGACGGCCGAAGCGGGCATGGAGCCACTGTTGGACCGGGCGCTGGCCTCAGGTTACGGCGTGGTCCTGGCCAACAAAAAGCCCCTGGCCGGACCCTGGAGCACGGCCCAGCGCTACTACAACAACCCCCGCCTGCGCCACGAGTCCACTGTCGGCGGGGGCCAGCCGGTTATTGCCACTCTGCGCTACCTGCTGGATACCAACGACCCCATTTTCCGTATCGAGGGGCAGATGAGTGGCACGCTGGGCTACATTTGCGGCCGGCTGGACGAAGGCGTGCCTTTTTCGCAGGCTGTGGCCGAGGCCCGGGCCAACGGGTATACGGAGCCGGACCCACGGGAAGACCTGGGTGGCCTGGACGTGCGCCGCAAGATTATGATCCTGGGGCGGATGGCTGGCTGGCCGCTAGAGGAAGCAGACATTACTATCGAGACGTTGTATCCGCCTGCCCTGGCTTCCCTGCCGGTGGAGGCGTTTATGGCCAAAATTGGCGTGATGGATGGGCCCATCCGGGAACGGGTGGCGGCGGCTCGAGCGGCCGGGGCGCTCCTGCGCTACACGGCCGAACTGGAAGCCGGGGTTGGTTCGGTTGGTCTGAAACCGGTCAGCCGGGAGGAGCCCCTGGCTAACCTGAAGTACATCAGCTTCCGCACTGCCCTCTACAACGACCAGCCGATGATGATCGGCGGCAAAGGAGCCGGCGTGGAAATGACGGCCGCCGGGGTACTGGGCGATATGATTGGCCTGGTGCGAGAGGGGTAGGGACGTTGCCTGGCAACGTCTCTGCATGGCAACGTCTCTATCCCTCCACTGTGGCTTCGGGCGTCGCTTCAGGCGTTGGCGTAGCCGGGGGCTGGAGCTGGAAGACGCCAAAGGCCAGGTTGGCCCCGGGCACAAAGAGTTGCTGGCCCTCGGTCAACGGCTCCGAAACGGGGTTGTTGTTCCAGTCCACAATCAGTTCGGGAACGATTTCATACCACTCGGCAATGGCCGCCAGGGTGATCCCGTTTTCCACGTCTTCTTCGGTGACCACGTACACCGCTCCATTGGCCGGCGGGATGAGGAGGGGCGTCTCTCCGTAAACGTTGCCGCCGCTTAGCCGCTCGATATTAGCCTGGACGATGGTCGTGGTCGTCAGGGCGAACTTTTGGGCCAGGCAGAAGATGCCTTCCCCTTCCTGGGGCGTATACTCGATGACCTGTTCCCGCCCCGGCTCTTCGGCGCAGTCAGGGGCGGCGGCCGGGCCGGGCTCCGGGATGGCCAGGACAAAACCAACCGGGACCGACTCCAATGTGCCCAACGGGGCCAGGGCAGCAATATTGGCCGTCGCCAATTCGTCCAGGCCAACGTCGCACAACTGGGCAATACCGGACAGGGTATTACCCGCGGCAACCTGGTGCGCTTCGCACAAAGGGATTTGCCACTCGTCGCCGGCCACCAGGAAAGCTTCTTCCAGGCTGGCGTAGCCATTGGCGTATAAAAGCGCCTCCACCGTCACACTATATTGTTCGGCAATGGCAATCAGCGAATCACCCGGCTGGACAGTGTAAAAAGTCGGCTCTGGCTGGGGCGTGGGTGAGGGCGTAGGCGTGGACCTCGGCGTCGGGGTGATGGGTGGGGTTGGCGTCGGCACCGGCGAGGTGACGGTTGGTTCCGGCTCTTCAGTTTCCTCGGCCGCCTCGGCCGGCGGCGTGTCGGTTGGGGCCGGCGTTGGCGGCTCGGTGGCCATCAGGGTTGGCGTTGGCGCTGTTTCGCCGGTCTCCGTGGCCTCAGGCGTCGCCTCGGTGCGCGTGCAGGCCGATACAGCCGCCAGCAGAAAGATCAAACCTAACGAGTACGGTAAGGATCGTCTAACAATCGAACTCTTCATGGCTGTTTCCTCAACTTATAACAGGTCTCTCGGCGTTTAGAGTAAGAGCGAGGGCTAATCATTTTACTGGCGCAGCAATGTAAGCGGCGCCGTGATAACGCTGCGGTTGCGCTGCAGCGGCAGATCCACGCCGCCCTCCAGTTCAAATTCCTGGGCGGCGCCCACGTCCTGGTGCAGGACAACGTGTAAAACAGGTGTTGTCTGTTCAGGGTCTATAGCCACCACGATCTCCCGGTTGACTCCAGCCGGTATCCAGACCGTACCAATCACCTCACCCGGTTCGCCCGCCGCGTCGTTATAAATAACGACCCAGGCATTGACGTTGACCACGGCCAGGGAAATGGTAACGGTATTGCTGACCGAAAGGGGCTGATCGCGGGTAATCAAATAGTTGCCCGCGTCGGTCCGGAAAGTGAAGGGGTTAGGTATCCGCCCATCGTAGCGTAAGGGCGGGTCGGCCTGGGGAAATTCAAACTCGCCGATGGCCCCCGTGTCCTGGTGGATGATAATGTGGAGCAACTCGGTGACGGCCGATTCCACCACCGGGACCACTATTTGCTCATTCAGGCCGTCCACCAGGGGCGCCCAACCGATAATTCGACCGGCCGCGCCATCCTCGTCGTAGTAAACCACCAGCCAGCCAGGCCCGTAGCTAATCACCCGTTCCACTATCACTGTGCCGTCTACTACCGGCTGGTCCAGCACAAAGACGTCCGGGGGCAGAAAGACCTGGAAGCTAGAAATGACGGGCTGGTCGTTGACCATAGCCATCGGGTCGGCTTCGGGAAATTCGAACTGCTCCGGTTCACCCGTGTCCTGGTAAAGGGCAGCGTGAAGGATGGGTGTGGCCACCCGCCAGTTGATGGCCAGGGCCACGTTTTCGTTGAGGCCGTCCCGGACTGGGGCGTAGGCTACCATCCGGCCGGGCGTCCCAGCTTCGTCCAGGAGTAACGCCAGCCAGCCAGGGCCATCAGAAGTGACGCTATTGACGACGACTATCCCCTCCTCGGTCACATCCTGATCAGAAACCATGACGGCCGGCACGGCTACCTCGACCTCTACTTCAAAAGCCACGGCGGCATCCGCTTCGACCGGCCAGGGCGTGTCAGGCCCGGGAAATTCAAAATCGCCCGGCCGGCCAGCATCCTGGTGTAGCGCCGCGTATAAGGTCGGCGTGACCTGGTGAGGGTCAACGGTGACGGCGACGTCCTCGTTTTCACCTTCGGCCACGGCTGCGTAGCCCAGCACAGCGCCAGGCTCGCCGTCTTCGTCGGCTCGAATGACCAGCCAGGCCGCTTCAGGCGCCACTACCTGGTCCACCACCACCTGGCCATCGCTACCCACTGCCTGTTCGCCGGCCGAGACGGCCGGCGCCGGCCGCTTCGGGGTAGGGGTAGTCGTGGGCGCCGCTGGCCGTTCCGTAGCCGGGGGGCGCGCTGTCGCCGCGGGCGTGGCCCGGGTAGCGGCCGGCGTCGTTTCGTTGCCGGCGTTTTCCCTGCGGGAACAGGCAGCCAGGGCCAGGAGCAGAGCCAGGGCGTAGAGATAAATACGAGGCGAGCGGTATTTCGTTGGCCTGCGTTTCACAGTGTTCTTGTCCTTTCGGAGGGCCATTGTACGGCAGAAACAGCAGAATTAAAAATGTAGGGGCACGATG
>JAKEFB010000028.1 GCA_022616275.1 Chloroflexota bacterium
AAACAGCCGACCCTGCACCTTGCGACAGCGACGGGCACGGGCGCGCTTGCAGACGGGCACAGGCAGGCTATCGAGGATGAACGCTTCACCTGCTCGACTAACTTCCATCAGGACAGCCAGGCATAGCTCGAACGCATCCAGGTATTGATGAAGTTGCCGATTGTAGCGCGAGACACTCAACCGCCGTTGAGCGGGAATGTAGCCCATCTGGCTCATGACCAGCAACGCCCGTTCCACGTTGTTGTGAAAGTACCGGGCGGCCACAATGGCCACCAGCACGATTTCGGCCACTGTCATTTTCGGCTTGTACTTGGCTTCACTCAAGAACTGACGGCAAATGGTCTCTACAGTCACGTACACAGTTACGATAAAATGGTCATCCATGGCGGTCTCCTTTGGTCTTTAGAAGGGTGGTTTCTTCTATATTGACCTTGAGACCGCCTGATTACAAATTAGCAATCACGGTAGTTGTTTAAATCTCTGACAGCAACGCCCCTGGTGAGGACTGACTTCGTTCAACAAGGATTATACAGCGGCTCAACGTTGCATCAATCTATTAATTGCGTTAGTACGCAATGGCTTATCCAAAATTTGAAAATAGCGCTTAAAGCCATCCCTAGATATAAGCGCAAGCTACTATATTGAAGAACATAATTATGTTGGCAAATTCAAACGAAGTTATTGATCGGTTGCGTGAGATTTCAGGAGAGATTCCTGATCTAAAAAGAGTAGAGGAATGTCCCTCTGAAATCGCTCAATCGGCCTTTGAAAAAATAGAACAGTTAAAGCCGGAGGTTTTCAGCGTTGCCGGTTTTATGGTACGTGATCAAAAGTTCAGTAAGGTACTTATCGCAATTGGCGCACCGGCCATTCCGTATCTTGAGTGTGCCCTCAGTACGAATGATCGAGATACTGGTGAAAAAGCAATTTCACTATTGAGTAAGATTGGTGAACCCTCAATCAGCACCCTATCTTCTATATTTCATTCGCATGAAAGTGAAAATTATCGAATATCAGCAGCGCATGCGTTAATAAATATCAGTGTAGATAGCCAAGATATTGTAAAACAGGGCCTATCTACCCAAGAGGAGAATACCCGTATTGCGGCAGTTTTTGGATTTGCATGGGTGGTCGATCAGGCTTTGTGGGGCAAGTATTTTGACGAAAGGCACATCAAATTTACTGAGCTTTTGATTCCACATCTGAGCGACAGCAGTGGCAAAATTAGAGAAAGAGTCTTACGTTCGCTTTTAGACCTTAAACGAGATCGTTTCTCTACGGAGGAATCGAATAAAGTTATTGGCGACGATAAACTTATGCAGATTATTGATGCTGCACTTGATGATGAAAGTTCAGAAGTGCGAAGAACAGCATTGCGTGGACTTTTGGGAAAGAGCATCAATTCTTCTAATGCAGCTATTCTGGTGAAGGTCTTGGAAGATCCAAGTGGGCAGATTAGTAATGAAGCGATTGAAAAATTGTTTTTTCCAAGGTATAGCGGGCAAGTAGATGCTGAATCAGTCGTCGATGCAATAATAAACGAATTGGTAATTCGGGTATCAGATCGGCCTGGCCGAAACTTTAATCCTGAAATTGTTGCTAAAGCCTTAAATAAGACCTTTGAACAAAATCCCCAACTCTATGGACAGACTTTAGAAAGGCTTTGTAACCTGGCATTTGACCATCAGGACAGTGTACGCAGAAGAAGTATATTTGTTGCAAAAAGAATAAATGAAGGCGAATTTGCTGCATTGGTACACGAACGAGCCGATGACGATCCATTAGCGGCAAAAGCGATTTTCAAGGCCCTCGGATCTGGAGTGGATATTGATGCAATAGCAGATCAAATATCAGAAACAGATCCAAGTGACATACAGCGAAATGCGGCAAACCAAATTAAACTGTTAGAAAAATACTACGAGGACGGGTTAAAACAAGCAAAAACTAGCTTCAACTGGGCCTTGGTCATAACTTCAATAAGTTTGTTATGCCTGATAATTGCGCTCTATTTCCTTATCTCTACAAACGCATCCAGTTTTGTAAGTATCTTAACCGCTATTGGGAGCATACTCACTCAATTTATAGCTGCAACAATTTTCTATCTATACGATCAGACCAGAAAACAATTGACCTATTATCATCAGCAAATGAATCAAATTCAGAGATTTCTCTTGGCTAATAGCCTTATTGAATCATTGTTGGATAGTGATTCTAGAGACAAAACCCGCATAGAGCTTGTAAAGTTGATAGCTACAATGGATCGTATTGACAACGATCTTCTATTACCTGACAAGACGACTGGTTCTTCGACTAATCGCCGCTAACGACCTTCGCCCATTCCCTCGATATAGGCAGTAATCAAATCAGCGATCAGTTGGTTGCCGGCCTGGTTCCAGTGCGGGTCGGCGTAGTGGTATAGTTCGCCCCGGGCAATCGTTTCCTGCCACAGGATGGGCGTCAGGTTGAGAAACTCAATTCCGGCTTGCTGCGTCCACGCTTCAAAGAGCCGTTCCTGGTCGTCGTGGTTGGCCTGGAACACGTCGTAACTGAGGTAGCCTGGGTTCCAGCGCAGCCAGCCGTGGTCCCCTTCGTTCAGCGTCACCGTTACCGTTCGTTCCAGGATGTTGTTGACGTCCACCGGGTCCCAAATCCGCGACCAGTAGACGTGTTCCTTGCTGGGAATGTAGACCAGCAGCAGCCGCGTCCCCCGGGCTGCGGCCAGTTGTTGCAGTTCCACCAGGCTTTCCGTCAGGTATTGAAATTCATTCGACCGGGCCAGGGTGTCGTAGTTGGCGCTGATCGGCAGCAGGTGGATGTCCTTGAAAACCACGTCCACCGGGCCGGCTTCGGTACTGGCCGTCACCGGGTAGCGGTAGCGCGGCGGCCCGGCCGCTTCTTCGGCCGGGAAGGTCCGGCCGGCCAGGTATCTGGCCAGGTGCCAGGTCAGCAGGTGGTCGGCCAGCTCCGACCGCTGCATGTCAAACTCCTTCCAGCTTAGCCCACTATCCCGCCGCTCCACGTACTGGGCGGTGTTGATCAGGTCGTTGCCCTCAAAGTACATGACAATGACCCACTCCGGGCTTTTGTCCAGGCCGTAAAGCTTGACCGCTTCCACTTCGTTGAGCGTGCTCCAACTGGAGGCCCCCAGCGTCAGGATGCTCTTGCCCGTCCGCTCTTCCAGCAGCTCGATCCACGTTTGTGGCGAAGTCCGAATGGTAAAGGAGTCGCCGGTGATGACGACGTCGTAATGGTCCTGCCACTCGTACCGGTCGTTGGGGAAGCCCATTTCGTCAGCCTGGAAGGTGTACCAGAACGGCTCGCTCCGGCCGGTTGGCGCGGTTACTTCTTCCCGGTTGGCGGCGTAGGGATTGGCCGGGTCCCACCAGCCCTCGAAGTGGTAGCCAGGCTTATAGCGGTAGCCGATGCGGATTGGCTTGTCGTAGACCAGGTACGGCTGGCAATAGTAGTTGCCGATAATCTCATTCGCGCCGCAGACCTGGATCGGAATCAGCCGAAAAAAGACGCGCAGCCCAACTTCCAGACTGGCGGCCACGCTGACCAGCGTCAGCGCCAGCGGAACCAGCACGTTCAGCGCCTTCCTGCGCCGCGCCGGGCCGGCCGCCGGCCTCCCCATCTCAGCCGGCGAGGCAACTTCAGTAGACATAACTCATTTCTGGCGAAAATCTTCAGGATTCACCGGCCGCGACTTTCCATATAGCCAAATCTGTACATATAGGTCTTCTTATTGACACAAACGGCACAAAATGTAAATAGATTACTCTATTGATAAACGTTAGTGGCCTTAGACAAATTATACCTCCCACAGCCGAAACACGTTAGAATTCACCACGATGGACAGAACCCACCGCTACCGGCCGCTGCTCCCGGCGCTCTTGCCGGCCGTGGTCGCCCTCCTCCTCTACTGGCCCACCCTTCGCTTGCCACTCCTTTTTGACGACCTGCTCCACATTCGCCTGGTCAAGGAGATGAATTGGGCCACCGTCTGGTTGCCGTCGGAAAAATTTGGCTTCTATCGGCCGCTGGTCTTCCTGCCCTTCCTGGTCATCAAGGCCCTCTTCGGCCGCTATCCGGCCCCGCTGCTGCACGGCCTCAACGTCGCCCAACAGGCAGCCAACGCCTTTCTCGTCACCCTCCTGGCCTGGCGCTTATGGCCTCGCTGGCCGCGCGCTCTGGCCACCGGCCTGCTACTGGCCGCCTACCCCCTGGCCTACCAGGCCCTGGCCTTCTACGGCAACAACGTCTACCCGGCCAGCGCCGGCCTCATCCTGCTGGCTCTGCACACCTACCTGCTGGCTCTCCAGCCCGGCCACGGCCGGCGTTGGTGGCTCGTTACCGGCTTCCTTTTCCTGGCTGGCCTCTTCAGCCACGAAACCACCATCCTCTTCGGCCCCCTCGCCGCCCTTCTCCACTGGTCCTACCTGACCTCCCGCCAACATAATTACCAATTACCAATTACCAATCTCCAATCTCCAATCTCCAATCCTTCGGCGTGGCTCAGGACAAGTCTCCAATCTCTAATCCCCCCCCTCCGCCCCGCCCTCCTCTTCACCCTCCTCGGCGGCCTCTACGCCGTTCTCTACCAGTTCCTGCCCACCGGCGGCGGCCCGCAGCTCGACGCCGGCGGCAACGCTCCCTGGCCCAAGCTGCTCTATGTCCTGCAATCGGCCGTCTACCCCTTCGCCTGGTTTGCCCACCGTCTACCCACCCTCTCGGCCAACGCCGTCATCCTGGGTGGACTGGTCCTGACGCTGGCGCTGACCGCCTGGGCCGCCCGCCGGCCGGCCGAACGGCCGGCCCTCGTGTTGGGCTGGGGCTGGTGGGGGCTGGCCTCCGTCTTGCTGGCCGTCAACCTGCCTACTTATTACCTGGAACACGGGGCGCGGCTCTTTTACCTGGGCGGCGTGGGACTGGCCCTGCTCTGGGCCACGCTGCTGGACTCTCTGCTCCGGCTGCCCAGAATAGGCCGGCTGGCCTGGGCCGTTGTCCTGGGCCTCATCGTCATCAGCAGTGCCCTCTTCGTCCGCGGCCGGCTGGCTGCCCTGGCCGGCATTGCCAGCCCCCTGGCCGTAGTCGAGGAGGTGATGGCCGGCCGGCCGGCCGAAGAAGGCCTTCTCCTGGTCAACCTGCCGGCCTGGGCCTCGCCGCCGCGCAACACCTACGCCACCGGCGTCGAATACGTCACCCTCCTGGGCGACCACCTCTTCGCTGAAGAACTGCTGGCCGAAAACCTGGGCGGCAGCCGGCCGATCCTGGCTGTGGCCATTCCTGACCTGCTGGCCAACCCCGGCTATCCCTATGGCGTACACGAACAGGCCCCCCTGGAAGCAATGAACAGTCGGTGGGCTCCGGCCGGCTGGCACGTTTTCATTACCGGCTATCGTCCGGCCGGAATAGAAACGCGGTACACCGGCCAGGCCACCCCAGGCACACCGGGTTCCTCCCCCCTGGCTCTCTTCGGTCCTTATGCCCTCACGGCTGCCTCGGCCGTTCACTGCGGCAACCAGATGACGACCACCCTCACCTGGCAGCCCACGTCGCCCGGGACGCCGTCCACAGCTTCCATCTTCGTCCAGTTGCTCGACGGCAACGGCGCTCTCGTGGCCCAGGCCGACGGCCCGCCCCTTGGCCTGCGTCCCGACCTGTTCCAACTTCTGCCCGGCTGGCAGTTAATAGATCGGCGCACGCTGCAACCGGCCGGCGACCCGGCCCAACTCCTGGTGGGGGTCTACGACTACGTGACCGGCCAGCGTTACCCGGCCCAAGACAGCCAGGACCGGCCGCTGCCAGCCAACGCCCTTTCCCTCTCCATCACTCCCTGCCAGGGGTATGGAGATTAGAGATTGAATAAATCCAATCCCCTAATCTCCCAATCCCCGCCTATTCTTCCGCCGTCACTAGCAGCTCGGCCGCGTCGCTGGAGGGGTTGCCGGCCACATCCAGGAGGGGCACGTTCTGGATGTCGGGGAAGGTGTACAGGCCGGTACGAATAGTCAGCGGTCCACTCACCCCGGCCGGCCAGGGAAGCACAAAATGGCTGATGACCGTGTCCCCGGCGCGCCACTGCCAGGGAGCGAAGGTGGCCGCGTCGGCCTGGCCCAGCCGCTGCCCGCTGCTGTCCAGCAAATGGTTAAAGAAGTGGTAATCGGCCGGATCAGGGTTGGCCCCGGGATGCCAGTAGATGCGCCAGACGGCCGTACCATCGTTCCGGGGAACGGGCGGATCATAGCCGAAGAGCGTCACCCAGTTGGCGAATAAGTAGGGCGACTCCAGCCGTACGGCCGGGGCCGGGGCGGCCGCGCCCGGCAGACCCAGCAGCCGGACCTCCCTCTCTCCAGCACGCAACAGTATCCGTTCCACCCGGTCTGCGGCTGCCTGGTACGTCCCGGCCAGGCTTTCCTCCCCCAAGGGAGCGAGCACGACGACGGCCGACCCATCCGGAAAGACGGCCGACCGGGTGATGTTGACAAAGCGGTGTGGCCGGTCCCGCAGCAGTACGTCGTATACGGCGGCAAATTCGTCCTCTTCCGGCGTTTCGCTGCCGCCGGCGATCAGGATTTCTGTCGCCTCACCAGCCGTAGCCAATATTTCCGCCCGGTCCACGGCCGCCAGGTGGAAAGCCAGCGGTGTGCCAAAGCCGCCCGGCGTGGCCCGGCCAGCGACGAAGGCCAGCAGCACCGCCCAGCCCCAGAGCTGGCTGGCGGCCGAAGCGGTCAGGGACAGCCAGCCCGCCCCCTGCCACCAGCGCGACCACTGCCGGATAACCAGACTAAAAGCCACCCCGGCCGCAATGTACGGGACTGGGTAGACCGGCAGCAAATAGTGCAGGGCTACCGGCGCCGGCTGCCAGGTGAAGAAGAGAGGAGCGGCCAGGAGCCAAACGAGCAGGATGAAGGCCATTTCCACCTGTTGTTGCCGGAGGGAGTTAGAGGGGGAGAAGGGGAGAGGGGGAGACGCAGGGATATTTCCCTCTCCCGCTATCCCCCCCTCTCCTTGTCCCCCCTGCTCCTTGTCCCCCCTGCTCCTCTGCCCCTTTGCCCGAAATAACAGCCAGGCTAACCAGGCCACCCCGGCAACCATCAAGGCTTCCCATAGCAGGTAAGCGCCCGGGCGGCGTGGGGCCAGCGCCAGGTAGGCTTCAAATTGCTCCGGCCCGGCCAGGGCGTGAATCTCCCGGCCGGAACTGAGCAGCCACAGATAGCGCCACGCCTCCCAGCCCAGGTGAAATTCCAGGCGCTGCCCCGCGCCGGCCGCCAGGGCGGAAGTCAACAGGCCGGCCGAGTGCAGGTAAATGAGGAAAGGCACAGCCAGAAACAAGGCCAGAGCCACCCCTACTGCTACCAATCGCCAGGCGACCCGCCGCCGGAAGACGAGCAGAAAAACGGCCGTGGCCGGAATCAGGGAGACGGCGGCCAGGTGCGTCTGCACGGCCGCGGCCAGACAGAGGAGGTGCAATAGGATGAAGCGGCGGCGGCCTTCGATGAAAGCCAGCGCCGCCCCAATGCCCCAGCCGACGACCAGCGGCGGCAGCAAATCCTGGGCCCAGATTTTGCGGGCGTGAAAGATCGCCCAGGGGCTGGCCGCAAAGAGCAACGCCGCCGCCAACCCGGCCGGCGCGCCCCAATAGCGCCGGGCCAGCCACCAGCAGCCCAGGACGGCCAGGACGTTCACCAGGCCGGTGAACAACGTGGCGCTATAGACGTGTTTCCAGATCAGCAAGGGCAGGGCGTAGAGCCAGACGCTCATGGGGAAGTTGGGCCAGCCAACCGAGCTGCTGATGCCCCGCAGGTGGAATTGTTGGAAGCTGGCCACGTCCAGCGCCCGGGCCAGCAGCAAAGCCTCGTCGCGCTTAAACTCGGTCAGGCCCGGCCAGCCCAGGCGCAACGTGCAGGCCAGGAGAAGAATTGCCGCCAGCAACCCCAATTCCAGCCGGCGCGCCTTGACCATCTTTTGCCTATGCATGAATGGATAGTTTAGCCCGGCTCCCTTATGCCCGCCAACCAGGTGTTATCTGGCAGCCGGCCGGGGTTGTTGTACAATCCCCGCCTGTTATGAAGAGGAACACCCATTCATGGACCGCCCATTCGTGGCTGGGGTTGTTGGCGTTGTTGGCGCTGCTGCCTTTTTACGCCCTGGAAGCGCGCGTGGCCGCACCGGACCAGGCCGGACTGCGCCTTTCCCACCCCGGCGGCTACTACCCAGATGACGTGCGGCTGGCGCTGCTGGCTCCCCGCCCAGGCGCGACCATCCTCTTCACCCGCGACGGCTCGCTGCCCACGCCGGGCGCCGCTGAGGTCTATGACAGCCCTATCTCTCTCAGCGCCCGGCCGCCGGCCGTTTACGTCATCCGCGCCCGCCTCTGGCCGGCCGGGGAAGCGCCCGGCCCGGTAGTCAGCGCTTCCTATTTCCTGGGAATCCAGCCCGGTCTGCCACTCGTCTCCCTCATCGCCGAGCCGGCCGACCTGTGGGACGCCGACCGGGGCATTTATGCCAACCCGCTGCCCAAAGGCGCCGAGTGGGAGCGGCCGGCCCACGTCACTTACGTGGCCGAAACGGGCGAAACGGGCTTTGTCGTCCCGGCCGGGCTGCGCATCCACGGCGGGTTCACCCGCAGCTACGACAAAAAATCGTTCCGCCTCTACTTTCGCAACGAGTACGGCCACAGCCGCCTGTTGTACGACCTCTTTGCCGAAGAAGGCGAGCCGGCCGATTACAAGCGTCTCGTCCTGCACAACGGCGGCCAGGACTCGTCCCAGGTCTCGACCAACTGGCTGCTGCTGCGCAACCAACTGATCGGCCGGCTGGCCCAGGAGGTAGGTGGAACGGCCACGCACAGCCGGCCGGTCCTGCTGTTTCTGAATGGCGAATTGTGGGGGCTGTACCAGTTGCGCGAGCGCATTGACGAGCGTTTTCTGCTCAGCCACTTTGGCCTCGGCCAGGCCGACCTGCTGGACACGCCGGAGGAACTGGCCGGCTTTCCCGTCACCGTCAGCGGCGACCGGGTCCACTGGAACCACCTGGTCCAGTACCTGGAAGGCCACGACCTGAGCGACCCGGCCGTCTACGCCTACGTGGCCAGCCAGGTGGACATAGATAACTTTCTCGACTACGCTATCCTGCAAATTTATTCAGCCAACACCGACTGGCCGCAACACAACGTCAACCAGTTTCGCCCCCGGCAGCAGGGCGGCCGCTGGCAGTGGCTCTTCTGGGACAACGATTTCAGCTTTGCCCTGGCGCCGCAAAGCGCCCTGGACATGAACATGATCGTCCAGGCGCTCAAGCTGGACCGGGCCAACCGCGACACCCGCCGCGACACCTTGTTGCTGCGCAAGCTGCTGGAGAGTCCCATTTTCCGGGAGCATTTCCTCAGCCGCACGGCCGACCTGCTCAACACTGCCCTGGCACCGGAAGCCGTCTTGGCCCAGGTGGATGACCTGGCCAGCGAACTCCAGCCAGGCATTCCTTACGAGGTAGGCCGCTGGGGCAGCGCCGGCGAGTGGGCAGCCAGCGTCGAGGCGCTGCGCGCCTTTGCCCAGCAGCGGCCGGAGTACGTCCGCCACCACCTGATCGAGCACTTTAACCTGCCCGGCAGCGCCACCCTGACCTTTGCCGCCAGCGAGCCAGGAACGGTCGCCGTGAACGGCGCAGCCGTGCCGGCCTTGCCCTGGCAGGGGATCTATTTCCAGGGCACGACTATCCGGGTCACGGCCGTGCCGGCACCGGGCTACCGCTTTGCCGGTTGGCTGGAGAGCGGCGAGACCAGTCCCAGCCTGGCCATCGCCGTCATCGGCCCGCAGACGTTGACGGCCCGTTTTGAGCCGCTACCGGCCGGGACGCCGCTTCCCGGCGACGTCATCATTGAAAGCTACCAGGAGACGGCCATTGTCCTGCGCGTGATCCGCTCCGGCGGCCTGGACCTGCGCGGCTGGCGGCTGACGGACAACGACACCCTGGCCGCGACCGATGAGGGTTCGCTGGTCTTTGCCGACCATCCGGCCCTGGCGGCCGTGCCGGCCGGAACGACCATCTACCTGCACCTGGCCTGCTACCCGGCGCGCCTGGTTCCCTGCCCGGCCGACGATTTGGACGCCGGCGACGGGCTGCTGCGCCTGTCGGTAGCCGGCGGCTTGCTGGACAGCGCCAGCGACCCCGGATTTCACCTGGGCCGCCAGGACAACCTGGTTCTGTTAACTGCCACCGGCCGGGGCATTGCTTTTGCCAGCGCCACCACGGCCGTCACGCCTGGCTCTTTCGGCGTCCTGGCCGACGGCGTCCTGGGCCAGTGAGCGACATGCGCAGCCACTCCCCTCGTTCGGCCCGCTCCCACCTCTGGTTGTTGCTGGTCGCCGGCCTGGCGTTTCTGCCCTTGCTGGCCCTTGAGAGTGGCCTGGTCAGCCGGGTGGGCGAGCCGGTGGCCCATTTCTGGCCGGCCAGCGGCGCTTACGCCCCCGGGACTAGCGTCCGTCTATTGAGCACCACACCGGGCGCGACTATTCTCTTCACGCTGGACGGCTCCTTGCCTACGGCCGTCTCGCCCGTCTACCGGCAGCCTATCCGCCTGGATAGCGCCGGCCCTGGCGCCACCGTCGTCCGCGCCCGGCTTCGGCTGGCCAACGGCGAACTCGGCCCTACGGCCACGGCGACCTATTTCGTCGGGTTGCCCGACGGGGTCGCCGCGCTCTCCCTGGCTGTAGACCCGGCCGACCTGTGGGATGGGGAGCAGGGCATCTACGCCAACCCTGACCAGCGAGGCCACGCCTGGGAGCGACCCGTAGACATGGCCTTTTTAGAAGCGGGCGGCCGGCTGGGTTTCCAATCGCCAGGGGGCGTGCGCATTCACGGTGGCTGGGGCCGGCGCAGCGACAAAAAATCGTTTCGCCTCTACTTCCGCCAGGAATACGGCCTCAGCCGCCTGGAGTATCCCCTCTTTTCCGGCGGCCCAGACTCTTTCAAGCGGCTCGTCCTCCACGCTGGCGGCCAGGACTCCAGCCAGGTCCCAACCAACTGGTCTTTGTTGCGCAACGCTCTGGCCGACGAACTGGCCCAGGCCAGCGGCGGCTATGCCAGCGACAACCGGCCGGTGCTCCTCTTTCTGAATAGCGAGTTGTGGGGTGTCTACATCCTGCGGGAGCGCATTGACCCCTTTTTCTTTGCCGACAACTACGGTGTTGTGGTCGCCGACTACCTGGAGGCCCCGGAGCAACTAGGCCAGGAAACGGTCAACCCGGAGTCCCGGCCGCACTGGGACCACTTGATGGCTTTTGTCGCCAGCCACGACCTGGCCGACCCGGCCAATTACGACTACGTTACCACCCAGGTGGACGTCAACAACTTCATTGACTATCACGCCCTGCAAATCCTCATCGCCAACAGCGATTGGCCCCATCACAACGTCCAGCAATTCCGGCCGCGGCTCCAGGGCGGCCGCTGGCAATGGCTGTTCTGGGATAGCGACCATGCCTTTGGCCTCTACCCCACCACCTACGAAACGGACATGCTGGCCGTAGCCCTTAGCCCCACCCACCCCCACGATACCGACCGCTACACGCTGCTACTGCGCAAGCTACTGGAAAACCCGGCCTTTGTGGATCTATTCCTGGTCCGCCTGGCCGACCTGTTGAACTTCCTCACCCCGGAAATGATGCTCACCGATCTGGACAACCTGGCGGCCAGGCTGGCCCCGGTCATTCCTTACGAAGCCGGCCGCTGGCCCCTGCCCGGTGACAATTGGCCGGCCCACATCCAGGAAATGCGCGACTTTGTCCAACAGCGGCCGGTTTACGTTCGCCAGCACGTGGTCGAGCACTTCAACCTGCCGCCTCCCGTCCCGCTGGTTATTGCCCCCGGCGGCGCGGCCGGCACGGTGTCCGTCAACGGCCATTTACTTGACGGCGCGGCCGGGTGGCAAGGGCTGTACTTTTACGGCTCCACGATCCAGGTGACGGCTATTCCCGCACCCGGCTACCGCTTTGCCGGCTGGGACTGGGAAGGAGCGGCCGGCGCCGGACCCACGCTGGAACTGGTCATGGACCAGGACGTTCACCTGGCAGCCCGCTTTGCCCCCCTGGCGGCCGGCGTACCCCGGCCGGGCGACGTGCTCATTGAGGGGTACGGCGACGAGCAGATTGTCCTGCGGGTTATCCGGCCCGGCGGCCTGGACCTGCGCGGCTGGCGGCTGACCGACAACGACGCGCCGACGGTGACCGACGAAGGCTCGCTCATCTTGACCGGCCACCCGGTGTGGGCCGATATTCCGGCCGGCACAACCATCATCATTGACCTGGGCTGCTCCCGGCCGGCCGCCCCCTGCTCCCCTGACCTCGACCCGGCCGGTGGCCGGCTGATCGTGCCGGCCGCCGAGCCCTATGTTGATACGACGGCCGACCCCTGGTTCCGGCTGGGGGAACAGGACAATCTCTTTCTGTTGGCGGCCGGCGACCAGACGCCAATTGCTCACCTGCTGATTGGGATTTCTGACGAAAGGACCTACGGCCTGTGGCCCGCCTACCCTTCCGAGCTGGCCTCGGGCGGGTAGAGGCGAAGCCGGGTTTCTACCCGTTCGTCGAACGTAAACGGCAGGCGCTCCCCATTGACGAAATCGTACAGACCCGTTTCCAGAAAATCGTAGCTGGCAACGTCAAAGGCGTGGTACTGGAGGAAAACGTCACCCGGTTGCCATTGGTTGCCAGGGAAACTCAGACCATCTACCACGGCCGGCGCCGGGGCGTCATGGTACAAATGCCCGGCCACCGAGAGTAGCGCCGCCGCCGGTTGGGCCACCTGCCATATCGTCGTCCAGGTCGCTCCTTCAGCCTGGTAGCCAGCCAGGGACAGCGTCTCGTCGAAGAGCACCGGCAGGTCAACCGGCGTGCCATCAGGCAACGTTCCCTGGCCGGCGCCGGCCGTCAGCGTCGTCAGGAGGTTGTCACTGCCAGGCCAGTAGTAAACGGCAAAGTTGGGGGCGATGGTCTCGTGCCTGTAGACCAGTTGCAGCTCCTCTCGAAAAGCGCTTTTGGCCCCCACCGGCTCGTCGCCGGCCGGCAGGATATACCAGCCCGGCTGGCGGCCGCCCTGGGGGAAGACCCACCCGGTCCGGCAGTCGAAGTAGACGTGTCGTTGGTTTTCTACACCCAATAACCGGCCGGCCGTTGCTTCATCCACCAGGGGTGCGGGATCATAACAGTGGGCGATCCACTCGCCCGGCGCCCTGGCGGGAACTTCATACAGTAAAATCGAATAGCCCAGGTGACCGACCGGCTCCTGCCGCCTGAACCAATCAAACTGGTCAGGCTCGTCCAGCACCATACCCTGCAAGAAGCTAACGCTGACGGCATAACGGCCAGGCGGCGGATTGGCGCTGGCTAACGACGGGCCGGCTTCTCCACTGGCCGGTGTGGCGACCGTTACACCGTAATAGGCCGGCTTGCTGGCCCCGAAGTAATAAACCCACAGCGGCTCCGCCGCCTCCGAGACGTACTCCGCCAGCAGTGGAAGGTCCTGGCCCCAATCCAGGTTCGAGTCGCCCAGGTACTTGTAACCATTGGCCGACCCGCCGACGAGGTCGTTAAAATAAGCCAGGTGGTGCGGGTGCTGGCGCAGGCTGCCAACGGCGTACCAGGCAAGGAGCAGGACGAGCGCTACCTGGACAAACCGTAACTGGAGCCTGGTGGCTACGGCCGCGCCCACTAACCAGGCCAGAGGCAGCACCAGCAAAAGGTGCCGGTAGCCTATGTTCACCCTTGTATAACTGGCAGCGACAAAAAAGAGGCCGGCTGGAAAGGCCAGATAGCTTAGCTTGCGCCAGTCGCGTTGAACCACAAGCAGAACCAGCCCACTCGCCAGAAGCAACAGGGTGGGAACCGGCGTCTTGACCAGAAAGGCGACGACGAAATAATGCCACCACCCTTCGACTGACTGCTGGCCCAGCAAATAGGCGGCGTGGCCGCGCTCGACGTGCCCGCCGGCCGTAAAAAAGTCGCGCACGTAGGTAGGGGCCGGAACCGGAAACGGCAGCCCGGCCGCCGGGCCAACCTCAAAATGGTAAAGCGCCCAGACGAGCAACGCCGCGCCAGGAAGCATACTCAGCCACAACAACCCCGGTTGCCACCAGGGGCGTTGGCGCTGCCAGAAGACGTAAGATAAAGGTAACGTCATCGGTAGGAGCAACAAGGCTGTCAGTTTAGAGCCGATGGCCAAACCCAGGCAGAGCGTTACCAGTAGCCAGCGCCAGGGCGATGGGCAGCGCCAGAAGTACCAAAAGGCAAAAATGGTGGCGACAAAGGTGGCCATCGTCACCAGGTCCGTCGTGGCCAGGCTGGCCAGGGCCAGTACGTTGGGCGACAGAGCAAAAAGCAGCCCGACCAGCCACTGGGCGGCCTGGTTAAAAAGGAGCCTGGCCCAACTGATCAGCAACGCCCCCAACAGCAGCGCGGTGAAAATGATTGGCAGCCGGGCCAGCAGGGTCAACCGTTCGACGTTCAGTCCGCTTTGCCAGAGGATGGCTTCGGCCAGGCTGGAGCGCCGGTCGCTTGGCCAGTCAAGCAGCTCCCGTACGGCCGGCATCTGTGGCTCGGTGAACAACAGCGAGCCAATTAACCAGTGGCTCAGCGGTGGCTGCGTTTGCCGGCGCAGGTCGTCGGTCTGCCAGAGGATGAGGCCGCGCAGCAGGTGGACCGGCTCGTCTACGGTCAGGCTCTTGTGCAAGGCGGTGTCCAGGGCCAGGGCAAAAAAGAGTAACAGACACAGCGGGAGCAGCCGGCGCGGCCAGGCAGTGCGGCCGGCTTTCAGGTTGGGCATGGGCACATTTTACCGCCGGGCGGTCACATTGGAAACCTTTTGGTATACTACCAGACGCGGTGCTGCCGGTGGTCCGGCGCCGCCAAGCAACGTTTTACATCCGGGAGATGATATGCAAGATTTTCTTAACCAAACCACGCCGGCCCCGCTGGCGCTGGACGCCCTGGCCGTCAATTTACTGTTGGCCATTGCTCTTTCCAGCCTGCTGGCCTGGTATTACACGCAATATGGTAAATCCCTTTCCAACCGGTCCAAGTTTGCCAACATCCTGCCTGTCCTGACCCTAACGACCGTCCTGGTCATCTCGGTCGTCAAGTCGTCGCTGGCGCTGTCGCTAGGTCTCGTCGGCGCGCTATCTATCGTCCGCTTCCGTACAGCCATCAAGGAGCCGGAGGAGTTGATTTTCCTCTTCATCGCCATTGCCGTTGGCCTGGGCCTGGGCGCCGACCAGCGCCTGCCGACCCTCATCGCCGTCATTGTCATCCTGGGCTACCTGGCCGTGCGGAGCGTTCTGATGCCCCGGCCACAAAAAAGCAACCTCTTCCTGAACGTGATGACGCCGGATGGCGATACGACCTTCAGCGAGATTAACCAATTGCTCCTGCAGCACGCCAGCGCGGCCGATTTGCGCCGGCTCGACCACAGCAACGGCACGCTCCAGGCCACCTACCTGGTCCGCGTCCCGGACGACAACGGGCTGGCGACCCTGATGGATGCGTTGAAAGGGCAATTGCCTGGCGGAGAATTCAGCTTCGTCGAGCAGGACAACACGCTCGGCGGCTGACACTCCGCCGGTACGTAATCACTCAGGCCAGTCTCATGACCAAGCCTGGATGGCAAGAGATACCCTTTTATAGCCCATGAAAATTGGACAACAACCCTCTTCGGTAAAGGAACGGCGCTTCGAGTTGGGCTTCCTGGCGCTCATCTTGCTGGTTGCCGTATTGGTTCTCTTCAACCGTGGCAGCTTCCAGCCTCTGTCCGGGGTGCTGGCCGAGCCGGCCGTCTTTTTGCGCTCCCTACTTTCCCCCAGCGAGCTGCCGACGCTGGTAGTAGACGTGGACTTTCTCGATTATGAGACCCTCCAGGACCAGCGCCAGGAGGCAGTGGACGGCGGCGCGTTCCTGGCCGACGAAAATGATTTCGTTCCGGCCACGATGCGCCTGATCGAGGACGGCGCACCGGCCCCGGCCGAGACGCCGGTGCGAATACGCCTCCCGGCCGGGCTGCCTGGCTCTGGCGATAAATGGCCGTTCGAGGTGCGCACGCGTGACAACCAGCTCTTGCTGGGGATGCAGCGCTTTAGCCTGCAAGACCCGGCCGCCAACAACTGGCTCAACCAGTGGGCCTTTGCCCGCAGCCTGGAACAGGCTGGGTTACTGGCCGCCCGCTATTCCTTTGTTCACCTGGTCTTTAACGGCGCCGACCGGGGCGTTTACGCGCTTCAGGAAGGTTTTGGCCCGGAGCTATTGGCGGCCTATGGTCGGCCGGCGGGCGTCGTCGTCGAATACGACACCGACCGGCTGTGGGAGGCCGTGCGCTACTTTAGTGGTGACGCTGGCGCGGCCCTGGCCGATCCCATTGCCAACCCAACCGCCTCTGACTTCCTTTACTTTGAAGTAGATACTTTCCGCGACGCGACCATTGCCGAGGACCCGGAGCTGACAGCCCAGAAAAACAACGCCATTGGCCTGCTGCGGGCTTTGCAGGCCGGCGAAGCGGCCGCGTCCCAGGTCTTTGACGTGGAGCAGTACAGCCGTTTCCTAGCCCTGGTAGATCTGTGGGGGGCCAGCGAAGCCGTTTCGCTGGTCAACCTGCGCTACTATTATAACCCGGACAGCGGCCGGCTGGAGCCGATTGGCTACAACGGCAATCCCCTTCATTCCGAAGACGCCCGCCTTGACCCCGGTGCTTTGTTTGACGACCCGGCGCTGCAGGCGGCCTACGTCCAGGCGGCCCAGGAGATGAGCCGGCCCGAATACTTAGACCAGCTCCAAGCCGGCCTGGACGAGGAGTGGCAGCAGCTCCAGCAGGCACTGGCCGGGGAAGCAGAGCTGGCCCCGCCTTGGGAGGCGCTGCGCCAACGCCAGGAACTAATACACCGTTCGCTCAACCCCTTGCAGCCGGTCTTTGCCTACCTGGGGTCGCCCACGCTGGCCATGAGCGCCACGATCCAGGTGGATGTGGCCAACGTGCTGAACCTGCCGGTCGAGGTGGTCGGCTTTGACATTGGCGGGGCGACCTTCCTGGAAGCCAACCCGGCCTGGATTGTCGGCGACGCCTCGGCTTTGTTGATTCCTGACAACGACCGGATCATCCTCCGCGCCCCGGGCGGCAGCGCCACGCCAACGCTGCGTTTTGTTCGCTTCCACCTGCCCTTGATTGAGATCCAACGCCTGGACAGCGAGCTGGACTACATCCAGCCCTTTGACATCCTGGTGGCCACCCGCGTGATTGGCCAGGATGAGCCTCAACTGACGCTGGCCCGCGAGGGGTACCCGGAAACTGTTATGCCCCCGGCCGAGGAACCGTAACCATGTCAGCGTCCCAGCCCCCGGAACAAGAGCTGCGCTACGAGCTAAAGCTAACCTGCGCCGCCCACTGGCTGCCCCAGGCGCGGATGTGGCTGCGTCTGCATCCGGAAGGATTCCGTGTAGAGCACGCCTCACGCCAGGTCAACAACCTCTACCTGGACACGCCTGACCTGGATTATTTTAAGACCAACCTGGCCGGTCTGAGCGAGCGGCGCAAGCTGCGGCTGCGCTGGTATGGCGAGCTGGCTCCGGCCGGGCCGGACGGCCAGATCCCGGTACAGCCTATCCTGGAATTGAAGCATAAAACCAATATGCTGGGTGGCAAAAAACAGTTCATTTTGCCGGCGCTCCTCGACCTGGCCCAACCCTGGGCCGAGATTTTGGTCACGGTGCGGCAAGATCTGCCGCCGGAGTGGCGGCCCTGGCTAGAGGAAGCCGTCCGGCCAACGCTCGTCAACAGTTATTACCGGGAGTACTACATCACCGTAGACGGCGGCCTCCGGGCCACGCTGGACTATAGCCAGCGGGCTTACGACCAGCGGCTGTCGCTCCGCCCCAATCTGACCACGTCCCTGCCGATAGACGACCTGGTCGTCATCGAAATTAAAGCCGACATCCCCCAGGAGGATCGGTTGCTGGACGTGGCAACCTATTTTCCTATTCCCCGCACCCGCAACTCCAAGTATGCTAACGCCCTGGCGGCCGCCGTTTATAGCCAGTAGCCTACGCGCCACTGGCCACTGAACAGTGGGAAAGCCGCCAAAAGTATGAATAGAGGCTGGCTTTGCCCATTTGTTTCCCGGCGACTTGTATTGTAAAGCGTCTGCCTCTGGCGCATTCTATGGCCGATTACCAGTACTTAACAGACACCCAACTGGTCGTTGCCAGTCAGGGCGGCGATCAAGAAGCGTGCCAGGCCCTCTTCTTACGTTACGAGCGCCTGGTTTATACCATTCCCCTACGCTATGGCCTGAGCCCGGCCGAGGCGGACGACGTTTTCCAATTCGTCTGGCTATTGCTATTGGAACATCTGCCCCAACTGCGCGACCCTGGCCGGGTAGGAGGCTGGTTGGTCACTACCGCCCGGCGCGAGTGCTGGAACCGCCGCCGTGGCGCTGAATACAGGCGGACCGAAAGCGTAGAGCCGGAGCAAATACCTGAAGAGCGATGGCTGGAAGAAGCCACACCGGAAGAAGTTGTCGCTCGTTACCGGCGCGATCAAGCCCTGCAAGAAGCGCTCAGGCAACTGGAACCGCGTTGTCGTGAACTCCTGCAACTGCTCTACTACGACCCCACTACCCCCTCCTACGCCGACATCGCCCGGCGGTTGCACATATCTATTGGAGCCATTGGTCCTACACGGGCCCGTTGCCTGGAAAAAGTGCGCCGTCTGCTGCAAAAGTCCATGTATCAAGAGTGAGGCCAAATCCTCTATACAAAGTGAGAGGATATGGATCGGCAAACCCCACATTTATCTACTGAACAACTGGCCGATTACCTGGACGGCCGGTTGGCCGGGGCCGACGCGACGCGGGTGGCCGGCCATCTGGCGGCCGGTTGCGCCGCTTGCCAGGCAGAGTTGGAGTGGCTGCGCGAAGTCACGGTCCTGCTGGCCCAGGATACCTGGGTAAGCCCACCGGCCGAGGTCCATCAAGCTATTCTGGCCACCATTGACCGGTATGGGAGATCTGCGCCTTCCAGGAAAGCTGCCAGACAATGGACGCTACCTCTTTCTTTACCTCGTTTTCGCTGGGCAATGGTCGCCGCCGTCTTCCTGCTTCTGGTGGCGGTGTGGTTGATCTGGCCACGCCAGCCAGAGGCTACTGGCGAGCAAATCGCCACCCCTATCGAGGTGAGCGGCGTGGTAGAACTTTTACCAGCCAGCGGTGACGGATGGCAGGCCCTGCCGGCGAACCGGCCGCTGCAAACGGGCGATACCGTCCGCACTGGCCAGGCCTCCAGCGTTACTCTGCGCTTTTTTGATCGTAGCCATGTCCGCTTAGCGCCAGATACCGAAATCGGCATCATCGAGTCGGGCCCTCGCCAAAACAGGGTCGAGCCGACCATCACTTTGCGCCAACGAGTGGGGCAGACGTACAGCGACGTCCAACCCCCACCGGCCGTTGGCACTACCTTCCGTATTGAAACCCCAGCCGCCCTGGTTTCGGTGATGGGGACGACCTTTACTGTGACGGTGGACCTGGACGGCACAACCTGGGTTGGAGTGGCCGGCGGCCGGCTGGACGTCAGCGCCCAGGGAACGACAGTGTTGGTCCTGGCCGGCCAGGGAAGCGTCGTTCGCCCCGGCCAGATTCCTTTGCTGCTGGCGGCGACATCTCCCCCCTCAGACGCACCATCAGCTACTCCAACTCCAACAGCATCTTCGACGGCTACCCAGACGGCGCCACTTACCCTACCGGCGACAGTATTGCCAGACCCAACATCTACCCAGCCGGCGCCTACGGCCGAACCAAACCCAACGCCTACGCTGGCTTCCCAGCCAGAACCAACAACTCGGCCAGAGCCTAGCCCTGAACCGGAACCGACCGAAGAGCCGGAGGAAACAGAGGAACCGGAACCAACCGAGGAACTGGAAGAAACCGAAGAGCCGGAAGAAACGGAGGAACCAGAAGAGACTGAAGAACCGGAAGAAACTGAAGAACCGGAAGAGACCGAAGAACCGGAAGAGACCGAAGAGCCATAAGGAGTAGTTGATGAAGATCCTGTTAATCATCTCTGAAGCGCCGCCGGTGAAGAGCGGTGTGGCCCGCGTGGCGGAGAAGTTGAGCCTGGGGCTGCAAAAGCACGGCTACCAGGTGGACGTGCTCTCCCTCAGGGCCGTCCCCCGGCTGGAGAAAGGAGAAATACGGCTATCATCTATGCTCCTGAAACTGCCCAAGCTGCGCCGGTTACTGCCACGTTACGACGTCATCAACTTGCATGGCCCGGTACCAACCTTCAGCGACGTGTTCCTCTTCGGCCGCCTGGCCAGTTGGGGGCCTCAATTCCCCCGGCTGGTTTATACTCACCACGCCCCTATTGACCTGCGCCATTTCCCTTTTAAGTTCTTAATGCCCCTGTACAACATGCTCCAGGAGCGATTGGCCAGGCTGGCCGATCACGTGGTGGTCACCACGCCTACCTATGGCCAGCGTCTGAGTTCCTATATCCTGCCTGAAAAGCTCTCGGTTATTCCCTGGGGCGTAGATTACCAGCGCTTTGTTGCGCCGGTTACCCGGGACAAAGGATTGGCCGGGGCCAACCCTTTTACGGTTTTGTTCCTGGGTCAGGTTCGCCCCTATAAAGGGTTGCCGGTGCTCCTGGAAGCCTTCGCCGGTCTACAGGGAGCCCGGTTATGGGTGGTCGGCAATGGCCACCAGATGGCCGAATGCCGCGACCAGGCGCAACAACTGGGGCTGGACAACGTCCATTTTGGCGGCAATTTGCCGGACGAGGAAATGATTCATTGCCTCCAGCAAGCCCACGCCATTGTTTTGCCCTCGGTAACCCGCTCGGAAGCGTTTGGCATTGCCCTGCTGGAAGGTATGGCGGCCGGTTGCGTCCCGGTGGCTTCCCACCTGCCAGGCGTGGCCGACGTGGTGGGCAACGAAGGTTTTACCTTCCCGGCTGGCGATGTTCGCGCCTTGCGGGAAATTCTCACCCGTCTGCGCGACGACGCCGCCTTACGTATTCATTTGGCCCGCCTGGCCCAGGCCAAGGCGCGGCTCTATCCCTGGGAGCGGGTCGCCTTTGGCTACGACCGCGTATTTCAACGCCTGACCCGGGCCGTGGCCCCAACCTATGGTCCGGTCGTAGCCCTCTCCGGCGGCCCGGCATTTCAGAGCGAGTGGCCGGCCGCAGCCGGTGACTTCCTGGACGTTGGCTATGGCTAAAGTAACCAGGCACAGTGCCGCCTTTATTGCTGCTTTTGCCATTACGGCCGTCCTCAATTACGCCTTTGGCGTGGCCCTAAGCTGGTTCCTCAGCCCGGCCGAGTTCGGCATCCTGGGTGTGGCCCAATCCCTGTTGCTGCTAATTGCCCTGCTGGTCGGCTCCGGCTTTAGCTGGACGGCCGCCCGGGACGTGGCCGCGCTGGGCCTGAACGAGACCACCCGGCGCCGCTGGCGCACAGCCTGGCTGGCCAACATGATCCTGGGTTGTCTCCTGGCCGGTGGCTTGTGGGCCGCTTATACGACTAACCTGCTGCCCCTGGGTCCGGCCTACCGGGCCATTGTCGTCCTGGTGGGGCTGACGACTCTTGTCCTGGCGGCTCGCTCCGTGATCAACGGGGTCATTCAGGGCCTGTACCGCTTTGGCCCGGTGGCGGTTAACCTGGTCGGCGAAGTCGTCGTCAAATGTGTGGCCGGCCTGGGGCTGGTGGCGGCCGGGGCGGGCGTGGCCGGGGCGATGGGTGGCTTCGCCCTGGGCGCGGCCGTGGCCCTGGGCCACAGCCTGTGGCTGGTCCGGCCGGCCCGACTCTGGTCCGGACCGGGTTGGTGGGATGGCCAGGTGTTGCGGGCCACGGTTCCCCTCTTCGCTGGTATGTTAGGTCCAGCCCTGATACTTAACCTGGACATTCTGGGGCTTAAGTTGCTCTCCCCGGCCGGCCAGGGCGACGAACTGGCCGGCTTTTACCAGGCCGCTATTATTTTGTCTCGCATCCCGGTCTTAACTGCCCGTTCGGTGATGACGGTCCTTTTCTCCTACGCCGCCGGGCAGGCGGCCGGTGGCGCCGGGGTTGCGCCAACCGGCTACCTGGCGGCAATCCGCACCTGGAGCCGGTTGCTACTACCGGTGAACCTGGTGCTGGCGCTGGCTCCCCAGGCCGTCCTCACTCTGCTTTTCCCGGCCAGCTACGCGGCCGCCGCCCCTGCCCTCCGCCTGGCTGCTGTCGGCAGCGCGCTGCTGGCCCTGCTCACGCTGTTGACCGGAATTGCCCAGGCGACATCGCAGCAACGGGTCCCGGCCGTGGCGGCCGGAGTGGCCACCCTGGCCCAGCTTATCACCCTGGCCTGGCTGGTGCCAGCCTGGGGCAGTCTGGGGGCGGCCCTGTCACTGATAGTCGCCGGTGGGGTCGGCCTGGCCTGGCTGGCCGGGCACAGCCGCAACGGGCTGGCCGTCCTCTTTGGGTCCCATCGCCTACCCCTGGCCCGGCCGGCGTTAAAAAATGCTATCCCGCTGTTGCTCCTGAGCGTCGTTTTGCTCCTCCTGCCGGATGGCGGGCGGTTGGCGGCCACCTTCAAGTTGGGCCTGGCCGGGATCGTCTATCTGGCCGGGCTGGCCGTTTTCCTGGTCGAGCCGGCTGCCTGGCGGCCGTCGCGAGCCGGTTTTGCCTGGTCGCCGGTCCAACTGGCCAGCCGGCTGGTGGCGGCCCTGATAGGCGGCGCATAGATGGTGAGGCATACAATTCGAGAAAAATGCGCCTGAACAGTTATCGTCCGCTATCTGCCGTTAGCCTGCGACTGCTCGTCGCAGGCGTTCTAATTTTCTTCCTGGCCTTTGGCGCAGTGGCCTGGCGGCTGGACCAGGCCCCGGACATCTTCACCGACGAAATTCTGTACACCCGAGCCGGAATCCGCGTCGCCGCCGAGGGGGCACTGGTCTGGGACAGCAGCCGGCCGCTCTTCGTCCACCCACCCCTTTACTTCCTGGTCGAGAGCGTTTACTTCTGGCTGACGGCCGATCCGGCGGCGGCGGTTTACGTGCCTGGCGACATCTTCGCCTGGGTCTACCACGCCCGCTATCTGAACGCTTTTTTCGCCGGGCTCACCGGCGTTCTCCTTTTCTGGCTCGGCCGGCGGCTGCACAGCGCCTGGTTGGGCCTGCTGTTGGTGGCCCTTTTCTTGCTCGATCCCTTCGGGGTGCGCATCAACCGGCGGGCCATGCTGGAAACGATGGCCGGGCTACTGAGCCTGGCCGGGCTGGGCTTGTGGTTGAGCAGCCTGGCCCAGGCGAGGACGGCCGGCCCCAGCCCGGCCAGAAGCATCGTGTCTGGCCTGTTGCTGGGCGCGGCCCTGCTGACAAAGGAGTTGACTTTCACAGCGCTCCTGGCTCTGGCCCTCTTTGGCGGCTGGGAGTGGTGGCGCAGCCGGCGCCGGCCAGGCCGCGCCAGGCCATCCCTGGCCTTGGCGGCCTTCACGACCGTGGCTGTAGCCGGGTTCACTTATATGCTCTATCCCGTCTGGGCTTTCGGCACCGGCCGGTGGGACCGTTTTGCCGACGTCAAGTTTCTTTCTCTGAAGCGCCTGGCGGGGCTGATCCACCTCACCGGCTGGAACCGGCCGGGAGTCTCGGTGCTGGATTTCCTGGTGGAGCGGCTGGTGGACTACGGCAGCAGCTATTTGCTCCTGGCCCTGGGGGGCGCGGCCACGCTGTTCTTATTGGTGGCCTGGCGGGAACGGGCCACCGGCCGCCTGCTGGCCGTCTGGGGCCTGGTCCTGTACCCATTCTACGCCTTTATTACCCTGGCCGGCAGCGGCAACGATCAATTCTTCTACTTTTTGCTACTGCCGGCCCTGATCCTGGTCGGCTACACCCTACTGATCGTGCCGCTGGCTACGCCGCGCCTCTTCGCCGGCCGGCTGGCGTTGTTCTCCTGGCTGCAGAACAGGAGCTTATGGCAGGGCGGCCGGACTGTCGCTGCCGGCTTCCTGCTGGCCGTGGTCTTGCCCTTCAATTTGTGGCAGTGGTGGGTAACCTTTGGCAGCGGCATTGACAACGGCTATTTCCAACTGGCGACCTTCGTGGGCCAGCAATTGCCGGCCGGCGCGGCTATCAACGCCAGCGGCGACGAGCTGAAGTCCACCTACTTTTTCCCGGACCGGCCGGTGGAGGACGCCGCCACGCCGGAAGAAGCCCGGGAACTGGGCCTGCGCTACTTTGTCCTGGCGCCAAAGGACGTTCGCCTGCATTATGGCGACATCACCCCGGAGCTGGCCGGCTGGATCGTGGCCCGAGGCGAGCTGCTTTTTGCCGTAGAGGGTAACAGTTACGGTGAAATTTATCTTTACCAGGTAGACGACCCGGCCGTTTCGGCCCCAGGCGTTTCGGCGGCCGCCGAAGCGGCCGCGGCCCTTGCGGCTCCTACCCCCTTTGTCCGCACCTACAGCCCGGCCGAGACGGCCTTCGTGGCTATTCTCTCCCTGATCTTGGATCTATGGTCGGCCGTGGTGTTAAGCCTGGCCGCCTGGCTACACTGGCAGCCGCGGCCGTCGTTGCCCTCGTTTATGGAGGCTGGCCGTGAGCGCTCCTAGACGAGTGGCTTTCGACGCCCGTTACGTGAACGACCGCTACCACGGCATCGGCCGGTACGGCTTTCGCCTGCTGGAGGCCCTGGCGGCGGCCGCCCCCCATATTACGTTTATCGTCTTTCGCGGGCCGGAACCCGACAGCCGCTTTCCCTGGCACTCACTGGCTGCCCGGCCCAACGTGAACATCCGGCCCAGCCCGCGGCCGCTTTATTGGCCGCAGGAGCAGGTGTGGTGGCCGTGGCTGTTACGCCAGGCGCAGGCCGATCTTTACCACTCACCCCACTTTGTGGCTCCCCTGTTGGCCCCTTGCCCGGTGGTTGTTACCGTCCACGATCTGATCTTTGACCGCTACCCGGCCGCCATGCCCCAGGCCTGGGCCCGGCCCTACTACCGGTGGTTGATGCAGCAGAGCACGCGGCGCGCCCAGCGGGTGATTACCACCACTCACGCCACGGCCGGCGACCTGGCCTATCTTTACTGGATCCCCTCCCCGAAAATTTGCGTCATCCCGGCCGGGGTTGAGCCAGCCTTCCAGCCGCTGCTGGCCAACGGCCGTTCTCAGGAAACCCGCCAGCGTTACGGCCTGGAACGGCCTTTTGTCCTGGCGGTGGGGGCTCGTCGGCCGCATAAGAACCTGGGCCGGCTGGTCCACGCCTACGCCCGCGTCTCATCCCAGGTGCCCCACGACCTGGTGCTGGCCGGCCCGGCCGACGACCGTTTCCCGGACGAGGCCCGCCAGGCGGCCGAAGAAGCGCAGTTGAACGGCCGGGTCCGCTTTCTTGATTGGGTGCCGGAGGCTGACCTGGCCACCTTATACACCCTGGCCGACCTGGTGGCTATGCCATCCCTGATTGAAGGTTTTGGCTTGCCAGCCCTGGAAGCAATGAGTTGCGGCACGCCTGTCCTGGCCAGCAACAGTTCTTCGCTGCCGGAAGTCGTCGGCCAGGCCGGCTGGCTGGTGGACCCAACGGACGTCAACGCCCTGGCCGAGGCATTGCAGCAGCTCTTAAGCGATGAGAGATTGCGCCGGAAATTGGTCCAGGCCGGGCGGCAACGCGCCGCCGCCTTTTCCTGGCCGCAGATAGCCCGGCAAACATTACGGCTTTACGACGAAATAGTCGCCTGAAGACGCGATGCGTGTTTTCCTGATCACGTCCGTGCCCCTGGCGCCGCCCTGGGACCAGGGCGATAAGAACCTGGCCTATATGCTCACCCGCGTCCTGCCGAACCACCGCTTCCGGGTGTTGACGGCCCGCCACGGCTCCCGGCCGCCGGGCGACAACCTGGAACTATTACCCCTTTTCTGGCGCAGCCGGCCGTCATTGGTCCAGAAAGCCACCATTTATAGCTGGTTACTGCGCCAGGGCCGGGCCACCGACCCGGACCTCTACCACCTGGTTTACCTGCCTTACGCCCTCTCGGCCTGGCTTGGCCGGCTGGCGCCAACTTTGCGCCGCCGGCCGGTAATCCACACGGTGACCGCCACGGCCAGCGGCCCGGTCCCCGGCCGCCGCCTCTTTTTTGCCGACCGGGTGGTGGCCCTGTCCGAGTATGGCCGGCAGAAATTGCAACAGGCCGGCGTCCCGAACGTGGTGTATATTCCCCCCGGGATTGAGACAGGGTCGTGGATAGAGCTTTCCCCGGCATCCGCTACCCTGAAGGCTGACCTGGGTCTCGCCGGCCGCCCGGTTGTCTTTTTCCCTGGCCACTATGGTCCTGGCTATGGCGCCGACGTTTTGATGCGGGCCTTGCCGGCCGTCGTAGCCGCCGTGCCGGAGGTTGCTGTTCTTTTTGCCTGCCGGCCGCGCCTGGCCGGTGACCTGCGGCGGGAAGAGGCGGCCCGGCAGACAGTGGATCGTGCCGGGCTGGCCAGGAATGCCCTTTTTTACAACATAGTGGCCGACATCCGGCCGCTGCTTGGCGCCAGCGATATGACCGTTTTGCCCCTGGAAACGATGCGTGACAAGGTAGATATTCCGACGACGCTGTTGGAATCTCTGGCCGCCGCCCGGCCGGTAATCATTTCTGACATACCACCTATGAACGAGTTGGCGCAGCACGGGGCCGGGGGGGTCGGCCTGGTCGTGCCGCCGGGCGACAGCCAGGCCCTGGCTGAGGCCATGATTCACCTGCTGCAAAACCGGGACCAGCGAACCCAGATGGGCCGGCGTGGCCAGGAACTGGTCCGGGAATGTTACGACATCCAGCACGTTGCCAGACAGTATGATAAACTGTACCAGGAGGTGCAATGTTAATCAGCCTTGGCCAGCTCAGATACGGCCTGTTGTCTATGGCTTTCGTGGCTCTGACCGGGGCCGTGATCCTGCACTTAATGCCGGTCACCCCGGAAGAAACGTACCTGTTTGGCGTGATTAACGACCAGGGCCAGCATTACGCCGACGAATGGTCGCGAGGGGTGCGGGCCACCACCTTTGAGTTACAGTGGCGACTGTACGAGCCCCAAGAGGGGGTGTATAACACGGCTTATATCAATCAAATGCAACAGCGGCTGTCCCAGTTGAAGGCTCAGGGCTGGTACGTGCAACTCGTGCCCGGCATTCATTACGTCCCGGAATGGGTCTTTAGCAACTACCCGGACGTGGCCTTTGTCAACCAGTACGGCGAAGCTTACCTTCCGCCGCCGGGCAGTTTTCGGGTAATTAACGCCCCCTTTAATCCCCAGGCGCGGAGCTTGATTGCCGGATACATTGGCCGCATTTTCCAGGATTTTGACCCGGCCGACTTTGACTCTATTCGGGTGGGCGGCCTGGTCCGGGGAGAGCTGCGCTACCCGCCACCGGCATGGAACGGCCACACCAATTCCTATTGGGCCTTTGACGACCACGCCCAAAATCCGGCCGACTCCGGCATTCCGGCCATTGCCATCGGCTGGCG
>JAKEFB010000230.1 GCA_022616275.1 Chloroflexota bacterium
GTCGTCAGTAATCCACTGGACGCCATGTGCCACGTGGTCAAGCACGTCACCGGCTTCCCCCGGGAACGGGTAATTGGCCAGGCCGGGG
The DNA here is from genome assembly GCA_022616275.1 of Chloroflexota bacterium. Lineage (GTDB taxonomy): Bacteria > Chloroflexota > Anaerolineae > Promineifilales > Promineifilaceae. The sequence goes on from JAKEFB010000230.1 coordinate 89, forward strand.
CGCTGGACACGGCCCGCTATAAAACCTTTATTGCCATGGAGTTGGGCGTCAGCGTCGAGGACATTCACGGCATTGTCTTGGGTGGCCACGGCGATACGATGGTTCCGCTGCCGCGCCACACCTCGGTAGCCGGCATCCCCATTACTGAATTAATCAGCAAGGAAAAGCTGGACGCCATTATTGACCGCACGGCCAAGGGCGGCGGCGAAATCGTCAACCTGCTGGGTTACAGCGGCTACTACGCCCCGGCGGCCGGCGTGGCCGTGATGGTCGAGTCTATCCTCAAGGACAAAAAGCGGGTCGTTGCCAGCGCCATCTACACCCAGGGTGAGTATGGCTACCACGACCTGTTCATTGGCCTGCCGGTCGTGCTCGGCCGGGAGGGCGTGGAGCGGATCATCGAGATGCAGTTGAACGACGAGGAAAGGGCCATGCTCGACCATTCGGCCGAGGCGGTCCGATCGGTCGTTGCCGTGCTCGGTTACTAAGCGGTGATCAACGGGCCGGGGCGAAAGCCTCGGCCTTTTTGTTGTGGATCTGTCTTAATTCTTGCTGAGGGGAGTGTGGTGGGAAAGTAGAATGGTGCTATGAAACGTGAGGTCTGGAATGCTGCCGGGTGGGGCCTGCTCGTCACTTTCATCCTGGCCGCTCTGATCATCGTTGGTTCGCGCAACCTGGCCCATTTTGACGCTGCCCTGGTAGCCTATACCTTCGCCGTCCTGTTTGCCACCTTCGGTCTGGCCTATCGCTACGCCATGTGGCTGCAGCGGCCGCCAACGGCCATCTACTGGAAACGAGGCTGGCAAGTCTTCTTTAATCAGCGCTACCTGGCGGGCAACGTCGTGGATTGGTTCCGGCGTGTTTTGGAGGATATTGCCTTCAATCGCTTCATCTTTGCCCGAGACAGGCTGCGCGGCCTGGCCCACATGTTGATCATGTGGGGCTGCCTGCTGGCCGTAGCGATCACCTTCCCCCTGGTTTTTGGCTGGCTTCACTTTGAATCTGCGCCGGCCGGCCTGGAGCAGTACCGCGTCCACTTCTTTGGCTTTCCTACCTTTACCTTTGCCGTGGATTCCCTCCTGGCCTTCTTCGCTTTTCACGGGCTGGTCTGGGCTTCCTTCCTGGTCATTGCCGGGGTCATGTTGGCCATGCGTCGCCGCATGCGTGAGGAGGGGGCGGCCGCCTTACAACTATTTACCGAGGACTTTCTTCCCCTGATTTTGCTGTTTAGCGTCAGCCTCACTGGCCTGATGCTCACCGCCAGTTATACCTGGATGAAGGGCTATGCCTACGACTTTATTGCTATCCTCCACGCTATTACTGTGATTGGCACTTTTCTCTGGTTGCCCTTCGGCAAGTTTTTCCATATTTTTCAACGGCCGGCCCAATTGGGTGTTCGCTTCTACAAAGACATCGGTCGCCGAGAAGAAGCGGCCAAATGCCGCCGCTGCGGCCAGCCCTTTACGTCCAGGATGCATGTAGAGGATCTCATCGCGGTCGAGCAGGCACTGGGTTACCAATATGAACTGCCAGACAGTCAAGTTGCCCATTACCAGTGGATTTGCCCGCCCTGTCGCCGCGCTGCCGTTGCTCTGGCCCAGGGACGGTTGTGGCAGTCGCAGGGCGGGGCAGTGGTGAACGGCCGCGAGCCCTATCTGCCCTCTACCCCCAGCTACGTGAACCCTGGCCCTGGCGAAGGCCCCCTGGGAGAAGAGGACGCCCACAACTTTCACCCATAAGGGGCGCCTGTAAACAGGCTCTAATGGAGAGTCGTATGGCTACTGTTTCTCTAGACACCATTGACGTAAAAGACCCTTTTGGGCCAACCCTGAACTATACTCACGGTATCCGGCTGGATACCGGCGTGGAACCCGACAAAGTGGTGAAGACACACTGCTGCTTTTGCGGCCAACAGTGTGGCATTTTGCTCAAAGTCAAAGATAACGTGGTGATCGGCTTTGAACCCTGGTATGACTTTCCCTTCAACCAGGGCAAGCTGTGCCCCAAGGGGGTGAAGCGTTATTTACAGGGCGCTCACCCGGATCGGCTACTGCGCGCCTACGAGCGAAACGCTGCAGCGCCTGGCGGGTTCAAGGCACTGGAATATGAACAGGCCATTGCCCGCGTAGCGGCCGGTATTGACCGCATTCAGTCCCAATATGGACAGCACGCCTTTGCCGTGCTGAGCGGGGCCAGCCTGACGACGGAGAAGACGTATCTGATGGGCAAGTTTGCTCACATGTGCCTGCGGACGTCGAACATTGACTATAACGGCCGGCTGTGCATGGTCAGCGCCGCGGCCGCCAACAAGAAGGCTTTTGGCATTGATCGAGCGGCCAACCCGTGGAGCGATATCCTGGGCGCGGAAATAATCTGGATTAGCGGGGCGAACGTGGCCGAGTGCGCCCCAATCACCACTGACTACGTCTGGCAGGCGCGTGAAAACGGCGCCCGGGTGGTTGTCGTCGATCCGCGCATTAACCCTCTGGCACGTACCTGCGACCTGTTCCTGCCCGTTAAACCGGGGCGTGACGTGGCCCTTTTTAACGCCATTTTGCACCTGATGATTGAAAATGACTGGCTGGACCACGACTTCATCGAAAAGCACACCCTCGGTTTCGAGGCCGTGGCCGAGAGCGTGAAAGAGTGGACGCCAGCCCACGCAGCCAGGGTGACGGGCATTGCCGAGAAGGCGATTCGCCAGGCGGCTGAGTGGTGGGGAACGGCTAAGACCAGCTTCCTGATGCATGCCCGTGGCATCGAGCACCACAGCCACGGGGTGCAAAATTGCCTGGCAGCGATCAATATCGTTCTGGCTTCAGGGCGAATAGGCCGGGAGAATTGTGGTTACGCCACGATTACCGGACAGGGTAATGGGCAGGGCGGGCGAGAGCACGGCCAGAAAGCTGACCAGTTGCCCGGCGCTCGTGATTTGGGCAACCCGGAACACCGGGCCATTGTGGCCAGGGTGTGGGGAATGAACCCCGGCGAACTGCCGCCGCCCGGGGTAGACGCCTACGAAATCTTCCGCAAGATTGAGCGGGGCGAAGTCAAGGGGCTATTGACCCTCTGCTTCAATCCCCTGGTATCTTTGCCGGATAATAACTACATCCGCGCCCAATTACAGAAGCTGGAGTTTTACGTGGCTATAGATTTCTTCCTCAATGAGACGGCGCGCTATGCTCACGTGGTCCTGCCGGGCTCTCTGCATGAGGAGGACGAAGGGGTGGTAACGACGGCCGAGGGCCGGGTCATTAGAATTAATAAGGCAGTTGAGCCTCCTGGCGAGGCTCGGGAGGATTGGCGCATTATTCAGGACATTGCCAGGGCGTTGGGGCGTGAACGGGGGTTTACGTTTAGCAACCCGGCCGAAATCTTTGAGGAATTACGCCGGGCCTCGAAAGGCGGGGTGGCCGATTACTCCGGCATCACCTATGAGAAGCTGGAAGCGCAGAACGGGATCTTCTGGCCTTGCCCGGCCGAAGATCATCCGGGAACGCCGCGCCTGTTTGAGGCTGATTCCTGGAACCCGGTGGCCCTGGGCCAGGGGCCTTTCTATTTCCCAGATGGACGGGCGCGCTGGCACGTAGCCACTTATAGCCCGCCGGCCGAGGATGTAGACGAAGCCTACCCGCTGATGCTGACCACCGGCCGGGTCGTCAGCCAGTTCCTCTCCGGCAGCCAGACCCGGCGTATTGGGCCACTGGTAGACCAGTACCCGGAACCGCTCGTCGAAATGCATCCTATGTTGGCGGAGAGGTTGGGTATCGCCGATGGCGATTGGGCCACCGTCGAGAGCCGCCGGGGCGCCATCACATTGCGGGCGCAGGTGGTCAAGACGATCCGGCCAGATACGATCTTTATTCCTTATCACTGGCCGGGGCGGCAGAGCGTCAACCAACTGACCATTTCTGCCCAGGATCCTATTTCTAAGATACCGGAGTACAAAGTGTGCGCTGTTCGGCTTCGCAAGGTAGATGGGCCCCCGCGAGCCTAGCCAGGTGAAAATGATGGAATTTTTTATAGACCCCAGCCGTTGTATCGGCTGCCAGGCGTGCGTGCAAGCCTGTACGGAGTGCGACACTCACAGAGGGCTGTCTATGATCCAGCTTGACTACGTGGACCGGGCTGTCTCGACGCAGACTGTTCCAGTCATCTGTATGCACTGTGGCTCGCCGACCTGCGCCGAGGTCTGCCCGGCCGATGCCATCAAGCGCACCGCCGACGGCGTGGTCCAGACGGCGCGCAAGCCCCGCTGTATTGCCTGCAATAACTGCGTCCTGGCCTGCCCTTTTGGCGTGCCTAAGATGAGTACGCGGATGAACTTAATGATGAAGTGCGACATGTGCTACGACCGGACGTCGGTCGGCCTGAAGCCAATGTGCGCCTCGGTGTGTCCCAGCCAGGCCCTCTATTACGGCACGCGCCAGGAGATCGAACGGCTACGGCCGCGCTCCCGGCCGATCAACGCTTTCCAGTTCGGCCGGCAGACGATTACCACCCGGGTGAATATGATGGTCCCCCGGGAAGAACCGGTGAGACTGTTGGATGTGGCCGCGTCTATCTTGCTGCAGCCCGCCAGCCAGCAGGCGACGGACGAGTTGGTCATGGTTAATCTCTATACGGAGGAAGCAGCCTGATGATTGAGCAAGAGAATGAGCAACTGACCATGCCACCTGACGGCCGACCCCCGGAGAAGCAGCCACGCTGGCGGCAGGACTTTCCCATAGACTGGCCACAAGACGAGTACATTTCCCGGCGCGAGTTCGTTAAATTTTTGCTACTCACCAGCGCGGCCTTCACCGCCGGGCAATTTTGGTTTTTGGCGCAAAATCTGTTGCGGCAGCGCGCCGACAGGCAGCCGGTTCAAGAAATTGCCCGCGTCGAGGATATTCCCATTGGGGGCACGCTCATTTTTAAGTACCCAGAAGACAGCCCGGCCCGGTTGCTGGTACGCGTGGATGAAGAGATCTTTGTGGCTTACGAACAGCAATGTACCCACTTGACCTGCCCGGTCATTCCCGAGGTGGAGGCGGGCGAATTGCACTGTCCCTGCCACGAAGGAGTGTTTGACTTATTCACAGGGCGGCCGCTGGCCGGCCCGCCGCGCCGGCCGCTGGCCCGTATTACGCTTGACTTACGTGACGGCCGGGTATTTGCCACCGGCATTGAGGAGCGAACACGATGAAAAGAAGTTCCCGTTTTGCCCGCTCCCAACGCATGACCATTGCGACCGGTATTCTGGCCATTGTGGCCATGATTATTATCCTGCAACTGTGGCTCTTTACGGCGACGATCAACGCTTACCTTGGCGGCGACACCTCTATCTTGTTGCCGACCGCCGTCGCCAGCCTCTTTTGCCTGCTCTTAAATGCCGGGCTACTCTGGTACCTGTATGGCCTTGAACGGTGAGAAGCCGTTTAGCGGCCGGCTGCGGCAGGGCATTGCCCACCTGTTCCCCGGCTACTTCGCTCTGGTCATGGCGACCGGAATTGTTTCTATTGCCACCTTTCTGCTACAGATTCCGGTGCTTCCCTGGCTGTTGCTGGCGATCAACGTGATTGCTTACATCATCTTGTGGCTGCTCACACTGGTCCGATTAGTAGCCTATTTTCCCAACGTCGTCGCCGATCTGCAAAGTCATGCCCGCGGCCCAGGCTTTTTTACCCTGGTGGCCGGCACCTGTGTGCTGGGCAGCCAGTTTGTCGTCGTGGCCGGTAATTACAGCCTGGGTAAAGTATTGTGGGGATTGGGCCTGTTCTTGTGGGTGGTGATCCTATATACCTTTTTTACGGCGGTAACAGTGCAGGAGAAAAAGCCGTCCCTGGACACCGGCATTAACGGTGCCTGGCTTATTGCCGCCGTGGCCACCCAGTCCATTTCAGTACTTGGCACGCTGATTGCCTCACAAGTGGCCGGCCGGCAAGAGGTTTTGCTCTTCCTGGCCTTATCCATGTATTTGTTAGGCTGCATGCTTTACATAAGCATTATTACCCTTATTTTTTACCGTTTCACTTTTCTGGAGTTTACCATTGCTACCCTGACACCGCCGTACTGGATTAACATGGGGGCAGTGGCCATTACAACTCTGGCCGGGTCCACGTTAATTCTGAATGCTTCCCTGTGGCCCTTTTTGCAGGAACTCCTGCCCTTCCTGAAAGGATTTACTCTCTTTTTCTGGGCCACCGGGAGCTGGTGGATTCCGTGGCTGTTCATCCTGGGGGCCTGGCGCCATCTCTATAAGCGTTACCCTCTCAGCTATGATCCCCAATATTGGGGCATGGTCTTCCCCCTGGGAATGTACACTGCCTGTACCTTCCGCCTGGCCCAGGCCCTGGATTTGCCCTTTTTGCTGGTGGTTCCCCGCTATTTCGTTTACGTAGCCCTGGTTGCCTGGGCGGCCGCCTCTATTGGTCTGTTATATGCTCTGGTCAAGAACGTTATTCCAGCCCCACTCCACCCCCAGTGAGGGACAGGGAAAAAGCGCTTTTTTCATTGAGGTTGCGCTTGAGCCAGGATGCTCTTCTTTGGAAGTCGTCCGGCTATGGCGGCCACTGGCCGGGATTGTTGTATTTCCTGGTGAGCCTGGAGCACAGCCCGGTTGCCGGCCGTAGCCAGGTAACGGGCGCAATCCGTCTCAGTCAGGGTCCGGGCGACAGTCTGGATTTGCTCGTAGGCCCGGGCCAACACCTCGGCCGCTCGTGGATCGCGCGCCGCCGCCAACACCCGGTAGCAGGCCAGGTAAATGTCGGCCGTGTTGGTGAATCCTTCCAACCGGTTGCCCTCCCCCAGGAAAGTGACAATACGTTCAACCCAGGCCTGGGCGCCGGCCAGGTCATCCTGCTGCAGGTGGAGAGCAGCCAGACCGGCGTAACTTTCCATGGCGATCTGGGGGTGGTGACTTTCTTCACTATAAGTGATAGCCTGCCGGTAGGCTACCTCGGCCGCAGCCAGGTCTCCCCGCGCCGCCAGCAGCGCACCGCGGGTATTATTGAGGTAACCCAGGCTATGGACAATGCCCAACTCCCGGCTGAGGACGATGCTGGCCTTCAAAGTGGCCCAGGCTGCTTCTTCCTGGCCAAGAATGGGGTATAGGCGCGATAGCCCTTCTAAGACGTAGGACTCCATCGTCCGGTCGCCCAATTGGCGAAAGGTTTGCAGCGCCCCCTGGTGATAAGACAGCGCCCGCTCGTAATCGCCCAGGTGGCGGTAGACGTCGCCCAGGTTGTTTCGCATCCGGGCAGCCATATGGTCGTTGCCGATAGCCTGGCTGTAACGTAACACTGTCTCCCAGTAGCGGCCGGCGTCTCCCAGAGCGCCCTGGTAAAAGGAGACCGCGGCCAGGCTGTTTAACACCGTTTGCTCCATCCAGTGATCGTCCAGCCGCCGGGAAATAGCCAGGGCCTCTTCCAGGTAGTGGCCTGACTGGATCAGGGGTGGAACCAGCCGGCGCAGGCAGCGAGCCTTTAAGCGCTCGTCCCCGGCCAGGCGAGCCAGGGCCAGGGCTCGTTCGCAGGTCCGGCGGGCCTCCGGGAACGCGCCCAAGGAACTGTGGACTACGCCCAGGGCGAGCTGGCCGTGCGCCTGGACGGATATGTCTCCCCCCTGCTCACCCAGGGTAATAACCTTCTGGGCGGCCGCCTGGGCCTGGTCCAGCGCCCCGGCGCGCAGCAGGAAATGGGCCTGTTCAGCCCACAGCCGGCCCTCCAGAGCTGTGACCACCGGTTCCTGGCGGTCACTGTCGTGCAGTGTAGTCGCTGCCCGGCCGAGGCGTTCGGCGGCTTCGTGCCACAACCCGGCTATCTGGTAGAAACGGGTCAGCCCATCGAGGGTAATCGCCAGCCAGGCTGCCTGGCGCTGTTCGACAGCCCACTCCCAGGCCCGGCGGACATTGTCTAATTCCTGGCGCATTGGCGGCATGGCCCGGTGGGGTTCCGGCCCGTAGAGAGCCTGGGCCATTTCCAGCAGCCAGGCCAGGTAATAAGCGCTATGGCGGTCTCTGGCGCCAGATGCGCTGGCGGGAACGTTCAATTCTCCCTCACCCGCTTCCAACTTTTCTGCCGCAAACTGGCGCAGCAATTCATGGAGGGAATAGCGGTTGTCGGCCTCAGCCCGGACTAAACTGTAACGGACCAGCGCCGGCAGAACGTTCGGCTTGGCCCCGCTGACCTGGATGGCGGCCTCGGCCGTAAAGCTGCCGCGAAAGACTGAGAGCTGGGCCAGGACACGCTGCATCTCGGCCGTGAGCAGACGCCACGTACCGGCAAAGACAGCGTGCATGCTGCGCTGGCGGGCTGGGGCGTCGCGTATAGTCGTTTGCAGCCGGTCCAGGTCGGTGACAATGGTCTGGGCAATCTCGGCCGGGCCGACGTGGCGCAGCCAGGCCGCAGCCAGCTCAATGGCCAGTGGCCGGCCGTCTACGGCGTGGCAAATGGCGGCTACGTGGGGCAGTGTCGTCGCGTCCAGGGTGAAATTGCCGGCGGCTCGCGCTGCCCGTTCGGCAAAGAGTTCGATGCTGGCATAAATGCCGGCGCCCGGGTCACCACCGCTGTCGGGGTCAGGCGTTGGCAGCCCGGCCAACGGGACGACGTATTCGGCCTGGAGTTCCAGCGGCCGGCGGGAAGTGACCAATAGGGTGACGCCTGGGGTATGTCGCAACAAGTCGAGGACGAAATCGGCCCCATCGCGTTCTTGATCATCCGCCAACAACTGCTCAAAGTTGTCCAGCACCAACAGACATTGCCTGGTCTGGAGGTAAGCCCGAAGCTGCTTATGAGGCGCTTCCTGGCCGGTAAAAGAAAGATTGAAGAGCCGGCCGACGGCCGTCGCCAGGGTGTCCTGGAGGGCTTCCTCTTCGCCGGAAAGTCCTTCGAGGGGCGCAAACCAGACGCCATCGGCAAAGGCCTGCTCCGGGGCATCGGCCCGCACACCGGCCAGACGGGCGGCTGCGGCCAGAGCCAGCCGCGTTTTGCCCACCCCACCCGGGCCGGCAATGGTCACCAGCCGGTAGGCCGGGTCGGCCAGGAGCGAGACCGCGCTTTCAATTTCTGCTTCCCGGCCAAAAAGGGGAGTCGGCGGGGTAGGCAGGTTGTGGGGTAAGCTTGGCCCCCGAAAGCTTGTACTGAGGCTGCCAAAGTGGTCGAACTTTGGCAAGGCCAAAGTCTGGCCTGAAGGGCGCCGGCCGGCCGGGTCGTTACCCGGCTCTCCCTGGACGGCTTGCTGGTAAAGGGCCATTGTTTCAGGAGCTGGAGCCACAGCCAGTTCCCGTTCCAGGATGGCGCGGCACCTTTCGTACTGGGTCAGGGCGGCCGTGCGCTGGCCACGGGCCAGGTAAGCACGCATCAATTGACGGTGGGCCTCTTCCTGCCACGGCTCCAATTCCAGTTGCCGCCGGGCGTAATGGATCAAACCCTCGACGTCGCCCAGCCGCTCGGCGTGCCGGCCCAACAGGTGCATGGCCCACAGGGCCTGGATGTGCAGCCGCTCCCGTTGGACGGTCAGCCATTCTTCAAAGGGCTGGCTGGTGAAAGTGAAACCGGCCATGAAGTCGCCCTGATAAAGCTCCACCGCCTGGCGCAGGCGGCCCATGGCCCGGCGGCTGCCGACCAGGGCTTTCTCTTCCAGCGTCTGGGCGATAGCCAGGGCAGTTGTAAAACCAGCTACGTCCAGGGTGTGGTGGCAGCGGGGGTCAAAACCAACGGTGTGATAGTCGGCCAGCAGGAACGACGGATCGGCCGTATCGTCGCCCAGGGCCTGGCGAAGCCGGCTCAACGCCGTTCGTAAGTTTTGCAGGCTGTCGCCTTCGGGCTGCTCTGGCCAGAAGAGGGCGGCCAGACTGGCCCGAGGATAAAGGATACCGGGATTCATAACCAGGTAAGCCAGCAAGGCCCGGGCTGCCTCCATGCGGAAGCCGGTGACCAGTTCGCCGTTTACCGTTGCGCGGAAAGGCCCCAACAGGGCCAGCGACAGGTGATGTGTATTTACTTCTGCCAACTACAACTACCTCTTTACTGGTACGATTTGGGAAATCGCTGTTACTTGAAGCTGAGATCTCAAGGTTTTGCAAAACCACTGAGTTCTTCCCCTCTATGACTGACACAACCTAATTGAATTATATTGTAGGTGATAGACGTTACGAAATGAATTACAAGTACTATTGGAAGTTAGAGTTGGAGTTAGAGTTAGAGTAAATTGTCGGCACTCTAACTCAAACTCAGCACTCTAACTCTCTAGATGGTCACGATCTGGTCACGGTTACCTGGTATGCTGGAAAAGATGAGAAGGAGAGTTTGAGTATTAGGTAATTGGGTAATTAGTCGGTAGTTTGAGGTGAGCAATGCATACGCTGGCGAAGTTAGATCGGCCGCCTGAATCGTACTTGCTGCGGCTGTGGTGGCGCGAAGGGCAATTATGGCTGACGCTGCGGCACGTCGGTACGGAGGAGATGCATCACTTTCCGGGCGTGGCGGCGTTGATGGCCCATCTGGAGCATTTTGAGGAATTTCCTGGAGAAGAGATCGATCCTGGCGGCCGGGTTGATCCTTTGCCAGGATAAGGAGGAATCGGTAATGGATCCAATTCACGTGGCTCGCCTCAATCGGAAGGTAGGTTTGAGAGATAGGGATAAAAACACCGGTCAGCAGCGGAGGGTGGACCTGATTCACCCGGCTTGCCGGTTAGTGGCCGCACCGCCATTGCCGGTAACGGCCGCTTGCGATCTCATCAACCACCTGGCCAACATTATCGGTTTTAGCGAGTTACTGCGGGCCAGGATGGAAAATTCGGCCGTTGAAGAAGAATGCCAGCAATACCTGGCGGCGCTGGAGCGCAACGCCGAACAGCTCTTGCACATGGTTCACGAGTTGCAAGCAGGTGAGCCTTGCCCGTGTACCGCCCAACGGTAACAGAAGGGCTGAGCCAATTTTAAAGCCGGCGGCCGGGCAGGTGGCGTTCGATGCCGTGGCGGATGGCGTAGGTAGCCGCCTCAACACGATTGGCGAGGTTGAGTTTGGCCAGGATGGCGCTGACGTGGTTGCGGACCGTTTTCTCCGATAAGGACAGGGCCACGGCAATCTCGACGTTGGACTTGCCTTTGGCCACTTCGGCCAGAACCTCTATTTCTCGTTCGGACAGGTCGCGGAAGGCGGCCGACTGGCGCTCACTTTCCAACTGGCGCATCCGGGTGAGAACCCGCTGGGTGACGCCTGGATCGAGCAATGCGTCTCCCCGGCGCACGGCGTCCAGGGCGTCAATCAGGGACTGGTTGCCAACCTGTTTGAGTACGTAGCCAGAAGCCCCGGCCTGGAGGGCCTGGAAGATCAGCTCGTCGTCGGCAAAGGAGGTGAGCATGATGACCCTGGTCTCCGGCCAGCGGCTGGTAATTTGCCGGCAGGCGTCTATGCCACTGCCGCCGGGCATGCGGATGTCCATTACGACCACGTCGGGCCGGCGCTGGTCCACCGCCTCAACCGCTTCAGCGGCCGTGCCAGCCTCGGCCACCACCTCCACCCAGGGGACGTTCTCCAGCAGGGCCATCAACCCCAGCCGGACGACTTCGTGATCATCTACCAGGATAACGCGAACAGTTTCTTGCAACTTTTTCCCTTTGGCTATGGAACGCAGATGAACGCAGATTACGCCGATAAAAATTAGGCGCTTTGCGTGAACTTTGGCCTTGCCAAAGGCTGCATCTTTGCGTCAAATTTCACCCATCGGTTGCGGGCTATCGCTCATGGGGGCCACCAGAGTGATGCAGGTGCCCTTGCCCGGCCAGGAATCAATAGCCAACTGCCCACCGAGCAGCCGGGCGCGGTCGCGCATGTTACGCAGGCCATAGCCGCCGCTGCCAGCCTCAACAGCAAAACCCTGGCCATCATCCTGGATGGTGAGCACCAGCCGGCCGTTTTCCCGCCGGGCCTGGATCTGGACGTGGCGGGCCTGGGCGTGCCGGGCGGCGTTGGACAGGGCCTCGCCGGCAATGGCCAGGATGTGGCTGGTCCGGGCCGGGTCTACAGTGGCCGTCTCCGGCAGCTCTAACGCCAGCTCTACCTCCATCAACGTGGTCAGGCGCGGGTCGGCGGCTTCGCGCCGCAGCCCCTCGACCAGGGAAAGGTCGGTTGGTCCCGGCCGCAACTCGCTCATGTAGGCTCGCAGGCTGGCAATCGCCTGGTTGAGCGCGCTCATAGCCTGGTCCAGTCGCTGGCCGACGACGCTGTCGCCGGCCACTTTGAGGCGGGCCGACTCGATAATCAGCCCGGCGGTGTAGGCTTGCTGGATAGCCCCGTCGTGTAGTTCGCGGCCGATTCGTTCCCGTTCGGCCACCACGCTCTGTTCGACCTGAGTCTGTTCAATCAGCCGGTCCACTTCGACGTCAAAGACCTCCAGGGCACGAATAACGCTCACGGCGATGACCAGGCCGGCCAATGACCGGAAGACCGGGACCGGCACGCCCAGGACGGCGACCACCAGGGATTGGTTGAGCCAATTAGCCGGGAAAAAATCGCCGTAGGGGACAATAACTCCGCCCAGAACGGCGTAAGCGCCCAGCGCCAGCCCGGCCACCCGGAGGGTACGGTAAATGGAGTCCAGGTTGAGCGGCTTGATTTGCCGGCCGGCCTGGTAGCGCAGGCCGTAAGCGGCCAGCAGTCCGCCGGGAAAGCCGATCAGATACCTGGCCCAAATGGAGGCTTGCTGACTCCATATCCCTGGCTCCTGGCCGGTGAGGGGCAGCGAGGCCAGGAACCACACCCCCCAGATGGTCACGGCCGCCAGGGGCACGGCCGCCAGCCACGGCCACCCCTCACGCAGCAAATCGGCCCCGAACTGGAACAGGAAGCCAAAGGAGATGGCCAGCAAGACCACTTGCAGTAGTTGCAAAATAAAAAGAAGGGTCAAATCGAGGTAAGCGGCCTGGAGGGGGATGAAGAAGGCGCCCCATTCGTGAAAGCCGTGGGCAAAGCCGAAGGCGGCCAGCCAGCGCAGGCTGCGGGCCAGGGCCAGGCGGCTGTGGCGGCGCGAGTGCAGGGCAATGGCCAGGCCAAGGACAAAAAAGACCTGGCCGTAAACGAAAAAAACCAGGGCCTCGTTCAACTCAAAAAAGTTGCGCAGCGCCTCAATCATCGGTTGAATCATAGTCTAGCCTATATCCTGTGTCAAAACAGGTAAAAACGAACCAGGGTGACGATTGCTGTTGTCACCCTGGCCCTTGGTGTATATTCAATTGTCTGTTTGTGGTTTCGGGTCAGGCCGTGACCGGCTTGACGAGCGGTTCGATTTTTTCGGCCTGCTTGCCTCGCCACGGTGTTCCAATCAGCGGGAGGACGAAGTAGTCCAGTCCGATGGTGCCAGCGATCTTCCAGGCCAGGATGAGCCCGAGGGCGACCACAAAGAGCAGTGGGTTGCTGCTGGCCGCGCCGGCCATCATAAAGTTCCAGTTCATGAGCGCCCCGAAGAAGGCGGCGATACCAGTGAAGATCCCCAGAATCAGGGCGATGCCGACCAGCATCTCGCCGTAGGACACCAGCTTGGCGAACCAGGTGTAGGATTCGGTATCTAGCAGGAACTGAATGAAGCCACGATACCAGTCGAAGGCGATGAGTGGACGGCCGGTCTCGGGGATAGCCACCTGGTTCAGCCAGAAGCCCTTCAGGGCCTCGCCCGTCTGGACCCAGGCGGGGTTGCCAATCTTGTGCAGCGCGGCGTCAATCCATTTGTAGCCGAGCCAGACCCGCAGCACCAGCCAGAGAACAGAGAACCGGCGATCATTCAACAGTTTGTGAACAAAAGGTGGGTCCTGAATGACAGTACCCTTGCGCGTAACGATGTGTTCCATTTCTTTTCTCCTTTCTTGAGAGTTAGAGTTTGGAGTTAGAGTTAGAGTTAGAGTTCTGGATGTTTTGTCTGTCCTCTAGCTCCAAACTATTTTTTTGTTTCTAAGTTGCCTATAGAATAGGCCATTGTCGTTTTCGCCAACAGTGTCAACTGTCCCATTTTTAGCAGGACAGTTGACCTTCGTTTGCTTACCGGCAGTGCCTGGCACGGGGCGAAAGGTCCTGGATAAACCAGAGTGGTTCTGCCCCGTGCAGCAGTGCCTGGCACGGGGCGAAAGGCCTTAGATTAACCAGAGTGGTTCTACCCCGTGCCAGGCACTATGCGATGGAGTCTGGAGATGCAAGGTATCGCTGACTTGATTCTATACAACGGCCGGTTCTACACCGTGGATAAGGCCCAGCCCTGGGCTGAAGCGGTGGCGGTAGCCGGGTCTTTTATTGTGGCGGTGGGCAACAACGCGGATGTCCTGGCGCGGGCCGGGCCGCAGACGCGCCGGGTGGACCTGGGCGGCCGGCTGGCGCTGCCCGGCCTGTGTGACGCCCACATTCACCTGTACGACTGGAGCGTGGCTCGACAGCAGGTCCTGCTGGCTGGCTGCGCCGACAAGGCCGAGATGCTGGCCCGCATCCGGGAAGCGGCCGGCCGGCAATCGCCACAGGCCTGGGTGAGCGGCCGGGGATGGAACGAAAGCTTCTGGACCGAGCGGGTGCTGCCGACGCGGGCCGACCTGGACCAGGTGACAGGGCCGGAACAGCCGGCCATCTTCTGGCGCAGCGACATGCACGCCGCCGTGGCCAATAGTGCCGCGCTACAACGGGCCGGCATTACGTTGGCCACACTGGACCCGCCGGGTGGGATTATCGGCCGGGAGGCGAGCGGCCGGCCCAACGGCCTGTTGTGGGAGCTGGCTATTAACCTGGTGATGGCGGCTATGCCGATACCTGAGGACGACTTCCTGGACCAAGCCATCAGCGCCGGAGTGGCCGAGCTGCACCGGCTGGGGGTGACGGCCGTCCACGACCAGCGAATGAAAGACCAGACGGAAGGGCCGCTGGCCCTGGCCACTTACCAGCGGCTGCGCCGGGCCGGCCGGTTGAAGCTGCGGCTAAATTGTAACGTTGCCGCCCACGACCTGCCCCACCTGGCCGGGCTGGGGCTGGGTAGCGGCTTTGGCGACGACGTATTGCGGCTGGGCCACGTTAAATTTTTTACCGACGGTTCAATGGGCAGCCAGACGGCCTGGATGCTTGAGCCATATGAGAAGGAGGAGCCGGCCACACCGGACAACACCGGTGTCAACGTCACGCCGCCGGACCAGTTAGCGGCCGGGTTTCGCCAGGCGGAAACGCTGGGCTTCCCGGTGAGCGTTCACGCCATTGGCGATCGGGCCAACCGGGTGGTGCTGGACATTTTTGAGGAGCTGGCTCAAAGCGGGCCACGGTCGGCCATTCCCCACCGGGTGGAGCACGTGCAAATCATTGACCCGGCCGACCTGCCCCGCCTGGCGGCGCTAGGCCTGACGGCCAGCGTGCAGCCGATTCACGCCACCGACGACATGGACACGGCCGACCGGGTGCTGGAAGAGCGGGCCAGCCGGGTCTACAACTTCCGCAGCCTGGCCAAGAGCGGGGCGCTGCTGGCCTTTGGCAGCGATGCCCCGGTGGCCGACCCTAACCCGTTCCTGGGCTTTCATGCCGCTCTTTGCCGGCAGCGGCCGGAGCGGATGGCCGCCGGCCCCTGGTATGGGAAGGAACGGCTGGCCCTGGCCCAGGTGATTGAAGGCTATACCCTGGGCGCGGCCCGGGCGGCCGGCTGGGAGGCAGTGATCGGCAGCCTGACGCCCGGCAAGCGGGCTGACTTGATTGTCCTGGACCGGGACTTGTTTGCCCTGGAGAAGGAAGGAATCAGTGGGCGGGAGATAGCTGATACGCAGGTGCTACTGACACTTTTTGATGGCGAGGTCGTCTATTCTCAAGATCTTCATCGCGAATAACGCCAATAGACGAATGGCGCGAATAAAAGAGGAAAATATTCGCGTTATTTGCTCATTCGCGAGATTCGCGTTTAAGATGATTTACTTGCCGATGAGTTCGAGGGGGTTGACGTTAGCGCCGAGTTGTTTGTCGTAGACGTTGAGGTGGGTGTGGTAGCCGCAATCGCGATTGCGGCAGGTGTGGCCAAGCCAATCCTTGGTGTTGCCCTGGTTGCTTTCCGTGCCCACCGGCTGGCCTAGCGTCACGTTGTCGCCCACGGCCACGCTGTAGTTGCCGTGCATCAGCGTCACCTGGTAGGCGTCGTTTTCGAGGACCAATACTGGGTTGCCGATTTCGTCCGCGAAGAGGGCGCTGACGACGCCGTTAATGGGGGACTGGATGGTGGCCCCATTGCCGGCGGTGATGTCAATGGCCGCGTGGCCGTAAGAATAGCCATGCAGCCCCTGGGTCAGTACGTAGTCGTCGTAGGGGGCAGCGAAAGCCCTGGGGTCAGGCGCGGCCGGTAGCGCGGGGGCGGCCGGCCGAACCGGCTGTTCGGGCGTGATAGGCCTGGCAGGAGCGGGAGCGGCCGGTTGAGCCTGGGGCGCCGGCCGGGCGGGGGTCTGGCTACGGCTGGACAAGAGGATGCTGGCGCCTACTGCTACGAGCAGGGCCACGGCTACCAGGGTAATGCCGTCAATGCGGAACGTGCCCGCCGGCCGAGCCTCCGGCCAGACCTCAACCTCTGGTTCCAGCCAGAAGGTCTCCTCTAACTCCAGGAGGGGGGATTGGTAGTATTGGGTGACGTTGTAGGTCATGGTCAATCCCGCAGACCGCCTGGTGGAGCCACGGCCGGTTCGCTTGCATGGGAATAGGGAAATAGAACAAGTGTGCTAAATTTTAGCACGCGGCTGGAAATATAGCAAGAAATTGGCGAACCGATTTTGGATTTTAGATTTTGGAATGTGGAAGTAGGTGGATAGATGGGACTCTTTACCGTTGGGGGTAAAGGGCCACGACCAGGTTGTCGAAGGCTACTTCGATAAACTCTGTTCCCTCCACTTTTTGAGCGAAGAAGACGATGTCGCCGGATGAGGGGCCATCGCTTTGGACGTCGGCCAGATATGCATCGTTGATGAAGAAACGGAAGTTGTTGCCGGTTGCTTCGACGTGTAGGTGGTTGGTGTTGCCATCACGGCTGATAGCCAGGGAAAAGGATTCCAACAAAATCTGCCATTCCTCGGCTTTGTTCTGGGCAATGGTGAACCAGCCATCATTGCGAACTAGAAAGGCGTAGAAGTTGTTGGCATCCTGGTGTCTGAACTGCAAACCGTACGTTCCTCCGACCGCGCCACCCAGCCAGCGGGCATCTACGTCGAGGACGAAATCGGCAAAGCGGAGGTGCGGCCGGGCCCAGGCAGCTTCTCCGTAAAGGTTGTCATTCAAAATAAGCGCGCCTTCTCTGTATACGGCCTGATCTCGCTGGCTGAGTTCCCAACTGCCTTGTGTGGCCTCGAAGTTGTCCTGGTAGAGGAGAGGAAGCCCGGTCGTTGATAGAGGGGCAAGCGTATTGGGAAGAACGTTGACAATGACTCCTGGCGTTGCCGTCGGCTCGGCCAGCGAGTCCCGCCGGGGGAAGAAGACAATTAACAGGACCACCAAGACAAGCCCACCCAGGGCCAGAATGACGAATAGAACGCTTCGACTGAGACGACGAGGGGCCGGCTGTGATTCGGACATACTGCTTTTCCTTTGCCTGACACAAGCGCCTGGCGCTTCGCAAGTGCCAGGTGCTTCTAGTCTAGCGTTTCTCCCCAATCAGGACAATATTCGTCGGTGGGTAGGGGAGTGGGGCCAGCCGGCCGTCGGCCATTTGAAAAAGCGCCATTTTTAACCAAGCTGCGATTCCGTTCCGCGCCGCCCCTCGGCCCGCTGCCATGCCAGGAAGTCACGGGCAAAGCGCTGGAAGCGGCCGTAGGTGGACAGGCCGTTCAGGTGGGCTACCAGCTCGTCCCGGCCGGCGCCGGCGTGGAAAACGTTGTCGTTACGGCCGTCCTGGTCGTTCAGCCAGAGGTAGACTTCCTGCTTCCCACCGGCCGGCCCGACCACGTCGCGGATGAGCAAGCGGCCGCCCGGCCGGGTCTGGCGGTGCTTTTGGGCCAGGTAGTCGTGAACAGTCGCCGCCCGGTCGCCGTAGGACCACAGTTCGTGGAGGGTGGAATTGCAGATGGTCGTGTCAATGGCATTGTCCTCGAAGATAGGCTGGGTAATGTTACGCAGGTGGCCCTCAGTCTGCTCCTCAATTTCCTTGAGGACGTTTTCGGCAAAGCGGGGGGTGGGAGCGTAATGGGGAATGCCGATGATGCGGTAGCCGACGCCGTAGACCTCGCGCAGCGGCCGGGCCAGGCGGTCCACGCCAATGGCCCGAACGTGGAAGGGAATGGGGTTGTAGCGGGAATGTTCCTGGTTGGCCGAGGTGATGGCAAAGATGATCTGTCCGATAGGCTCTTGCGCGGCCGGGGTCCGGCCGTCCGGGAAAGCCAGCTCAGCTAGGGGCGTTTCCAGGACATGCCGCAAATATTGCTCCTGGAAAACGGCATTGAGCAGGTGCCGGCCGGGGAAGAGCAAGTTCATAGTGACTCTGGCAGCACTTGGCACCACATTGTATGGACTTGGCAGTGCCGTTCCGCCTACGATGCATGTGAGCACACAGGTGATATCGCCACTCTAGACAAAGGAGGAAACGTGGCAACTTCTCTGTCCTGCTTGCTGGCATAGCAGGCGGCATTGATCTGTTCTTACGCTTGTAACAGCGCACTCGATTTTTAGGAGAGCAAGAATAATGTTCAAGAACGTGATCACGTTCACCGCTTTACTTATGGCCCTCTCGGCTATTGGATTGCTGTTTTTTCCATCAAATATGTTGGTAGTGGTTGGCATTGTTAGTAACGAACAAATGGATTTTCTTTTACGAACTGCTGGCACTGGAGTAGCCTCTCTCGTTCCTGGTGTATGGGCCGTGCGCACCTCTACTGCTTCACCAGTTTCCCGCGCTGTGTTGACGGGACTAGTCGGCTATCTATTTCTCAGTTCCGTGGTTGATTTCTATGCCTACACACAATCAATCGTCAACACAGCTTCAATACTGAGCATTACATTCCGGATATTATTGGGAAGTGTAATTCTCTTGCTTATGCTCAAAGAAAGAACAAAAAGGTAAATTCAACTGCTCTCTATAACCACAGAAATGATAGATGGATACAGGTAAATTGGCAAAAGCTGTGTTACAATGCTGTTTGATGAACAAATGTTCGCCTGTCGCCTGGCTGTAATTGTTCAGGAACACAGAGGTTTCCCTGGGGATTTCTTTGTGTTCTCTATGTGATCTCTGTGCGACCTTTGGTTGCCCTTCATTGCGCTCTCTGTGTTCCTTTTATGACGATTGGCACGTTGCAGGAAACGTCGCTACACGCGGCGCTGAAGGAATGGGTGGCCCGGCCGGGCGACGCGCTGGAAGCGCCGGTGGACGGTTACCTGGTGGACGTGGTTCGGGGCGACCGGTTGATTGAAATCCAGACCGGCAACTTCAGCGCCCTGAAGGGCAAGCTGGCCAGGCTGTTGCCACGCTACCACGTCCGCGTCATTCACCCGATTGCCCAGGAAAAATGGATTTACAGGGTCTCGGCCGAAGGGGAGGCGCTTGGCCGGCGCAAATCGCCCCGGCGCGGCCGGGTGGAAGACGTTTTCCGTGAGCTAGTCCGCCTGCCGCACCTGGCCGGCGATCCCCATTTCAGCCTGGAGGTGGTTCTGGTCCAGGAAGAGCAGATCTGGCGGGACGACGGCCGGGGGAGCTGGCGGCGCAAAAAGTGGAGCATTGCCGACCGGCGGCTGCTGGGTGTGGTCGGGCAGGTGGCGTTGGCCGCCCCGGCCGATTACCTGGCCCTGCTGCCGGCCGGCCTGGACCAGCCCTTTACCAACCGGGAGCTGGCCGAAGCGCTGAAAGCGCCCGCTTACCTGGCCGGCCACATGACGTACTGCCTGGGGAAAATGGGGCTGCTGGCCCCGGCCGGCAAGAAAGGGCGAGCCTATTTGTATACCAGGAGTGATGGATTTTAGATTTTAGATTTTAGATTTTAGATTTTGGAATCCGCCTCTGGCTATCTTCACCGTTTGACCCTGCCACTCTGAGTTTAGGGAAACGCCAAATTAAATACATCACCCTCTCTATCTTTAGATAGATTTTTTTCCCTGTCTTTAGATAGGTCCGCGGTACTAACTATCGTTACTGCTAAAACCTGTCTCCAGGCAGGTGCGAGGGGGCTCCCTTCTCCCTTACACTCTCCACTGTACGGCTGATTGATTTATTCACCTGAGTGCAACGGGAGCAGGAGAGGCAAATGATCGTCAAGAGAGTTTTGGCAATTGTACTATTTCTGGCTTTGTTGAGCTTATTTGTGGGACGGGGGACGAGCTATGCCCAGGATGGCGGCCGGGCGGACGGCAGCGCCGGCGCCCACTTTAGCGGCGAGGCACCCAATGACGAGGCCGGCGCCAGTCTGGCCTCGGCCGGCGACATCAATGGCGATGGCTACGGCGACCTGCTCATCGGGGCTAACCTCAACGATAGTGGGCCGGGCAACAACGGCGGGGCAGCCTACCTGGTGCTGGGCGGGCCGGGTGGCTGGAGCCTGAGCAAACGGCTGGGCCAGTCGCCGACTATCGAATATTTCGGCGAGGCGGACTCTGACAACGCCGGGATTAGCGTGGCCGGGGCGGGCGACGTCAACGGCGACGGCTTCGACGACCTGCTCATTGGGGCCAACCTCAACGACGATGGCGGTGGGGTAGGCAGCAACAGCGGAGCGGCCTACCTGGTGCTGGGCAGCGCCAGCCCAGCCGGCGGCAATCTGAACACGACCATCCAGTATACCGGCGAGGCCGCCAGCGACAACGCCGGCATTAGCGTGGCCGGGGCGGGCGACATCAACGGCGACGGCTTCGACGACCTGCTCATTGGCGCCAACCTCAATGGCGCTGGGGACAATGGAGCGGCTTACCTGGTCTTGGGCGGGGGCGGCCTGCCTGCCCCGGGTACCCAGACCAGCCTCGCGACGGCCGTCAAGTACACCGGCGAGGCGGCCGGCAACCAGGCCGGCCGGAGCGTGGCCGGGGCCGGGGACACCGACCGCGATGGCCTGGCCGACATGATTATCGGCGCGCCCCTCAACGCCGACGGCGGGGCCAATGCCGGGGCGATCTACCTACTGCCGGGCAGCGCCGCGCCAGCCAGCATCAGCCTCAGCACAGCGGCGCCGGCCGTCGTCCAGTTCACCGGGGCAGGCGGCGAAAATGCCGGCACGAGCGTGGCCGGGGCGGGCGACGCCAACGCCGACGGTTTTGCCGACCTGCTGGCCGGCGCGCCTCTCAACGACGCTGCCGGGGCCGACGCCGGGGCTGCCTACCTGGTGCTGCTCCGGCCCGGCATCCCTCCGAATTCCTTGTCTGTGGCCGGTATCCAATACACCGGCGAGACCGCCGGCGACCAGGCCGGCACGAGCGTGGCCGGGGCAGGGGACGTGAACGGCGACAGTTTCGCCGACCTGCTGATTGGCGCTCCTTTTAATACGTCGGTAGACTCCGGGGCTGCTTACCTGGTCCTGGGCAGCGCCGGCCCGGCCAGCGCCGGCTTGTCTACGGCTATTAGATACACCGGCGCGCTAAACAACGACCAGGCCAACATCGTGGCCGGGGCAGGGGATGCCAACGGCGACGGCCTGGCCGACTTGCTGGTCGGGGCCACTGATAACGACATCCTTTTCAGCAATGGCGGGGCCGCTTACCTGATTTTCGGCGGTCCCCTTTCCAGCCAAACGCCCGCCTTCCGCCAGCGACAGAATCTTAATGGCAGCGGCAACCCCCTGCCGGTTACCTTCGACCAGGCCGGGGTACGGGTGGATTTTACGGCCGGGGCGTTCATTGACGGAGACGTGAACGTCACCCGCTACGCTTTCCATCCCTGCGCCACTGACAAACGGCTGGCGATGCCGATCTGGACCATTGAGTCCAGCAAGCTGACCGCCGGCGCCACGGTAGATCTGCGTTTCAAGTACAATGAGGCCAATATTGACGGCATGGTCGAAGGTAGCCTGCAAGTGTGGCAGCGGCCGGCCGGCCGCCCTTGCGCCGCCTGGACAGCCATTGGCGGCGCGGTGGACGCGACCCACAACTTTGTTACTATCGCCGGCCTGACCAGCCTGGGCCAGTTCACTATTTCTGAGGGGATGCCCAGCCCGACAGCACTTGAGGAACGGCCGCTGGGGGTGCGGCTGGCCCAGGAGCCGGTGGAACTGGTCGTCTTGCTATCCTTGCTGGTGGTGATGGCCGGGGTCACTTACTGGGTCATGCGGCGGCACGCGGTTGCCCTGGCGGCCGTACCTGGGGAGAGCAGCGAGGTCGCTGAACGGCTCGGCCGGATTGAGCGGCTGCTGGCCCAGGAAAAGGAAGATTTTGACGCAAAGGCGCCAAGACGCGATTAACCGTAGAACGATTTTGCAAAATCGTTCTACATTGACAAGGCCCCAGCAGGTTCGCCTGGCCTCTGGGGCCTTTCGTTCATTGGCTAACTGCAAGGCCGGCCGGTACAATTCAGCGCCATGACGACCACGTACGACGTTTACCTGGAGATTGGCCCAACCGGGCTGTGCATGGCCCACGCGCCGGCGTTGCCCGGCTGTTTTGTCCGGGCGGAGAATCGGGAAGTGGCCCTGGCCATGCTGCCGGCCGCCATCGAGGAGTACCAGGCCTGGCTGGAACAGCATGGTGAAACACCGGCCGGACCGGGCCCTTTTGGGCTACGAGTGGCCGACGTACAGGAGGGGCTGGGCCCTTTTGACTCTGGCGATCAGGCCGCCCTGCTGGCTAATGAAAACCAACCCCTGCCCCGGCCGGAAATGGAAACGTATTTGCGCTACATGGCCTACAACCGGGCCGACCTGCTGGCGTTGGTGGGTGACTTACCGGAAGAGGTGTTGGCCTGGCAGGCCGGTGAAGCTGAGATGAGCACCGGCCGCATCCTGCGCCACGTCGGCCGGGCGGAAAAGTGGTACGTGACCCGGGTGGTGGACCCGGCGATGCTGCCGCCAGCATGGGAAGAGGAAGAGCCGGCCGTGTTTGCTTTCCTGGAGCAGAGCCGCCAGGCGGCTGTGGCTCGCCTGCAACGCCTGACCGACGAGGAACGGGCCGGCCTCTTTTACCCTGACGCCGGGGACAATGAGGCCTGGACGGCGCGCAAGGTCCTGCGCCGTTTCCTGGAACACGAGCGGGAGCACGTTGGCCACGTCCGCCAAGTGTTGGCTGCCTGGCGGGCCGACCTGATGGCCCGGCTGGCGGCCGAGCGGTCGGCGCTGGCCTGGAAACTGATTTCCCTGGATGAAGAGACTCTCAGCCGGCGACCGGTGTTTGAGGGCTACACGGCCAAAGATTTGCTGGCCCACGTGGCTGCCTGGGATGAGTTCCACGTCAACCGGATGAAGCTGGCCGCGGCCGGCCGGGAAGCCGAGATTGCCAGTGTCGAACTAGACGATTACAACGCGGCCATACACGCCGAGCGCCAGGGATGGTCGCTGGACCAGGCCCTGGACGCTTTTATGGCCGCCCGCCGCTCCGTCCTGGAAACGTCGGCCGGAATTTCTGACGAGCTGTTCCACCGGCCGGTGCGGCTGCCGTGGGGCGACGTGCGCTCCGTCCGCCAGTGGACGGTCTGGCGCTACGAGCACGACGCCGGCCACCTGGCCGACCTGGATAACTGGCGGAAGAACGAGCAACCTCCTCGGGGGATCAGCCCTAACTCTGTTTTGCAGGCCATCCTGGAGACCGGCCGGGAGGAGATGCTGGCCACGGCCGCCCTGATCCCGGAGAACGAGCGAGAGACGCGGCCGGTGTGTGGGGTGTGGACGTTAAAGGACGTGCTGGGCCACGTGGCCGATTGGGAGTGGTACGGCGTGGAGGGATTGCGGCCGGGCCAACCGAGTGGCCGGTCGCTGGCCATTGACTACCCCGGCACGATCCAGAAATGGAATGACCTGCACGCCGCTGCCCGGCAGGACCATTCCTGGAAACGGGTCTGGGCCGATTTTGTCGGGGCGCGGGCTGCCCTGCGGGAAATTCTGGCCGGGCTGAGCCAGGAAGATCTGGCCCGGCCGCTACCGGCCCCCTGGGATCCAAAAGGCATAGTTTATCGCTGGATTGCCCTGTGGCTGTTCCACGAGCGGGAGCACGCGGCCGATTTGCGCAAGGAACTTTGCTTGCCCGGCTGGCCAGAACGGCTGACTCGTGTTTGACGCGAAGACGCAGACTTTGGCAGGGCCAAAGTTCCCGCAAAGGTTAACTTCTCTTGTGCCAGGTAGACAATGAAACGAATACATTGCCGGTTACTGCGCAACCTGGGCTTGAACCTTCTAGTGGCTTGTTTCTCCCTGCTAGCTACTTTGCTGGCTTTGGAGTTTGTTTTTCGGCTGCTGGATATCCGGGGTTATTACGAAGCCCGGACCAGGGAGTGGGATCACGCCCTAATGGCCGGGGAAGATTTGCTGCCTGGGGTGCGGGTTCAATTTAAGCCTTATGCCCAGTTTGACTTTAACTATGATAGTAACCCCCGGGGGTACTTTAATGAAAACAATGGCCTGACCTACCAGACGAACCGGTATGGCTTTCGCGGGCCGGACTACGAAACGGCCAAACCGGCCGGGACCAGACGGGTCATCTTGTTGGGTGATTCCTTTACCTTTGGCGAAGGGGTCAAATTTGAAGACACACTGGGCAGCCAGTTGCAGACGTTGTTGGGGCCAGGGGTCGAAGTGCTTAATTTTGGCGTCAGCGCCTGGGGGACGGTGGACGAAATCGGTTACCTGGAGCAGGCGGGCGTCCAGTTCCAACCGGATCTGGTCGTCGTGGTTTACGTGTTGAATGACGCCGGCTATACAGTGGACCTGTGGGAAAATTTCCGCAGCACTTACGAAAACCCGGCCTTGCGCAGCTCTTACCTGGCCAGTTACGTGTATGCCACCATCGGCCGCCAATTGTCCAGCCGCCAATATGCCCAGGATCTGGTCAACAGCGCCCTGACCGAGGAAGATGAGTGGAACGCCAGCTTCCATTTCCTCTATAAGGGCAGTTTGATTACCGGTGAAGCCGGCTCTAATTATATGGTGGCCATCTTCCCGTTCATGTACGAGTTAAACGACGACTACCCTTTCCGGCCGCTGCACGACAACATAGCCAGCTTTTGTATGGCCAACGACATCCCCGTTCTGGACCTGCTGGCGGCGTTCCAGGGGGAGTCTTATCCGGACCTGTGGGTCCACCCCAGCGACCAGCACCCCAATGAAAAAGGACATCGCATCGCGGCCGAGGCCCTGGCCGACTTTATTCTGGCCCAGGGGTTGTTAGATGGCGGATAACGGGGTGTATCGGTTGAGATGCGCGTCAATTTGTGGATTCAAGAAAAGGTGATGTAGCTTAAGCGTAGCCTTGCGTGGCACGGTCATGAGACCGGCCACAGCTAGAGAGGGCGTGGCGCGGTCGTGAGACCGGCCCAGCTAGAGTTTAGAGGTTAAGGGCTTTAATGACGGTGTCCAGGTCTTTGTCGCCTCGGCCGCTGAGGTTGACAAGGAGGATCTGGTCCGGCCGCATGGTGGGGGCGCGTTTAATAGCTTCGGCCACGGCGTGAGCCGATTCCAGGGCGGGGATGATGCCCTCAGTTTCAGAGAGCGTCTGGAAAGCGGCCAGCGCCTCTTCGTCGGTGGCGTAGGTATAACCGGCCCGCTCCTGGTCGCGCAGCCAGGCGTGCTCCGGGCCAACACTGGGGTAGTCCAGCCCGGCGCTGATACTGTGGGTCTCCATGATCTGGCCGTCGGCCGTTTGCATGACGTAGCTCTTGGTGCCGTGCAGCACACCCACCCGGGCCACGTTCAAATCGGCGAAGCGGGCGGCGTGGCGGCCGCCAGCAATCCCCTCCCCGCCGGCTTCTACCCCAATGAACTCGACCGCCTCATCGTTGCGGAAGGCGTGGAAAATGCCCATGGCGTTGCTGCCACCGCCGACGCAGGCGATAATGGTATCGGGCAGCCGGCCGCAGGTGGCCAGGACCTGTTCTCGCGCTTCCCGGCCGATGACGCTCTGGAAATCGCGGACCATCACCGGGTAGGGGTGTGGCCCCAAGACCGAGCCGAGCAGGTAGTGGGTGGTTTCGACATTGGTGACCCAGTCGCGAATGGCTTCGTTGATGGCGTCCTTGAGCGTCTGGCTGCCGCTGCTGACCGGCCGGACCTCGGCCCCCAGCAGCTTCATGCGGAAGACGTTGGGCTGTTGCCGGGCAATGTCTACCACGCCCATGTAGACGATGCACTCCAGGCCCAACAGGGCGCAGGCGGTGGCCGAGCCGACGCCGTGCTGGCCGGCCCCGGTTTCGGCCACAATGCGGCGCTTGCCCATCCGCCGGGCCAGCAACGCCTGGCCCAGGGCGTTGTTGATCTTATGGGCTCCACTGTGGTTCAAATCTTCCCGTTTCAAATAGATTTGGGCGCCACCCAGCTTTTCCGACAGCCGCCGGGCATGAGTGAGGGGGGAAGGGCGGCCGACGTAGCTCTTGAGCAGGTGCTCAAACTCGGCCAGGAAAGCCCGGTCCTGGCGGGCGGCGTCGTAAGCCTGGATCAACTCCTCCAGGGCCGGCATCAACGTTTCGGGCACAAACTGGCCGCCATAGGGGCCGAATTTGCCGCGCTCGTCGGGAACGGTGGTTAGAGGCATGGGTTATTCCGTTAAAGCTGTTTCAAGATTAATCGCGAATCACGCGAATGAGCGTACAACGCTTCACGAATGGCGCGAATTTTTATAAGTATGATTATTCGCGTCATTTGCCCAGTGTGCATACGCATTGGGCTATTCGCGATTATAGCACGGGGTGTTGAAGAAAACCCCGCAGGTCTGCGAGACCTGCGGGGTTTGGCGTGGCTGAAGGGCGACACAAAGTAGCCCAAAGTGGTCTCCTGGTGGTAAAATGATTCCACCCAACGGCGCTGTTGCCAGTCGGGTTGCCGGTGGGACAAGGAGGTCGGTGTGCCCAGCAGCCATATCATTGCCCAGCCGTTGTTGAACGGCGCGCCTTTGCCGGATTTTGAGTTGCGTGATTCGGAAGATCGGCCGGTCACGCTGGCCGACGTGACCGGGCCTAATGGCGTGGTGGTGGCCTTTATTCACGCCACCTGGTGTCCCTTCTGCCTGCGCCAGTTGATGCGGCTGAACGCCCTGGCGCCGCGGCTGGCTGAACGAAGTGTGGGGCTGGTTTGCATTTCGGCCGACGCAACGGACGCGATTTATGCCTATGAACGCTCGGTGCAGCCGCCGCTTACCTACCCGCTTCTGGCCGACAGCCACCCCTCTATCTCGCACCAGTTTGGCGTTTATGACGGCCACCCCAACCACGAAGCGCCTTATCCGTCGCTGTTTTACGCCGGCCGGGACGGCCGGGTGGCCTATTCTGACGTTTCTGGCGACCCCGATTGTTTCCCCAACATACAGCGCTTGTTGGAAGTGATTGATTATGGACCAGAGGGAGAGCCGCCCAACCCGCTGTTAAAGTAATCCCTCATGTCTGCTTCCGTCTCACACAATCGCTAACTTCTCAGATGTGGTTGCTCCTACCCGGCCGGGATTATCTGCTTACGTAATAGATCGTTGGCCAGTTCGCTCATTGTAACGCCACTTCTCCTGGCCTGCCGTTGTAAAGCGATAGCTACGTCTTCTGCCAATTCAACTTCAAAGTAGCGGCCACGAAACTCTGCCACTACGTCTACGTCGGTAAAGGCATCAGGGTACTCTGTGGTATCGTGAGTTTCCCAGAAGGCGGCCGCATCCTCGTAACTCTCGAATTCCTCAGGAATTGGATCGCATTGTTTATTTGTTTCGCTCATACTGTTTTCTCTCAGAAGATGTCATTTCGCGGGCTGAAAAAAGCCTTCAGTTTTTCGGTACACAATAACAGGGCGAGGGCGGAGGGGCCGTCGCTGATTTCGTTGGCCTGGGCCAGGCGCAGGGCTTCGGCAATGGGAACCGGCCGGACCTCCATCACTTCGGTTGGTTCGTGGCGCGGCTGGCCGAGGGTGACGCCGCTGGCCAGAAAGACGTGGGCAACTTCGTCGCCAATGCCGTTCATGGTGTAAAAGCGACCGATGTACTCCCAGGCGGCGGCCGTGCCCCCGACTTCCTCTAACAACTCGGCGCGGGCGGTTTCTTCCAATGACTGGCCTGGTTTTAGGCCACCGGCCGGAATTTCCAGGCACCAATCGTCAACGGTGTAGCGGTAGGTGTAGATCATGACCACTTCGCCGGCCGGCGTGACCGGAATGATCCAGACTGCGCCGGGGTGCTGGACGACGTTGTATGTCAACTTTCGGACGGAGCTGCCCAGTTAATTTTCGGCCATGAGCCCAGCCTGTTTTCGGCCAAACAGCCCAGTTTGACGGCGTGTCAAAAGCCACCA
>JAKEFB010000029.1 GCA_022616275.1 Chloroflexota bacterium
GAAAATCTCGGCCTGCAAAATGTCAAGACCTACCTCCAAAGCGGAAATGTCGTTTTCCAGAGCCAGGAAGAAAACACCTCCCAACTTTCAGGCCAGATAAGCGCCGAAATCAAAAAGAGCCATGGCTTTGAACCGCAAATCCTGCTGTTGAAGATAGAGGAAATAGAAACGGCCGTTCAATCCAATCCCTTCCCGGAAGCGGAATCAGAGCCAAAGAGCCTGCACCTGTTCTTTTTGATGTCCAGGCCGGAAAACCCAGACCTGGAAGCGCTCGAAAATCTCAAGAAGAACAACGAACGATTTGAGCTGAAAGACAGGGTCTTCTATCTCCACGCCCCGGACGGAATAGGCAGGTCAGAGCTGGCAACAAAGGTTGACAGGTTTCTCGGCGTCTCGACAACCGCCCGAAACTGGCGAACGGTGTCCCAGCTCCTGGCCATGGTCAAGGACTCAGCGTGAGCCAACCATCGTCCACATTTAACCTCCCGGAGGTTCGCAACCTCCGGGAGGTTTTCTGCACGCTTCGGCGCAGAGAGCGATTTTGCGATTGAGCACGTTCCTGAATGCGCTTATATAATGATTCAGGAACAAGTAGCCTATGATTCAACCACTTACCGATGAACAAACAAACCACTATCCAGGCACGCCACAACATCAAACGCTGCTTCAGGCCATTGTGTCCCGATATGGGCATGATCCGCGTATCCTGGCCGTTGTGCTGTTTGGATCGCTGACCCGTGGCGATTGGGATGAGTATTCGGACCTTGACCTCGATGTTGTCATTACTGATGATGCTCGCATTGACGTGGTATCAGAAGTGAGGCAGTTGTGTACTTCCTTCACCCCGTTTGGTGAAAGAGTTGCCTTTATTGTTCCTGATGGTGACGACGCGGCCGATATTGTCCTGGAATCGCTCATGCAGCTTTCCATCCGCTACCATCCACTCGCCGATACCAGCCCCAATATCGTGGACGGGATGAAAGTTCTGGCCGGCCGTCTTGACCACGCCACCATTGCCACGGCCGGAATGGCAAACCAGACCCGTTCAGAGCCAACACTGGAGCAACTCCTAGATGCCTACATACGCTATGCGGCCGCTGCCAGCGTGTGCCTGCAGCGAAAACAAATCTGGTCAACCATCGAAATACTGCACCGGATGCGCGGCATCCTCATGACCCTGTTCGTTCGCACGCACGGCGGCCAGCGGGCCTACAAAGACTTTCAGCCGCAGGCAGACACAGAGATACAGGCCCGGATTGGCGTAACATTGCCCCGCTATAATTTGGATTCTCTGAGAATATCGTTGGCGAAGCTGCTGGAAATATTGGAGGAGGAGCTTGATTACCTGGGCAATGGACAGGTTCAGTTAACGAGTGGTCATCAAATCGTGTTAAATCGCATTCGTCGAACAAGGTGACTGGCGCTTTTCAGGAAGCGCCAGCCACCTCACTTACTACCGGTTAACCTGGACGACATACAATCCCGCATCGTAGGCGGCGGCGTAGAGGGTGTCCTCCACGACCTTGAGCCGGACATAGTCGCTGGCCAGGGACAGGTATCCGGCCAGGGTGGGGTTGGCCGGGTCGGCGGCGTTGAGGGCCCAGATTCCCTGGCCGGGGAGTGCGGTGGACGTTACCAGATAAACCAGCTCTCGGCCGTCGCTGACCATGTCTTGGACGCCAAACGACAACTGCCACTGCCGGGCGATGGCCGGGTTTTGCGGGTCGGTCACGTCAATGCTGAATAAACTCTGGCAATTCCAGCCGTCGCAGGAGGCGTACAACGTGTTGCCGACCACGGCCAGCCGGCTGGCGGCCGCCGGCAGCGGCAGGGCGCCGGCCGGCTGGGGGGCCAGCGGCTGGCTGACGTCGTAGATGTAGATCTGGCTGGTGATGTCCTGGCCCAGGGCGTACAGGAAGCCGTTGCCCAGGGCCAGGCTGTAGACTGTTGGGTTTTGGGTCTCGACGACTGTGGCCAGCGTTGGATTAGCCGGGTCGCTCAAATCAATAGCCCCAATTGCTCCAATCAGGTCCTCGCCGATTACCGGCGTATACAGAACGTTGCCGTTCACGACCATGGCAAAGAAGTCGCCGGTGGCCAGCTCGTCGCCTGTCTCGTGGATGAGCTGCGGCGCGGCCGGGTCGGAAATGTCCAGGGTGTTCAGGCCGCCCATCCAGGCGGCGGCGATGAGCGTGTCACCGCTGACGAGCAGGTCAATCAGCGTTCGCTCGCTTACCACCAGCCGGTTGGCCAGCCGGTCCGCGGCCGGCCGGCTCAAATCCACGGTGACGACGTCAAAACTGTAGCCCTCGGCCGTCAGCACGTAAGTCAGGCCCTCGCTGGCGGCCACACCCTGGGCGTCGTGGAAGCCGTCCGGGTGAGTGAAGTGGCCTAGCAGGGTGAGGTTGGCCGGGTCGCTGGCGTCGTACAATTGCAAGCCGCTCCGGCCGGCGACGTACAGGATGTTGTCCTGGACGGCCAGCTCGGTGATACAGTTTTGCGGGTCAAAGCTGGCGGCCGCTTGCGGTGCGCCGCCCAGGTCAAAGGGGGTAATCTGGGAGGAACAGTGACCAAATTCGCCAAAGAGGGACGAGACGAAGAGCGCCTCGCCGTTGGTCACCACGCCGTTTATGAACATGAAATCGCCTGCGACCGGCTCACCCAGGGCCACCGGCTGGGCCGGGTCACTGACGTCAAATTGCTGGACGCCATTGGGGCCACCGGCGAGAGCTACGCTGACGACGTTGTCCTGGATAGCGGCGCGGCTGGCGTAGCTGCCGCTGGCGAGTGGGGTCTCGCTCAGGATGGCGGCCGGATTGGCGGCGGCGCACAGTTGCATCCGGCTGTTGCCGACCACGACGATCAGGTTGTCTCCGATGGCCACGCTGTCGTTCAATTGCAGTTCCTGGGGGTCCAAGAATACCATCTGCGCCGGATCGGTCACGTCAAAGCGGAGCAAATGTTCCACGCCGTCGAGGTGGTTCAGGTTGACGACGTAGGCCGTGTTGCCCACGACCGTGACCTCGTCGGCCCCAGGCGGCGGCGTGCTGGGGTAGTACTGGTCGGGGTTGAGGAGCCGGATAGCCGCCGGGTCCTGAACGTCCAGGGCATCCAGCCCACCCTTACCGGCGGCGACGTAAGCGATTCCGCCGGCCACGTCCACGTCGCGGATCAGATCCGGCAACGGCTCGCTCTGCCCCAGCAGCCGGGGGTTGGCCGGGTCGCTCACGTCAATGACCAACAGTCGTGGCCCAAAGCCGGCGTAAGCCAGGCCGCCCTCGACGTCGAGCCCCTGGGGGACGCCGCCGAAATGGCCGGTA
The DNA here is from genome assembly GCA_022616275.1 of Chloroflexota bacterium. Lineage (GTDB taxonomy): Bacteria > Chloroflexota > Anaerolineae > Promineifilales > Promineifilaceae. Next base: position 3,321 of record JAKEFB010000029.1, read on the forward strand.
ACGGTAAAACCTATCTCGTCCACGAACGGCAGCAGGGGGCCGGCCGGGGTTGGCGTTGGTACTGGCGTCGGCGTCGCCTCGAAGGCGGTGGCTACCGGCCCGACCGTGGGGGCGTCGGTAGGGGGAACTGTGGGGGAAGGGATAGCCGTCGGGCTGCCGGCCAGCGGTGCTTCAGTCGCCCTGGCCGGCCGGGCCGTGGCCACCGGTTCGACCGGGGCTGAACAGGCCGCCAGGGCTACACCCAACAGAATCAAGAACAGGCATTTAGGAAATAGTATGCGATAGAATATCATCTTTTTTTACCTCAATTCGTAACTACCCGGCCGCTTACGCTGTAACTGGTATAAACAGTAAGACGGGGCAATGGTAGCGCAAGAGCGGAATAGTTGCCGGGCGGTAATACGCTGCCTGGCCTACGCCATCCCCACAGAGTGAAGTACAATCCTGATCCATGCCCAGCCTCAATCAATCCCTGGCCCAACTAGAACGATCCGGCCTTATCCAGGTGGGACAATTAAAGCCGGAGTTGGAGTACCTCTTCCGCCACGTATTGGTTCACGACGCAGCTTACGAGTCGTTGCTGCGGGAAGACCGCCAGCGTTTACACCAGGTTGCCGGCCTGGTGGTCGAGCAACTTTACCCCGGCCGGCTGGACGAGCTGGCCCCCCTCCTCGGCCGCCACTTTGCCATTGCCGGCGACGCCCGGCGGGCCGGCCATTATTTCACCCTGGCCGGCGACACGGCCTTCAACCAGTACGCCAACACTGAGGCGGTCAGTTTCTACAGCCAGGCGCTGGAACAGGCCCCCGCCATCCAGGCCGGCGGCCAGGAGCTGGAGCACCTTTACCTGCGGCGCGGCCGGGCGTTGGAACTGACGGGCCGCTACGACGAGGCGCTGGCCAATTACCAGGAACTGGCCCGGCTGGCCCGGGAACGGGGCGACCGGGCGCTAGAACTGGCCGCCCTGGTGGCCAGGGCCACGGTGCTGGCCGCGCCAACCGAGAAATTCGATCCGGCCGGGGTGGATGCGCTTTCCGAGCAAGCCCTGGCGCTGGCCCGCGAGCTGGACGACAAAGCGGCCGAGGCCAGAATTTTCTGGAACCGCATGCTCGCCAGCATATCCCAGGGCCGGTTGGCCGAGGCGCTACAAGATGGCGAACGATCCCTGGCCATTGCCCGCCGGCACAACTTGCGGGAACAACTGGCCTACACCTTGAATGATTTATGCCGCGTTTACTTCCCTCAACAAGTAGATAAAGCCTGGGCGTCTTTGCAGGAGGCGCGCAGCCTCTGGCAGGAACTAAACAACCCGGCCATGCTGGTGGACAACCTGAACACGACCGCTTTGCTCCACTTGCAATCCGGCAATTTCGAGCAGGTTATCGCCCTGGCCGAAGAAGCGTGGCAGACCAGCCGGGCAATTGGCAGCCTGTGGGGCCAGTCGTACAGCCGCTATCCCCTGAGCTTCGTTTATTTCCACCGCGGTGAATTAGGCCGGGCCATCGAAGTGATGGGTGAGTGCATCGCCACCGGTGAGCAGGCCGGCTTTACTGTGGCCCGCACCGAAATTGGCAGCTACCTGGCGGTGACTTACGCCCTGTTGGGCAATGTCGAGCGTGGCTTTCAGTGGGCCAGACAGGCGGCTAAAGTGGCCAAAATGTTCCCTGAGTTTCGTGGGGGGCCAGCGGCCGCGTTGAGCATCCTCTATCGCCTGAGCGGAAAGCTGGTGGAAGCGGAACGGGTCTTAGACGAGGCCGGCGGCATAGATGACCTGTTTCCACCCAGCCGCTCACTGTACTTCCTGGCTTACGGCCAGTTGGCCCTGGCCAGGGGTGAATACGAGCGGACGATTGAATGGGCCCAGACATTGCCCCACAAGATGGCCGTCTTCCCTCTCCCTTTTTTGACCGCGGAGGTGCTCTACTGCCAGGGCCTGGCCTTGCAGCGCCTGGGTCGTAGCGACGCGGCCGCCCAGGTGTTGGAACAGGCCCGGAGCCAGGCAGCCGCCAACGCTCGTCCCACTCTCTGGCTCATCCTGGCCGCGCTCAGCCGGTTGGCGGCCGAACAGGGTGACGAGGAAGAGGCGGCCCGCCTGCGCCGCCAGGCCCAGGAGGCCATCTACTTCATCGCCGACCACGCCGGTTCGGCCGGGCTGCGGGCTTCGTTCCTCAACCGGCCGGAAGTGCGCGCCATCATGGCCGGTTGAGGGGTGTAGCACCCTCAGATGCCGGCTCAAGCGACCGACAACGTTATAAAAGCCAGTCCTTGTCAATGTCAATCAAAGAATTATCCTCGTGTACGTAATTTCGATAGCTGGAGTAGGGATACATCGCCGGGTCGTCCACTAAACCAACCCCTACAGGATTCCGGTGAATATAGTTCAACTTTTGCCGCAGAAATTTTTCGGTAAAGATCACTTTATCCCAAAACTATCTTGCCACACTTTGTTTTGGCTGCGGCCGGTTGTTTCGCCGGCCAGTCTAAAAGCATCAAGCCACCTGGAATTCTTTTCGACCTCTGCCTGGCGAATGAGACGTACGGCCGTATATTTCTTGAAATCGCGCATGATGTCGGAAATTGTAGCCTGGCCTTGAGGCCACAAAAGCAGATGGAGGATGCCGCACTCCTCTATTATAGGCCAAGCAATAATCTAGGAGGAGGGTACACACTCAGTCGTGACCGTGGCGGCATCTGAGGATGCCGCACTCCTCCTACTTGAGGATGCCGCACTCCTCCTACTCTATTACCGGCAGGTAGACGAGGGTGGGCTGTGGGGGGTTGGCGACCAGGCCAAGGAGGGCGAAGAAGGCGGGTAGGACCTCGTCGTCGGCGTCGAAGTTGCAGTGGCCGTAGTTGTCCACCGGCATGGGCTGGTCTATGTGCCACATCCAGGTGTGGTTGGCCAGCAGCTTCTCCCGGTAGCGCAGCTCGTGCCACTGGGGGACCTGCTGGTCCAGGCTGGTGTGCAGCGTCACCAGCGGCCGCTCCAGCCAGCCGCTGGTCTCGTAAGCGACCATGGCCGCCAGGGCGGCCGGGTCGGCGGCGAAACGGTGGACGCCAGCGTTGAGGGCAACGTCGTCGGCCGAGCCGCTGTAGACCCGGTCACTATTGTCAAAGGGGTTGCCGCCCAGCTTGTCTATGACCTCGTTGGTGGCCATGATGTTATAGGCCAGGCCGTCGAAAAGCGCCTGGCGGACGGTCTGGGTCACGCCGGGCAGGTAGGGGGCGTGGCTGGTAGACAGGAACTGGGTCAGGGTGAAGGCGTAGGCCAGGTCAAAGACGACCGGGGCGACCGTGTTGGTGAAGTAGTCGTTGTTAGCCCATTCGTCAATGAGCCAGGTGGGGATGGTGACGACTTCGGAGGGAATGATGCCCGGGAAGAAGTAGTCGAAGAGGACGCGGAAATCACCGAAATAATTGATTTGCCCAACCCAGTCGCCAATGGGACCGCAGGCGGCCAGGCCGCCGTCGAAGACTTCGGGGTGGCGCTCTACGGCCAGCGCCGTCACCAGGCCGCCCTCGGAGACGCCGCTGATGAGGGTGATACCCGGCGCGCCGTAGGTAGCGGAAAAGACGGCCACCAGATTGACCACGTCGTCCACGGCCGGCAGGACGGCCAGGCCGTTGGTCGGGTAGCTGGTGGCAGCAAAGGCCAGGCCCAGGTCGTTGACCACGTCGTGAACGCATGTTTCGTTGCCCGGCTCGCCAAAGCAAATGTGGCTGTGGGGGATGGTCAGCGGCTCGTTGAACCAGACGTAGCCGTGGCCGTAGACCAGCAGCCCATCGCCGGCCGTCCAGCCGGGCGGCCGGCAAAAACGGTAGATGGCCCCGTTGGGCTGGATCACGTCGGGGTCGCAGGCGGCGGCCGCGGACACCACGGCCTGGCCGGAGAGGCCATGCAGCACGGCCGCCAGGCCGGCCCAGGCCACCAGAGTCGGCAAGAACAGGATCGGCAGGCGAGTGATTCTCATCGTCCCATCCCTTTAAGGCCGGACCACGTAGGGCAGGAAGATGGCGTAGCTGCCGTAGGTTTGCAGGGTGGCCGCGGTGGTCAGCGGGTTGGTCACGCGGGCGAAGTAGGCGGCGCCGACGTTGGTGGTCGTCCCCGGCGGCAGGACGTAGCTAACCAGGGCAAATTCGACAGTCGTGCCGGGGTCAGTGACGAACAGGCCGCTATCACCGTAGGAGCGCTGGTCGCCGGTGTCGTTGGGATCAATGGCGTTGTCGTCCTTGTAGTAGTTGGTTACCGTGCCGCCGCCGGTGTTAACCGTCGGCAGGGCGACGACCAGCCCGCCGGCCGATCCGCTGGTCTGCCACCAGCTCATGGCCGGGCTGGCCGCCACTACATCGGGGGCGCCGTCAATGGTTACGGCCGCGCCGTTGCTGTTGTAGTAATTGGTGACGTTGGTGACGGCCGGGTTGTTCAGGTCCAGCGAGATGCGCAGGTCGTCTATGGGGAAGGGAATGGCGCTGGTGTCGGCGACGACATAGAAGTCGAAGCGCGCCCCGTAAATGGAAACGTTAAAATTGCCGCCATTGGCCACGCCGCGCACCGGCCCCACGACCGGGATCGTAATGGTCGGCGTGATCAGGGTGGCCAGGTCTTCTTCATCCAGGTTGAGGATAAAGGCGGTTATGCGCGTCTTCTGCCGGTCGAGGATGTCTACGCCGTTGCCGTTGATGGCCAGGTCGGCCAGCCCGACCCAGGTTGAGGTAAAGGAGGCGGTGTAGGAGATGGCGGTGATTGTCTGGCCGGGCTGGTCCCAGTTGACGTAGCTGGTCGCAGTGGTGGATAGGGTGGTGGAACGGTAGAGGTAGGCCCAGCCCATGTCGTCAGGGTCTAACGGGTCGGTGACGGCTAGCTGGTAGCGGGGGTTGGCGCGGGCTTCGGGGTCGTTGGGCCAGTTGTCGGCCGCGGCCAGTTGGCCGGCGTCCTTGGCCATAAAGACCAGCTCGTCGTTAGCATCCAGCAGCCCGTCTTCAGAGAGGACGTAAGTGCCAGTAATGTCGTTGAGGCGCTCGTCAATCTGGAAAGGAATGGGCTGCCAGTTGCTGCCGTCGTGGGCCTGGAGCACCAATTCATTGATGGGCTGGCCGTCTAAGGCGGGTAAATCGGCCCCCACGACGACCACGGGGTCTTCCGGCCGCTCCAGGGCGGCCGCGCCGGCCCCCGCCTGGCGCAGCCCCCACCACAACACCACAAAGAGCAAAAGCCCGGCCGTGAGGGGCCAGGTGGTGCGTGTCAATTTATGAAATGTCATTTTGTTCCTCCAGTAAGAGTGAGGGGGTGACAAGGTGACAAGGTGACAGGTAGTTCATCTTGCTACTATGTTACCGTGCCAGCCTGTCCTTCCTGATGGTCCAGGTTTCTGGGTGATTGATCATGCCAACAATCGTGCGCAGGATGTCGTCATAGACTCGGTGTAGCGTGTCAGCTTCATCGCGAGATTATATAGCCGCATTTCATGGAAAACTCTAACCATACCTGCGTTTCGGCCGCTTCGCCTTCCACATCGGTAAGTTTGGCGATAAAGGCTGCCTCATAACGCCGTTTACGCCAAGCCTCAGCCAGGTTAGCGCAAATGGATCGGGAGGAACGGCGAATTTGGTTGGTCAAGGAATAGACTTCCTCTTTCGGAAATGACTTTGACAACTCGAAAATCCGCATAGCCGCCTCAAGCGCCTTCTGATAAACCTCCAGATCCCGGTGCGTCACAATCTTCTTCATCCTAATTCACCCCATCACCTTGTCACCTTGTCACCTTGTCTAGCTCAGCTCCAGCTCGGCCTTCAGCATACGGCCGTCGCGGCGGACGTGGAAGCCCTGGTTTTCGGAGACTTTTTTCATGCCCCGGTTTTCGGGCAGCATGTAGGCGACGATCCGGCCGATGGTTCCTTCGGCGCGGGCAATCTGGACCAGACGCCGCAGCAGTTCGCTGCCCAGGCCCTGGCCCTGGTAGGCGTCGCTGATGAGAATGGCGAACTCGGCTTCATCCGTGCCGTACACTTTGCTCAACCGGCCGACGCCGATAATTTCCCGGTTGCCCTCGGCGTCGCGGCGGACGGTCACCAGGACCATCTCCCGGTCGTAATCTATGAAGCAGATGCGCGTCAGCCGCTCGTGGGCCACCCGCTGGCTCAACTTCAGGGCGTGGAAGTAGCGCAGGTAGACGCTTTGTTCCGACAGGCCCTCGTGGAATTTGACCATTAGCGGCTCGTCTTCGGGACGGATGGGACGGATGTTAACCTGGACGCCATCCTTCATCGTCCAGGGCTGGATGTACCGGGAGGGATAGGGACGGATGGCCAGCCGGGGCAGGTCGTCCTCGTTAGTGGCCGGATCGTGCAGCACCACGCGGGCGTCCAGGGCAATCAGTTGGTCTGAGGAGGCCAGCAGGGGGTTGATGTCTATCTCTTTAATCCAACGCTGCTCGGCGACCAGGAAGCTAAATTGGACCAGCAACTTCTCCAGCGCTGCCAGGTCCACCGGGTCACGGCCGCGCACTCCCAGGAGCGCCTGGTAAATCTTGGTACGCTCCATCATGCGCCGGGCCAGGGTAGTGTTCAGTGGCGGCAGGGCCAGGGCCCGGTCTTTGAAGACCTCGACCAGCAAGCCGCCAGCGCCAAAGAGCAGCACCGGGCCAAACTGGGCGTCCGGGCTGCTGCCGACAATCAGCTCGTAAGCGTCGCCGAGCCTGACCATCGGCTGGACGGCTACGCCCTGAAAATGCTCGGCGCCAGCCTCCTCGGCCACGGCCGACTGGATGGCCTGGTAGGCGGCGCGCACCTCATCAGCGCCGGCCAGGTTCAGGCGGACGCCGCCGACGTCGGTCTTGTGAGTGATCGTCTCGGAATTGAGCTTGAGGACGACGGGATAGCCGAGGGCTCCGGCCGCAGCCACGGCTTCGTCGGCGCTAGCGGCCAGCCGGGTCTCCACCACCGGGATGCCGTAGATGGCCAGGAGTTGCTTGGACTCGTATTCGGTCAGGATGGTCCGGCCGCTGGCCCGGACGCGGTTGACGAGTTGTTCCACCTGCGCCCGGTCGGCAGCCTCTTCCTCGGTGGTCGGAAATTGGGGCGTCTCGTACAGGCTGCGCAGGTTGGCGGCGTAGCGCCACATGTAATTGAACATGTGGGCGGCCGTGTCGGGGTAATTGAAGGTGGGAATACCGGCCTGGTTGAGGATGGCTTCCCCGGCGGCGACCTCGGCCCCGCCCATCCAACTGGCCAGCAGGGGGGGAGTCCGGCCGCCCTGGTTGCGCAGGTTGTGGTGGACCTTTTTTAGTTCTTCGGCCGTGCGTGTCGGATCGGTCATGGCCTGGGGGGTGAGGATGACCAACAGGCCGTCGCTGCCAGGCTCCCGGGCAGCGACTTCCAGCGTTTGGGTGTACCGCTCGGACCCGGCGTCGCCCAGGATGTCAATGGGGTTATTGTGGCTCCAGTGCGGGGGCAGGAAGTCGTTGAGGGCGGCCATCGTCTCCAGGGAAATATTGGCCAGCGCCCCGCCGTCGCCGATGAGGGCGTCAGTAGCCAGGACGCCTGGCCCGCCGGCGTTGGTGATGATGGTCAGCCGGTTGCCGCGCGGCCGGGGCTGCTTGGACAGGACCTCGGCCATGTTGAACAGGTCGGAAATGCGGTTGACGCGGAGCACGCCCACCCGGCGGAAGGCGGCGGCCAGGACCTCGTCGCTGCCGGTGAGGGAGCCGGTGTGGGAAGCGGCGGCTTTGGCGGCGGCCTCGGTCTGGCCGGGCTTGATGACGATGATCGGCTTGGTCAGGGCCACTTCGCGAGCAGCCGAGAGGAAGGAGCGGGCGTCGCCGATGGTCTCCATGTACATGACGATGCTCTCGGTGCGCGAGTCGTTGCCCAGGTAGGTAATCAGGTCGCCCCAACCGACGTCGAGCATGGAGCCGATGGAGACGAAAGCGCTGAAGCCGACGTTTTCGTGCAGGCTCCAATCCAGGATGGCGGTGCAGAGCGCCCCGCTCTGGCTAATGAAGCCGACCTTGCCCGGCCGGGCCATGGTGTGGGCAAAGGTGGCGTTCAGGCCGGTGATGGGGTTCATGACGCCCAGGCAGTTGGGGCCGATCAGGCGCATCCGGCCGCGGCGGGCTTCGGCCAGGAGCTGCCGCTCCAATTCTACCCCCTGAGGCCCGGTCTCCTTGAAGCCGGCCGAGATGACAATGGCGCTCTTGACGCCGGCCGTGGCGCAGTCACGGATGACGCCGGGCACGGTAGCGGCCGGGGTGACAACGACGGCCAGGTCTACCTGGTCGGGCACAGCGGTGATGCTGGGGTAAGCCTTGATGCCCAGGATGCTGGAACGTTTAGGATTGACAGGGAAGACGGTGCCGCCGAAGGAGTTGGTAATCAGGTTCCAAAGGATGGTCCGGCCGACGCTGCCTTCCTTTTCCGTGGCCCCAATGACGGCCACGCTACTGGGGGCAAAAATAGCGTCCAGCGGCTGGTGTTCGTAGCGCAACACATCGTGGGCGGCATCTGTTGCGCCCGATTTAGTAGTTGGTTCGTTCATAACCCACTCCCGATAGGACACTGATTCACAGTGATGACGTAGATTTAAAACGCGAATAACGCGAATGGGCAAATGACGCGAATGTTTCTTCTCTTATCGTTCGGTTTTTTTCGCTAGATTCGCGCCATTGGCGATGAAAGTCGGTCTATGTTTATCGTGAGAATCTGCGTCCTGTGTTTATCAGATGACTCCCCAGAAAATAACGCAAAGACGTTGAGAAGGCAAAAGTTTTTTGGGAGGACTGAGGGATGAGGACGCGTTCAGGGCAAAGCCTGAACCAGGGACTGAGTGGGGAGTGACGAGGGAGGAGGGATGAGGACTGCGGGATGGGGTTGAGGAGGCGAAGCGGCTGGGCGGGCGCTGAGGGTTAAGAATTTCTCAGGTGGGGCGGCCGGCGGCTTCGGCGGCGACGGCTTCGATTTCGCGTACCAGCCGGGCCGAGTCAATGTACTTGAGGAGATAGCGGCTGGCGCCCGCCCGCAGGGCTGCTTCCCGGTCTACTTCGTCGGCGTAGGAGGTCAGGACAATAATGCCGGCCCGATGGCCGGCCAGCGCCTCGAATAACCGGCCGACGTGGTCTGGTCTTAGCTCGAAGGAAGGCCCCCGCCCGATCCGGCGGACCGCTCTGTCTTTCAAGTCCAGCAGGACCACGTCCGGCCGCAGGGTTGGAGCCAGGGCCAGGGCTTCGTCAATGCTGGCGGCCGTGCCGGCGACTTCCAGGTCGGTAAAGACGCCCAGCCGGGTGGCCAGGGCCTGGCAGACCAACCGGTTGCTATCCACGACGAGCAGGCGGATCGGCCGGGGCGATTGCCCGTTAGCCCTCAGGCCGGGCTGGCCGGCAGGTTCGGCTCCGGCCGGGCTGTGGGAAGACAGAGCCTTTGGTTGCATAAGGCCAGTGTAAAGCGGCCGGGCAGTTATCTCCAGTAACAAATGTCACCTATAGGGGGTGTCAGGTATCACGTGTCATGTGTCATGTGGGAGAGTTGGTTATTGATTGGTTTTCCGGCCGGCGATGGGCAGCCGGCGCTGCAGGGCCAGGAGAACCAGCAACGAGGGCGGAACGCCGACGTAAACGACCGGCCAGACCCAGGCAAAGAAGCGGGCGGTCATCAAATTCTTGCACCCTTGAGGTTGTAGGGTAATAATCAGTGACGCGGCCCCAAGCAACAGGACCAACCTGAAGAGAACTGGAGAGATATCATGAAACAGTTAAAACGTGTAGGCCGCCTGGCCGGCCGGCTCTATTTTGTCTTGCTTGCCGGATTGTTGGCAGCGTGGGGAGCGCCTGCCTGGCAGGTGAGGGCAGGGGCGGGCGTGGGGATCGTTGGGCTGACGGGCGCCAACGCCCTGGTGCGTTTTAATAGCGCCACACCGGGCACGATCAGTGGCCCCACACCAATTACCGGCTTGCAGACCGGTGAAGTGATCGTGGCCATTGACTTCCGGCCGGCGACCGGCGAACTGTATGGCCTGGCCATTACGAATAGCGCCGGGCCGGACACCGGGCGCCTCTACGTCATCGATCCGGCGACAGGCGCGGCCACGCAGGTGGGCGGGTCACCCTTCAGCACGACGCTGGCCGATGGAGCCAGTTACGGTTTCGATTTTACCCCGGTTGCGGATCGGATCCGCGTGGTCAACAGCGCCGATCAAAACCTGAGAGTCAACCCCGACACCGGCGGGCTGACGGGGACGGATACAAACCTCGATAATCCGGCCGCTACCGAAGAAATTGTCGGATCGGCCTACGACCGCAACGTGGACGGGGCAACGGCGACGACGCTATTTGGGATTGACTACCTGAATAATACCCTGGTGCGGCAGGGGGGGATTAATGGTAGCCCCTCGCCCAATTTGGGGGGGATCACGACGATTGGCCCCCTTGGATTGACGACAGCATCACGCCTGATCGGCTTCGACATTGACGGCGCGTATGGGACCCACTTCGTCTCTTTGCAGAATAACGGTAACAACCTCTTTGGTTTGTACGCGCTCAATTGGAACACCGGCGCGGCGACGTTGCTGGGGACGATCGGTACAGGCACGCTGCCAATTCGGGGCCTGGCCGTGTTCCCTACCTGGAAGATATTCCTGCCTTACATTAGTTAAAGGTAACTACTCCGCCTCTCTAGCTGTGGCCGGTCTCACGCTATGGCTGGCTTCCAGCCACGGCCACCCAGACGCGGTCATGAGACCGGCCTGAGCAGTTACAGTTAAAGTAACTGTCGCAGTTCCTCTGTCAGTTGCCGGGCCATCTCCGGCCGGCCGTGAAACTGGGCCGGGGTATTGTGGAAGAGGGCGATGCGCCACTGGCCATCGCGTTTGGCGGTGACGAGGCTCTGAATGGCGTTGGTGGCGGGGTTGAGGTCTGACTGCCCGGGCGACACCATGCCAACGACGGCGCGCAGGAGGGCCACGTCAGGCGCCAGAAAGCGCACTTCTCTAATTTTCCCGACGTAAGCGGCCGTTGGATGGTCGGCAAAGATCTGGCTCAGGTGGGACTCGATTTCCGCCTGCCCGTTGATCGGGCTGCCATCAAAGCCGACGAGGTTACCATCGGCGGCGAACAGGGCGGCGAAGGCAGCGGCGTCGCGCCTGTTCCAGGAATCGAGCAATTGGCTATAGAGCGCGCGGACCTGGCCAGCGACGTCGTCGTCTTGCCGGCCGGCGGTGGCCTCGTTTCCCTCGAGATTGCCGACTATTTGTTGCAGGACGTGGACCACGGTCAGGTACTCTTCCTGGCTGATGCCCTGCATGGCTCGTTGGCGAATTTCTTTCTGGGTGGTGAAGATGACGCCATGCCGGCGCCGGCCTTCTTCGGTGAGTTGAAACTCGGCCGCACCCTGCCCTGTAACGCCATTCTGCTCGACCCAGCCACGGTCCACGAGGCGGGCGATGAGGTTGTCGAGGCCGGTTTCGTCAATGAAGGTGCTCATGGTCTCATAGAGCCGGGCCTGGCTGGCGCGGCCGGTCTCGTTGAGCAGGTTGAGAACCTGCCACTCGGTGCGCGAGACGCCATTGGCGGCCTGGACGGCGTTTATCTGCCCGGTGAGGAGATTGTCGGCTTGCTTAAGCCAGTATCCGATTGGTTGTTCGGCTTTCTTAACCTGGGTCATACCGGTACTCCTTTATAAAGAGGCGGGGATTGAGGTTAGGTAAAACCTAACCCTGGGATTAGGGGATTGATAAAATAGGATGCCTGTTCCCATCATGGTACGCCCCGCACAGTTGTCTCCTTTGAACAGGACGCTGATTAAGGTGGATCAGCGCAGGTTATTTTGTGGTAGAGTACAGGAAATTGGCAAGAAATGGTAGAACAATATATCTACAGCAGCGCCGACTTTCCGGCCGACCTCAAGTGCCAGACGCTGTCGTTTCTGCGCGTTGAATGGCCGGAGGGATTTGTAGGGGAGAACCGGCTGCGTGATTGGATCACGGCAGAGTCGGAGCATCCGCTGCACCTGGTATTGGTCGAAGCCGGCCTCTTGATTAGCCACACCAACGTTGTCTGGAAATATCTGGAACACGCGGGTGTTACCTACAAGACCTATGGCCTGACCGGGGTGTTTACTTACCCGTCCTTCCGTGGCCAGGGGTACGGGAGCCGTATCGTTGCGGCCGGCACGGCCACTATCCAGGCGAGTGATGCGGATATCGCCATGTTTCACTGCGACCATCGTTTGCGTGACTTTTACGGCCGGCAGGGCTGGGAGGCGCTGGAGCAGGCAACTACCTACATTGGACCCAGGGATAAGCCTGTCCTGGTCGAGGATGAGATATTGATGATGCTGTTTCTATCGCCCAAGGGGCAACAGGGCCGGCCGTCTTTTGAA
>JAKEFB010000231.1 GCA_022616275.1 Chloroflexota bacterium
GCCCAGGGCGGTGGCCAGGGTGGAATCTGTGCCGTGGTGGGCAATGAGCACGCGGGCCAGGATGAGGTAAGCGAAGCCGGCCAGGAGCAGGACCACGCCATACAGGGCAATTGGCCAGGCGGCAAAGTCGTTCTTGCCCATCCAGCCGGTGGCGAAGGGGACCAGCGACAGCCAGAACAGCAAATGGAGGTTGGCCCACAGGATTGAGCCGTTGACCCGCTGGGCCGCCTGTAACAGGTGGTGGTGGTTGTTCCAGTAGATGCCCAGAAAAACGAAACTTAGGGCGTAGCTCAGAAAGACGGGGATGAGCGGCCGGAGGGCGACCAGGCCAGGCTCGTGGGGTATCTCCAGTTCCAGGACCATGATGGTGATGATAATGGCAATGACGCCATCGCTGAAGGCTTCCATCCGTCCCTTGGGCATGGTCAATCTCACTGTAGATAAGCGGCCTGGTTCAGAAGTTTGACGACAGACGACGGACGACGGACGACAGTTCGTTTAAAGGCGCTATCGCAATCATTTAGAAGTAAAGTCGCTTGGGTGGCGAGCATGGCGCTTTCGCTCCTCTAATATCTCCTCAAATAGCTTCCTATCTTCTTCTGTGAGATCAGACCATATTCCAATGAACCGCTCCAGGCTATTTCTGGTTAGCTCAGCTTCCCTTAAGCTACTGCCGTCCCTGATCCGCTTCCTGGGTTGATCGCCGTCGCTCATACTTTATTCCTCTGATTTAGCAACAGTTTAATCTAGCCAGGCAGCAGGCGCAAGGGGAACGGCCGGGCTCAAGTCGTGCCTGGCACGGGGCAGCAGGCGTCCGTTGGTTAAGGTGGTTTTGCCCCGTGCCAGGCACGGTCAACGGCCGTCGCTGGAATGGTAATACCGATGGAAAGGGTCTTGCACTTCCGGCCGGGTCTGGTACAATGATGATGGCTCCCCCCCAGAGATGCCCGATAGCCTCCCGGTTATCGGGCATCTCACTTTTTAGGCCCATTTGGTGGCGCGGTCGGAGACCGGCCACAGCAAAGGGTGGGAGACCGGCCACGCAAAGGGTGGGAGACCGGCCACGCAAAGGGTGGCGCGGTCGGAGACCGGCCACAGCAAAGGGTGGGAGACCGGCCACAGCAAAGCTATAGTTAGGCCCGCCGCTTTCCCTGGGTTACGACGACGACACCGGCGATCACGGCCGCGCCGCCGATGAGCCCCTGGCGGGCCGGCGACTCCCCAAAGAGCAGCAAAGACCACAATATGGTGATCACCGGGCTGAGGGTCAGCAGAATGGCGTGAAAACTCATTGGCAACCGGCGCAGAACCAGGTAGTACAACACCCGGCTGACGGCCACGTCGCTGGTCCCGGCCAGCAGGATAATCTGCCAGACCGGCCAGGCTGGCCAGACCCATTGTTTTTGGGCCGTGGTGAAGATGAGCAAAAAAGCAGTGGTGCTGAGCACGCGAAATAAAAAGAAGTTGGCAAAGTCCATCTCGCCGCCATGCCGTTTGACCACGGCCGCGTGGAGGGCGTACATGAAAGCCGAACCGAGGACCAACAACGATCCCAGCCGCAGATAATCGCCCTGCTGAAAGCTAATGACAAAAACGCCGAGAACGGCCAGGCCCGCCCCGGCCCATTCCAGCCGGCTCAGCCGTTCCCGAAGCCAGAGCAGGCTAAAAGCCAGGGCAAAGACAATGGAGGTCTGGCCTAAGAGGGAGGCGGTGCCAGGGTCAATGTAGGCCACGGCCGTATAATTCACCGCCGTGGAACAGGCGACCAGGAAACCCACGACCAGGAAAAAGCGGGCGTGCTGGCGAAAGACGGCCCAACGAATTCGCCGTTGCCAGGCCAGAAAGAGGGCTACTTCTACCGTTCCGACGCTCAAGACGTACATGGCCCCGGCCGTGGCCGGGAACTGTTTCTCCTCCAATAAGCGGGCAAAGACAAAATGTAAACTGTCTACCACCAAAAGCATGGCCACCAGCAGAGGGGCTTTCCCGGCGAGCGGGTTGGTGCTGGGAGCGGTGAGGGGGCGGTTGCCAGACATAAGCTTTGGGAAATGGCGGGCTTCTTGCAGCGGCCGGAGTGTAGCCTGGGCAGGAACGGCCGTCAAACGGCGCGATGGAACCAAAACAGGGTTCATGGCGTCTTGTAGCTATGAACTGTGGTTTGAGTCACAGTCTGATGAACCACGCCCTCGTGGAGGTTGGCGGTTGCGCCGGGCGGCCCGACGACCACCGCTGGAACCTCCGGGAGGGCAGATATAACATGGAGGTACTTCGTAATGGATGGTCGTAAGAAACTCGCTTACGTGGTGGTTGTTCTATTGGCGCTGGCGCTGGCGGCCTGTACGCCGCAGGCGGGGCCGGGCGCGGACACCGGCGGGCAGACGCCGGCCGGAGAGACACCGGCCGGGGAGACGCCGGCTGCCGAAGAGTCACCGCCTTTCTCGGCGGAGACGGGTGGCGAGGGCGACCTGGCCAACACCCAGTGGTCGCTGGTGTCTATGGGCGCGCCGGGTGCGGAAGCGCCGGTGGTGGCCGGGTCTACGATTACCCTGGCCTTTGAAGCGGCCGGCCAGGCCACAGGCTCGGGCGGCTGCAACTCGTATGGCGGCGAGTACCGGGTGGAAGGCAACACGCTGTCTTTCAGCAACGTCGCCAGCACGCTGATGGCCTGCCTGGACGAGGCGGTGATGGCGCAAGAGGCGCAGTACTTTCAGGCGCTGGAGACGGCCGGCGAATTTGAGCTGGCCGGAGACACGCTGGCCATCTGGTACGACGGCGGGCAAGGCGTCTTGAACTTTGCCAGAGCCTCGGCCCCCCCCGGCCCGGCTTACCCCGGCCCAGGCACGCCGGGCGTGATCGAGATCACACCTGGCCCGGCCGAAGCGACGCCCGGCGCGGCCGGCAGCGAGCCGGAGAGTTACAGTGACGACCGCAGCGGCCCGGTCGAGCTGCTGCGGTCATACTTCAATGCCATCAACCGTCGTGAATACACCCGGGCCTACTCCTACTGGGAGAACCTGGACCAGGTGGGCGACTTTGAGCAGTTCCAGCAGGGGTACGCCGAGACGCAGTCGGTCCGGTTGGCGGCCGGGGCTATTGGCAGTGACGCCGGCGCGGGCCAGGTCTACTACGCCGTCCCGGTCGTGCTGGAGGCCCAGACGACCAATGGGGCGACGCAGCGTTTTGCCGGCTGTTACATCCTGCACCTGAGCCAGCCGGGGATCCAGGGCGCCCCTCCTTTCCAGCCGCTGGGGATTGTCTCGGCCGTGGTGGAGGAAGCGAGCGGCGAGGCGAGCGCGGAGGCCTTGCTGGCGGAGGGGTGCCAGGGGCAGAACACCTCCCCCATCACGACTGCGCCATCGGCCGATCCGCTGGACATCAGCGCCGACAATTACATTGACAATCGCAGCGGCCCGGCCGAGCTGCTGCGGTCGTACTTCAACGCCGTCAACCGTCACGAGTACGTCCGGGCCTACACCTACTGGGAGGAAGGCGCGGAGGTCCCACCCTTCGCCGAGTTTGAGCAGGGTTACGCCAACACCGAGTCGGTGGAGCTGGAAGTGGGCCAGATAACTGACGGCGTGGCGGCCGGCAACACCTACTACGACGTCCCGGTGCTCTTGAGAGCGCAGACGACGGATGGGGCGGTGCAGCTTTTCGTGGGCTGCTACCGGCTCCACCTGGGCAGCCCGGCCGCCCAGGCCCAGCCACCTTTCCGGCCGCTGGGCATTATGGCGGCCACCGTGCAGGAGGCGGCCAGCGAGGCAGAGGCAACGGCGCTGCTAGGGAGTGCTGAGTGCTGAAGACTGAGTGCTGAGGACTGGGTGCTGAGGACTGAGTGCTGAGTGAGAAATGACCCGGCCGGATAGCGACTGCTGTCCGGCCGGGTTTTTCGTTTTAGACCAGCGAGTGGCACGGTCGTGAGACTGGTTTTCGCCAGCGAAAACACGCCACAACAAGAGGCGTTTTAGACCTGGATGATGCTGGGAAGGACTACCGGCCGGGAGTGGGTCTCGCGGTAGAAGAAGTTTTGCAGCACTTCGGCGAAGTGTCCTTCGGCCAAGCGCCCTTCGGCGACGCTTTCTTTGGCCACCCCTTTTTTGCCGCGCTTGAACTGGCGCTTGATTTCTTGACGAGCAGCCTGCATCAGGTCAGCGGAGTTGTGGGGATGCACGAAGCCACGGCTGATGATCTCCGGCTCGCCGGCCAGCTTATTATTGGCATTGACCGGGATGAGGGCGACGATGAAGCCGTCCTGCGACAGTTGCCGGCGGTCCTGCATGACCCTGACGCCGATTTCGCCGATCAGCCGGCCGTCCACAAAGACGTCGGCGGCGGGGACGGGCTTATCCAGCCAGGCTTTCTGGCCGTCGGTGGCCCAGGCCGCGCCGTTATTGAGGATGTAGACGTTTTCGGCGGCCACACCCGCGTTTTCGGCCAGCCGGGCATGCAGGTGCAGGTGCCGGGTCTCGCCGTGAACGGGGATAAAGTATTTAGGCCGGACCGCCTCCAGGACGGCCCGCATCTCATCGCGGCTGCCGTGGCCGGAAACGTGGACGGTGGCCAGTTTGCCGTAAATGACATTGGCGCCGCGCTCAAAGAGCTTGTTGAGCATCCGGCCGACTTCTTCCTCGTTGCCGGGAATCACGCCGCCGGAAATGATGATGGTATCGCCGCGCTTGACCTGTAGCTGGCGGTGCTCGCCCTGGGCCATGCGGTTGAGGGCCGAGCGAGGCTCGCCCTGGACGCCGGTGGCCAGGATGAGGAGCTGCTTGTCAGGCACGCGGGCGCCAATCTCGACCAGCAAGCCCTGGGGGATTTTCAAGTAGCCCATGTCGCGGGCCAGGGCGACGTTTTCTTCCAGGCTGCGGCCGGTCAGGGCGACCTTGCGGCCGTGCTTTTGGGCCAGGAGCATAATCTCCTGCAGCCGGGCCAGCAGCGAGGCAAAGGTGGCGATAATAATGCGCCCCTGGGTAGCCTCGGCAAACAGGCGGTCCAGCTCGGCGGCGACCACTTTTTCGGTGGGCGTCCGGCCGGGCCGGTCGGCGTTGGTGCTGTCGGCCAGCAGGGCCAGGACGCCGTTGGGCGTCAGGCGGCGCACCCGCTCCAGGTCGGTCGTCCGGCCGCCGGCCGGGGTCTCGTCCAGCTTGTAATCGCCGGTGTGGACGACGGCGCCGGCGGGCGTGTCAATGACCAGGCCGACGGAGCCAGGGATGGAGTGGGCGACGGGGAAGAAGCTGATCTTGAAGGGGCCAAGCTGAAAGGCGCCGTCGTCGCCGACGACCCTGAGCTGGGCCTGCTGCAGAACTTTGTCTTCTTCCAGCTTGCGCCTGACCATGCCAATGGTCAATTCCGTCCCGTAAATAGAGGTTTTAACCTGCCGGAGCAGGTAGGGCAAACCGCCAATGTGGTCCATGTGGCCGTGGGTCAGGACAAGGCCATGCAAACGGTCCTGGTTTTGGACCACGTAGTCAAACTGGGGCAAAACCAGGTCAATGCCGTACATATCACTTTCGGGGAACATGACGCCACAGTCTACGACGATCATGTTGCGGCCGTACTCAAGAACGGTCATGTTCTTGCCGATTTCCCCCAGGCCGCCCAGGGGAATAATTCTTAATTTTTTACTCATCGTTTTGTTTTAGGAGGTTAGAGCAAGAGGTAAGAATCAGGTTGGTTACAACTCTGGCTTTGGCTCCGGCGCTAAACTCGGTTTATTCTCTCACCTATCAATACTGTTTGGCCACGCCCCAATAAGGCAGCACAAAACTGCCGGGCGTGGGATTTTCCCTTCGTGTTTGAAACTGCTTCAGTTTGTAGGAAGAAACAGGGACTCAAATGTCACGAGGAAGTTAACGACCGGATTATACAGGAAAATAGTTGACTAGTCAATCTTTTGTAGGGCAAATTTGTAAATTTGCCCTACGCCAGCGCAGTTGACGAAACGCGCCGGATTTGGGATAATTTCCCCTGGCGACCTGTCAGGCCCACTAGCTCAATTGGCAGAGCAGTTGACTCTTAATCAATTGGTTCCAGGTTCGAGTCCTGGGTGGGTCACC
>JAKEFB010000232.1 GCA_022616275.1 Chloroflexota bacterium
CCACCCCCACGAGCACGACGCTCATGAGGGCCTCGGCCAGAGAGAGGCCGCGGTTTTTCGTAACAAATTGTGGGTCTTCCATCGATTACTCCTTTCATCGCGAACAGATAAATCCATCAACCAACCCTGGCCAACCGGGGCGGTTGCCGGCCGCCGGCCGAGACGAGCCAGCAGGCCGATAGAGACGACGCCCGCTCAAGCGGGGCCGTTTTTCATGGGGTTTTAGCGATGAAAGGAGTCAGGGGATCCGCAGAGGAGCGGCTTGAAAGAGCAGGAAGGGCCTGGCCGTTTTGGCAATCAGGATGGGATTAGCGAGAGGAGCGCCTGGGCGCCGGTCACGCATAGCGTGGCGGCGTTCGGCCAATAGCCGCGTGACCAGGGCCTGGCCAGCCAGGCGGATCAGGCGATAGATCGGCGCCGTCCAACGCTGCCAGCCGGCCGGTTGGACCAGCCGGAGCATCACCCGGGCCGCGGCCAGGGCCATCTCTTCGCCAAACCAATAGCGCGCTAGGGTGATGAGGAGTATCACCCCCAGAGCAAAGAGGACAAAGAGCGCGCTGAAATCGCCCAGCCGGCCAACAAATTCGGCCAGGGAGACCAGGCGGGGCAGCGAACCGGCCACTAGCCCGGCCAGGTGGGGGGCGAAGAAGGTCCACCCCAACACCAGGGCGATGGCCCCATAGGCCATTCCTGTCCACCAGGTCGTGTTTCGCCGTTTAGCTTGGTCCATAGACGCTCGGCTACATCGCCCGCGTGGGCGACGCAACTGCCTCAATTATGCCCTTGGTTTTCTTTTGGGGCAACCGTCACGATAGAGGTATCCTTGTTATGGTAAGTGGACAACGTCTCCCTTGTTCTTTGTTCTCCGCCATTTTCAGGCACGCGCCGCCATCGTCCATTTAACATAAAAATTCGCCTCCGTGCGGTTATATCTTAGCTGGGCGGTGGGTGGGCCTGGCCATGAAGGCGGCCAGCCTTCTGTCGCCGCAGGCGACTCAGGGTGGGCGGGTGGGGAGTCCGGCGCTAACAGGAGCCTGCGCTGAACGGAGTGAAGTGGCGTTCGGTTCCACCGACCGCTCCCGGCTGGATGTTCCTCGTCGGCCGGCCAGAGCGGGCAAGCGCCGAATAAGGTGACAAGAGATAGGCGCACCCGGGCGGCTGAGAGCCGCCCGTCCAACCAGCAGCGCCGACTCTATTGCATCATTTCCACCCAGCGGTAAGATTAAGCCAGACCACCAATGACGAAAGCAGGCCAGCTCCTTAACCTCACGATGCACGACGGCTCCCGCCACTTCGGTGACCTGCCGCAATCGGCGCTGTGGTACGCCGTGCGCGATCACGTCGGCCGGCTGCCCGGCGCGAAACTGATCGGCTTCGTGACCGACCACGTGACCGAGGCCTGGATTGATTTCACCTACCAGGGCCACACCTTTTTCATCAACGATCAGTACGGCCACTACTGGTTTTTCGTTCAAGATACCGACTGCCCCGACGACATTCTACATACTGTCCTGGCCCATTTCCGCCAACTGCTTGACCCTGAAGGAGTGGCGACGACGTGAACCTGGCC
The DNA here is from genome assembly GCA_022616275.1 of Chloroflexota bacterium. Lineage (GTDB taxonomy): Bacteria > Chloroflexota > Anaerolineae > Promineifilales > Promineifilaceae. The sequence continues at coordinate 1,571 of JAKEFB010000232.1, forward strand.
CAAGCCCCCGACGGCCGGCCGCTTCCGGCCGACGCTTCTGCTCCCCCTCAAGCCCGCTGCCCTCATTGCGGCGGCCCGGTCACCCTCCGCCACCGCCGCTGTATGGGTGGCCAGGTCGTCTACTTCTGGCGGCATCGCGGGAACCGCAACCGTGATTGCAGCGCCCGGACCGGCCCGGTGTCAATAAGGTAATAAGGGCTGGGCGGGTGGGGCCAGTTGGGCTAACCAGCGCGCAGGACTTCACCAACGCCCTTGATGAGAGGCCCCATGCCGGCCGGCCAGGGACACGTTTGCCGGCGGTTTGCCCTAGCATTGACACATCAGTTATTCCAGCAAAATGTGGCGACGCCCAACCACTTACTCGCACGGCGCCAGGTAACAAAGGGCGGGTGGGCGGGCAACGTGCGGCCGGCGTGCTGTCTGTCGTAGTGGTGCATACCTGCTGGCGAGACTTCACTGTCCGGCCGATATGTACCACCGTTGGCCTCACTTCATCAGTGAACGGCCGGAAATGCTCTAGTCAAAATGCTTGGGTTGTGCTATAGTTTTACTGGCTCCCCCCCAGAGGTACCTGATAGCCGCCCGGCTATTGGGTACCTCATTTTTATTTCCGAACGGCCGTACACAATTTCATCGCCGCTTGCCGGCCACCCGGGGGTGGTGGGCGGGCCTGGTCGCTGAAGGCACTTCGCCTTCAGGTTGGCGGCCTGCCGCCAACAGGGGGTGGGCGGGTGGGTAGTGTTGCGCCGGCCAGGGCCTGGCTGGTTGGCCGGGCACCATCAACAGCGTGCGCTCCCCCGGCTTGCTGAAATCATAGACTTTAGCAGAACCGGCCGCCAAAAGCAGCCAGCGCTCGACACGCGCAGCTCAACGTCCACCGGCCGCAGCCCCATAAGGCCAGCCCATGAGAAGATTAGCCCGGCTCCAGAACTACCCGCTGCTGGCCGCCGCCACTCCGACCGGCTGCCGGACCGGCCGTTCGCGGAAACGGTTCACGCCCAGGGCGGCCGCCACCTTGCCCACGCCACGCAACCACAGACGGCCGGGGTCCTGGTGCCAGGTCCAGAACAAGCCCTCACCTTGCTCCAGGACCTGCTGCAGGTGCGCCTGGCTAAATAGCCGCAAAGGCGCCTCTTCGTTGGTTAACTGCTCGCGAACGGCTTCGACGGCCACCCAGCCGCGGCCGGGTCTGTCCAGGCGCCGGCACAACAACCACACCTGGTAGGGCTCGGCCAGGCCAGCCTGAAGCACGGCCTGGCCGAGGCTGGCGTAGACCTTCACGCCTGCGCTCATACTCACACCTCTCCCGGCTCGCCCCCACGTTCTGCCTCGCAGTTTTAAGCATACAGCCTGTGAATACGTTAAGTCAAGCAGAACATTTGGCCTGGGTGGGGGCCGGCGCGAGGGTTGCTCGCCGCGAAGAAACGATTCCGGCCTTTTCCCCCCCCTGTCTCATAGAGTTGCCTGACTGCCCTGGCTCCCTTCGATGGTCGCCCGGCCGGCGAGACCAGGCGACCATGCGCAAAGGAGGAGGAGAGAAGATGAGCCGAGTAGCTCAACCGCTACCAGTCGCCAAAGCCGCGCTCGTAGCTGTTACGCGTACTGGTTACGTCGTGGGTGTACGTCGGCCGGCGGGGCCAGAACAGAATGGCAGCTATGATCAGAATCAGGACGGCCAGGATAAGAAGCAGGATGATGTCACCGTTCATAGGGGTTCCTCCGGTATAAGAGAAAAGCGCAGCCACCCGCTCACGCAGGTGGCTGCGCTTTCACTGCCAACTTGTAGCCAATCGTCAGAACGGGATGCTATTGTCCTCATCCACGGCTGTCGTAGGCTCGTCGCCGTTCCGGCCATTGCCGCTGCTGCCCAGGAACTGCACCCGGTCGGCCACAACCTCAAACGAGGCGCCGACGGTACCGTCCTGGCGCGTCCACAGGCGCGGCCCGCCGGTGTTGGGGTCCGGCCGCAGTCGGCCCTCGACCAGCACCTGGCGGCCCTTAGTCAGGTATTGATTGGCCGCTTCCGCCTGGCGGCCCCAGACTGAAACGCGGAACCAGGTCACCTCTTCCTTTTGCTCGCCCGTTGCCTGGTCATTCCAGCGCCGGTTGCAGGCCATTGAGAAGTTCGTCACCGCCTGACCGTCGGGCATGTAGCGCAGCTCCGGGTCGTTACCCAGGTTGCCCGTAATGATGAGTTTTTGGTACATGTTTCACGCTCCTTTCAACGTAAGACAGGTAAGGTTAATAAAGAAATTCACCCAACCAGGCGCGTCAGCGCCTTTAGCTGCCCCTGCCAGGCGCGTCGGGATTTACCAACCCGCTCCCCGGCCGAAAAAAAAGAAAGACGGCTACCAGCCCTCACGGGCCGGTAACCGTCTTCATGCTGACAATAAAAGTAATGCTAGGCCGTCACCGGCTCGAGGATGGTGTAGACGTTGCCATCAATGGCGTGGGCCCAGGCGATCCGCCACTGGTCGTAGCGCACGGCCGCCAGCTCGTGGTCCTTTTGCACGTAGCCGAACAGGTTGCCCTGCGGGGTGCGGGTGATGACCCGGTCGCCGTCGGTCACCTCGGTGAAGAGCATCATGCCCCGGAAGCGCTCCTGGACGAAATCGGCGATACGGGCTTTGGCCTGGTCACGCAGCCCCTTGGGCACGTCGCTCATCCGCTCGTAGGGCTGGCCGTTCGTGGCGTTGAGCCAATTCAGCCAGACGCCGTTAACTCGGACCGGCACGCCGGCACACCGGGCGCAGGGCTCGTCGCGGTAAAGGAGCGCCGGCCCACCGGCCGTCCACACCGGCTCGCCTAACACACTGACCTGGCGCAGCGCCTCAATCATCAGGTGGGCAATGCCCGGCTCGCGGCCGCTGCCCTCGCGGTCCCGCCGGCGACCCATCTGCCACAGCAAGCCGTCGCGTACCGGCTCACCGTTCTGTGGTCCTTGAACGTACAGGTAAGCGGCCGCGCCCAACAGCGCGCAGTGCTGCTTCTCAGCCGGCCACTGGGCTAGAAAAGTCTCGCTGGCGGCGCGGGCCAGGTCAAGCTCTGTCTGGCGCGTGGTCACCGCATCTACGCCGTCCACCTCGCCCTCATCGCCGGCCGCCTGGCGGAGCACCCGGCTGTAGACCTGGCGCAGTTCCTTACCGACCGCTAGCCAGTCGCGGCCGTGCTCGAAGACTGCAAGCGGCGGGCAGGCATCGGTGGCCAGGGCTTCCACGTCGGCCCAGTATTGTTCCCGGTGCAGGTCCAGCGCCCCGGCCAGCGTGTCCAGCCAATGGCGATCAGCCTGTTGGGCTTGCGGCCGCAGCCATTCGGGTAACCGCTCCAGCAGCGCCTGCGGCATGGCCCGGTTGGCGTTGGCCCGGCCGTGGGCGACCATGCGGGTTACGGCCGTCTGGTTCCAGTCCCTCACCGGCGCCAGGTCCAGGCCGGTCTTGACCGACCCGTCAATGACTGCTTCCAGCGTCGCCGGCAACTTCTCCGGCAACCAGCCGTAGATGGCCTTGCACAAAAGCAGAACGTTGCAGTAGGCGCCCAACTGGCCCCGGTTGGCGGCCGCCCGCTCAATGGTTGACCACATCGCGGCAATGGAGTATGATGTAGTTAATTCGTGACTGTCGCTTGCTTCCGCAAGAACCCCGTACTGGTAGTTGACGCTATCAATACGGGGCGGGAGCAGGCGACTGTCCATTTTGGGGAAGGCGAGCCGCCCGCCGGGCACGTCCCATTCAATGGCGTGGCTGTTGGCCGCCGGCCGCAAGAGCACGTACTCGCCCACCTGGTTCGGACTGCGCCAGACCAGTACCTTGCGTTGGTCGCCATCGCCGGTGTCGGCAAACGGCAGCACCCAGACCGCGTCGTCGCCGTCGCAGCCGCCCAGGACATTTACGATGTAGTTAAGCCAGTCGCCGTCGTTGACCCAGGCGGTGGCGCAGGCCGGGTCCAGCTCGGTGTGGCCGGCCGGCACGTCGCGGTCACCCACTGTCGCCGGAAAAAGGTAGTAACGGCCACCTGGCGCCGGACAACGGAGCTTGCCGGCCCGGCCGCCCAACCGGTTGAGGTGCTGCCGGGCGACGGCCTTGACCATCCCCGCGAACCACATCAGCCGGCCGCCGCTGGCCAGATATTCGCCGACGTGCCAGCCGGACAGGTTGTCCAGGTCGCTCTCGTCGTATAGCCGGCCGATGACCACCTCCAGCCGGCCGTCGCGGATGCCGGACAGGAACAGCTCGCTCTCTAGCTGCGCCCAGTACAGCAGTTGCTCGGGTTGGAAGAAGGGGTGTAGATTAATGAGCGACTGGATGTCCAGGCACATCTGGTCTTCGCTGTGAACGGGGTGCAGGCCGACAAAGACCCGGCCGTCCGTCAGGGCCAACTCCTGCTTGGCGCTGCCGGCCGGGAACATGAAATCCACGGCCAAGTCGTCCACCACCAGGACGTGCCCCTTGTCTTGCCCGCCGGCGTGGAGGGTCGTGACCTCAAAGCGGCCGCTCCCGAGCAATTCGCGCCGGTGGTGGTCGTCCAGGGTCAATGAGTCGGCCAGGCGCTGGATGAAGCTCCGGCTGACCAGCCCGCAGCCGTCCCACAGCCGGCCGTCCAGGAGTTCGTTGTAATCAATGGTGACCTGCTCTTCGCCGAAGAAGCCCCAATACCGGTACGGCCGCATGACGCGGGAGAGGCGCTTAGAGAGGACGTAACCGCCCTTGCTCATGGAGAGCTGCAGGCCGGTACGGGCCAGGAAGCCGGCCGTGTCCAGGCCGGGTACAGTCAGGTCCAGTACCTTATCGTCCTTTACCCAACGTAGGGTAGGCGGCTCCACCTGGGCCAGTTCGGCCATCGCTTCGGCGCTATCTAACGGCCGGGAGACAATCTGCCACTGCCATTCGGCCGGCAGGAATGGATAAGCCAGGCCACCACGGTTGTCATTAAAAGTGATAACAGACATCATCATCCTCCTCGTGAAATTAAATTGAAACAGGTAAGTAAACAGGTCAAGAAAGGGCCGGCTCCCCCCTTTAGGCTAGAATAGAAACGGTTCGTCCATATCGAACATTGGCTGCGCCGGCCGGGACCTCTTGATGGGCTTGAAGCGGTAGCAGTAAAACCCAGGCCGGCGAATCTCATCCTCGCCCAGGCAGACCACGTAGCCCAGGTGCAGAACGCCCCAGGGGGTGCGCGGCTGGAGAGTGATGAAGGCGTCGCGGTGGTCCAGCCCAAGGCACTCGTTGATTTCCAGGTGCAGCGGCCCCAGCCGGGCGGC
>JAKEFB010000233.1 GCA_022616275.1 Chloroflexota bacterium
CGGCGGTGTGGGAGGTACCAGCCACGGTGGCGGTGTAGACGATGGTGGTGAAGGCGGCGTCGGTGGCGACCTCCAGCTCGTAGGCCGCGGCCTGGCTGGCGGCCGTCCACATGAAGGTGGGCGTCAGCGACACGTTGGTCGCCCCGTCGGGCGGGTCGGTGAGGGTGGCCGTGCCGGGGTTGGCGGTGTAGAGGTCCAGCCCGACTGTCGTCGTGTGGGTGCTGGTGGGGGCGGTACCGACGACGTCAATCAGGTAGCTGCCGGCCGTGGCCGCTCCGGTGTTATTGACATTCATCGTGCTGGCCCCGGGTGGTATGACCGGGTTGGTGGTGAACGAGGCGTTGTAACCGGCCGGCACGCCCAGCGCGCTCAACGTCACCGGGTCGGTGTAGCTCAAGACCTGGCCGACGCTGATGCTGTAGCTGGTATTGTCAGGCACGCAAATGGCCTGGGTCTCGGGCGCGGCCGACAGGGTGAAGTCGGGGATGAGGCACTGATCAAAATGGAAGACGCCGACGCGGGTTTTCCAAGTAGTGGCGGCGCTGACAGGGTAATATTCGTTCGTATACCAGAAGGTGCAGTCATCGGCCGGATCAATAGCCATGGCCGAGTAGTCACCCCAGCGGTTGGAACCAGTCTGCGAGCCGGCGCCATTGATCAGCACTGCCTCGGCCTGTAGCGTCCCCAAGGGGTCGGTGGACAGCCGGCCGGCATAGCGGATGGCCGGGTTCATCGCGCTGCTGGAAACAGTGTAGCCGACGGCAATGTTGCCGTTCCGGTCCATGGCGATACTGCCTACCGCCCGGTCGTGACCGTCGCCAGGGTCGTGCGTTCCTTCCTGGTACAATGTCCAACCCCCGCCCGTCTCTCGCAACTCGAACCAGCGAATGGCTGCGCCTTCTTCACCCAGGCCGCCGCCGATAGTGAAGGTACCCACCAGCGCCTCGTGGCTGCCGAAGTTGCGGTAGGGGAAGCGGAACATTGGCCACTCTGATATGGCGTCGAAGCGCTGCGCCGTGCCAAGCTGGCGGATATAGTTGAAGTTGAAGAAACCACAGACCGTGTAGGTGTAGGAAGCAATGGGGAAGGACTGAATGAGGGTGAACGTGCTGCTGCCTGGCGTTACCCAATCGACGTCCAGGGCGAACAGCTCCAGGCGATCCACCCCACCGTGAAAGGAGTCGTCTTTGAAGGTGTAAAAGTAGTTGGGGGAACCGGCCGGCGGTGGCGATGGACCGTCTAAGTCGCCGGGTAGCAGGAAGTTATCCTCGCCGGTGAACTTGACGAAGGAAGCCGATAGGTCACCGACCAGCATTTTGCTCCGATCAAAGGCGTAGGCTGTATAGGTGGCTTCGTTGGCCGACATGTAGTAGCCGTCCGGCCAGACGCCGAACTTGAAGTAATCGGGGAAACTGCCCACGTCGAAGGTGTAGAGATGGTAGCTGCCAAGCGGGTCGGGCGTTTGCGAAATGGCAATGCACATGTGATTGGGAAAGGCAAACTGGCTCAGCAGCCAGCGATCGGCCAGCGGGTCGTACAGGACGACGGGGTCGCCGGCGTTGCCGGCGCAAGTACCACCTGGCCACAGGGTGCCCAGGTCAAAGGGAGCGGCCAGGGGATTACCCAACTTATCGAAGATGGCGACTTTGGTGGCGTTGACCATGTGGACGTAATGGTTTGGACCAACGTCGCCATTGGTGTCAGGGGGTGAACAACCACCGCAGCCAGTTGGGTTGCCGGTGGCTTCAAAGTCGAAGTCGAGGGGCGGGGTGAACTGGCTGGTATTATAGAAGCCGGCGATCAGGGGGTCTGTAGGTACGTTTTCGCGGTCCCAGGTGCCACGCCGGCCACCGTCCGGCTCGCCGGCCAGGGGGTTGATGCGGGAGCGGACCGGACCGTCAGGTGGCGACTTTCCATCGGAGAGAGGCAGGTCACGTACGGCCGGGCTTACTGCAAAACTCTCAGTGTAGCCGACGATAGGACCCTGTATCTCGCCGCCGTCTTGGCCAGACGGGCTACCCTGGGCATAGGCAAGTGAGATGAACGTGGCCGCCACAAATAGAATGGCGGCCATAACCAGTAAACGGGTAAATCGAGGAAACCAATACATCAGAAACCTCCTCTGGTAAAATGGGGAAACAGAAACACGCCGATTCTAGCATGGGCAAATGGTGGTCGCAACGATCCAAGAGCCTGGATGTCAAAAGAACATGAGGCTTTGACGCAAAAGAAGTTATAATGGGACGCAGATTTTCCTGATAAACGCTGATAAGGAATTGTATGAGTGACATTAGGCCCTTGCCTGAAGAGGACCTGCCCGACTTTATGACCATTGTGGCCAATGCCTATCCGGCCTTCCCCCTGGCCACGCCGGAGGAGCGGCAGCGTTTCCTGGAGCGGATGAAACGGACGTATGAGGCGGACTCGACGCGCCACATTGTCGGGCTGTACCGGGACGGCCGGCTGCTGGGTGGGATGATGTTGCATGACTTCCAGATGAATATGCTGGCGACGATGATTCCGGCCGGAGGGGTGGGACTGGTGGCAGTGGACTTGCTACACAAGAAGGAGAAGGTGGCCAAGGAGATGATTGAGTTTTTCCTGGCGCACTACCGGCAGCAAGGGGCGATGATGACGTTGCTCTATCCGTTCCGGCTAGATTTTTACAAGCAAATGGGTTTTGGCTACGGGACGAAGATGAACCAGTACCGGCTGCGGCCGGAGGCGCTGCCGCGCCACGGCAATAGGGCCAAGGCTCGCTTCCTGGCGGCGGCCGACGCGGAGGCGATGCACGCCTGCTACCAGCGGTACGTGGCCAAGACGCACGGAATGATCGGCCGGTCGCAGCGGGAGATTGATTTCTTCTTTGAAAATCCGGCCCAACGGATCGTCGGCTACGAGCAGGACGGCCGGCTGGCCGGTTACCTGGTCTTCAGTTTTGAGAAGGGAACGACGTTCTTGCAAAACGACTTGCTGGTTCAGGAGTTGGTCTACGAGAGCGGAGAGGCGTTGGCCGGGCTGCTGGCGGTTTTACACAGCCAATTAGATCAGGTGCGGCGGGTGATTGTGAACACCCAGGACGAATCGTTCCACCACCTGCTGGCTGACCCCAGCAACGGGACGCAAAATCTCCTGCCGCACGTTTATCACGAGAGCAACGCCCAGGGAGTGGGACTGATGGTCCGGGTGGTGGACACGCCGGGGCTGTTCAGGACGCTGAGGGGCCACAACTTCGGCGGCCAGACGTGCCGGCTGAGGGTGACGGTAGCGGACAGCTTCTTCCCGGCCAACGGGGGCAGCACGGTGATTGATTTTGCCGGCGGCCGGGCAAGGCTGGCGGCCGGGGAGGAGTACGAGGTAGCCATTGGCCTGGACGTGGCCGAGTGGTCGTCGTTGCTGGTGGGGACGGTGCGCTTCAGTAAGTTGTACGAGTATGGCCTGGCGGAGATTTCTGACGCCGGCTACCTGGAGGTGGTGGACCGGCTGTTCCGGGTGGAGCAGAAGCCGGTCTGCCTGACACGGTTTTGATGGATTTGACGCAAAGACGCAGACTTTGGCCTGCCAAAGTTCACGCAAAGGAATTTGAGGTAGTCCGCTTTGGGCCGGAGCGGCGGGAGGAGTTTTTTCGGGTGCATAGCCAGGCCAATGGGGCCGGCTGGTGTTTTTGTGTGGCCTGGTGGACGCCAGGCTGGGAGGGGTGGGGGGAGCGGACGGCCGAGGAGAATTACCAGTTGCGGCAGGCGCTCCTGGAGCGGGGTGAGTACGACGGCTACCTGCTGTACGTCGAGGGCGCGCCGGCCGGTTGGTGCCAGGTAGGGCCGCGCGACCGGCTGGCCAAGCTGGCCCAGCAGTTTGAACTGGGGCCTGACCCTGATGTCTGGGCGATCAGTTGCTTTTTCATTGCCCCGGCTTACCGAAGGCAGGGGCTGGCGGCGCGTCTGCTGGCTGAGGTGCTGGCCGATTTGCAGCGGCGAGGTGTGCACCGGGTGGAAGCTTTTCCCAAACGAGGCCCAGAACTAGATGCGCTGGAACTGTGGAATGGGCCGGAAGAGATGTTCCGGGCGGCCGGTTTCGAAGTGGCCCAGGACGACCCCCGGCGGCCGGTGTTGGAACTGAGGATCGAGGACTGAGGACTGAGCAGCGATGCGGGAAGGGAAGATTTTACATAAAGTGACTGCTTTTGTGACCCGGCAGCGAGGGGAGGCGGCCGAGTTGCTGGTCTTTCGCCACCCCACTGCCGGGGTGCAGTTGCCGGCCGGGACGGTGGAACTGGGCGAGGCGCCGGAGGCGGCCGTTTTGCGGGAGGCGGCCGAGGAGACGGGGCTGCCGGGGCTCACCATTGTGCGCAAATTGGGTTCGGTGGTGGCGACGCTGCCGGCCGACACGCGGGCGCTGCTGCGAATGACCAAGCTGTTTGACGCCCCGGCTTCGGACGCTTCGACAGTGGGCGGCTTTGGGCTAAAGCGGGGACTATACGTCCGGCTGACCGGCGAGGGGCCAGAAACTGGCCTGAGCAGGGCGGCCGACGGTACGGCCGGCAGATTTGCTGCCGTTTGTTACGAGGAATACGATCTGAACGAGGAGCCGCCGGCGCTGGCGGTGCAGTTGTGTGGCTACGTACGAACCAGCCTGCTGGCGGAGCGCGTGGAGCGTTTTTACTTCCACCTGGCGACGCCGGCCGAGACGGCCGAGAGCTGGGACGTGAGCACAGATAACCGTGTCTTTCGCCTGTACTGGACGCTTCTGGTACCCAGACCAGCCTTGATTGCACCGCAGCAGGAGTGGTTGGATGCGGTTTACTGGGATTTGCTGGCTTCGGCCAGAGTGGCCGGCAGTCAAAGATGGTGGATGAATGAGTGATTTGACGCAAAGGCGGAAAGGCGCAAAGGTTATTTTTCGCGCTAATTTGATGAAATTTACTGGACATGGGCGTTTTTTGTCACTACCGATGTAGAACGATTTGGCAAATCGCTCCACAGAACTTCGACAAAGTCCAGGAATTTTGCTGAAATGAAGGAACCGCAATTTGAAGATGGCGCGCCGTGGAAGCGGCGCTTTCGGGCACCGGTTATTTTGTGGTCGCAACTGGCGGCCCAGGAGCCGGCCCGGGGCCTGGTATGCACCAACCAGTCCGGCATGTACCAGCTTTACGCCTGGGACGTGCCGACGGGTGAACTGCGCCAGGTGACGGACCGGCCTGAGGGTATGGATAGGGGCCTGCTGTCGCCCGACGGCCGGTACGTCTATTACCTGGACGACGAGGGGGGCAACGAACAGGGCCATTACGTCCGGCTGCCGCTGGACGGCGGCCCGGCCGAAACGCTGTCGCCGGAGCTGCCGCCCTATTCTTCCTTCAATATCAGCCTTAGCCGGACGAACAACTTCGCCAGCTTTGTCGTTAGCGATACCAGCGGCTACCATCTCTATGGGCTGGATTTACCGGCTGGAGGCCACCTGGGCCGGCCGCGGTTGTTGTACAGTTCTCCCCGGTTATTTTGGGGGCCATCTCTTTCGGCGCAGGGCGAGCTGGCGGTTATTGATTCCAGCGAACGCAGCGGTAAATTGCAGTATAGCCTGGTGGCCTTGGATACCAGTAGCGGCCAGGTGGTGGCCGAATTATGGGAGGGGCCGGAAAGTAGCCTGAACGCGACGTTCTTCTCGCCCCTTCCCGGTGATTTACGCGTGCTGGCAAAGGTAAATCGGGGCGATGAGGAGACGCTGCTCTTATGGTCGCCGTTGACGGGCAAGCAGGAAGAGTTGGCCCTGGGAGGGATGAGCGGGACGCCTAACGTCTATGATTGGTCGGCCGACGGCCGGTGGTTGCTGTTGAGCGCCGTGGACCGGGCCAGGCAGCAGTTGTCTCTCTATGAACTGGAGAGTGGCGTTCTGACCCGCCTGGAACCCCCGGCCGGTACTTTTGAAGGGCCACTGTTTGCGCCTGGTGGGGAGATTTTTGTCCGCTGGCAAGACGCTGCCCATCCCAAACGGCTAATTGCCCTTGATCCAGCCACGGGCCGGATGACGCGGACTGTCCTGGCGGCCGGCGACGTGCCGCCTGGCCGGCCGTGGCGTTCGATCAGCCTGGCCTCGGCCGGCGGGCAGGAGGTTCAGGGTTGGCTGGGGTTGCCGGAGGGAGAGGGGCCGTTTCCGGCGGTGATTGACCTGATTGGCGGGCCGCATGGCGTGGCCCTGGAAAGCTTCGTACCGCCGGCGCAGATGTGGTTAGACCACGGTTTGGCTTACCTAAGGGTCAACTACCGGGGCAATACCTCTTTCGGCCGGGCGTTCAGGGAGCAAATCTGGGGCCAGCCCGGCCGCTGGGAAGTGGAAGATGTGGCCGCGGCGCGCAACTGGCTGGTAGCCGAGGGAATCGCCCGGCCGGACCAGATGCTGTTGACCGGCTGGTCTTATGGCGGCTTCCTGGTCTTGCTGGCGCTGGGGAAACAACCAGAGCTGTGGGCCGGCGGCCTGGCCGGCCAGGCTATCAGCGACTGGCGGCTGGCGTACGAACTGTCCAATGATATGATCAAGGGCTACCTGGCTAACCTGTTTGGCGGAACACCGAAGGAGCGGCCGGAGCAGTACGCGGCCAGCTCACCAATGAGCTACGTCGAACAGGTGCGCGCGCCGGTGTTGATTATCCAGGGGCGCAACGACAGCCGGACGCCGGACCGGCCGGTGGAAATTTACGCCGGGCGGCTGGCAGCGCAGGGCAAAGAGGTGGAGGTGCATTGGTACGACGCCGGACACAACGCCGAGGCGCAGGTCGAGCAGAGTATTTACCACCATGAGTTGATGTTAAGGTTTGCGTGGCGGGTTTTGAGATAAGTGCCTGGCACGGGGCAAACGGCTCTCGATTATCCAGAATGGATCTGCCCCGTGCCAGGCACTGCCGGTAAAGGCGGTGCGGGATGATTATTGCGGATATTATTGTGGCGGCGGTGATAGGGGCGATTGCGTTGCCGATTATTGAGCGGACGCCGGACGCGACCAGCCGGGCGATGTTTGGGGCTATTTTCGGGGCGATAGTCAGTGGGGCGCTGGCCTGGGCCCGGGTGGGGGCGATTCTGGCGGCGGCGATGGGGGTGACGATTGGGGCAGAGGTTGAAGTGACGGAAACGAATATCCCCCTGATTTTTATGGAGACATTGATCGGGGTGATTCAAGGAGCAGTCATTGGGGCGATTGCCCTGCTGGCGATTTCAGCGCCGGCCCGGGTAGGGGTTGGGGCCGGCATTGGCGCGGTGGTCGGCGTGGTGATGAGCCTGGTGGTCCGGGTGGCGGCCGTGCGCCTGCTAAAGGTGGCCGTGCCGGGCGAGCTGCTGGTTCCTATCGTCGGTTTGGGGACGTTGATTGTTTTTGGCATTATCTCCAGCCGGAGGGAGTAGAGATTGGAGATTAGGGATTTTCTCCCTAGAATGCGCTAAAGCCTAGCAGGAGAGCGGGCTATGCCGCGAATTCGTGAGACTGGGATTTACAGCAGCGTGCTGCCGCCCGGCCGGCTGAATGCGATTACGGACGTGGCCGGGGTGGCGGTGGGCTACTATACCCTCATCCAGGGCGAGGGGGAATGGCGGCCGGGGCAGGGGCCGTTCCGCACCGGGGTGACGGTGATCGTGCCGCACGGTGGAAACCTGTACGAGGAGAAAGTGCCGGCGGCGGTATATACGATTAACGGCTTTGGCAAGGTGATGGGTTTTGAGCAGGTGCGAGAGCTGGGCAACCTGGAGACGCCGATTGCCCTGACCGGGACGCTGAACGTGCCCCGAGTGGCCGACGCGCTGATTTCACTGGCGCTGGAGCAGAACCCATACATCGGGGTAGGTTTTGCCGAGAGCGGCCGGCAGGGATATGCCAGCGTGAATCCCGTGGTAGGGGAGACAAACGACGGTTATTTGAGCGATTTGCAGGGCCGGCCGGTTGGCGAGGCGGAGGTCCGGGCGGCACTGGCCGGGGCCAGCGCAGGGCCGGTGGCCGAAGGGGTGGTGGGGGCCGGCGCCGGGACGAGCTGTTACGGCTGGAAAGGGGGAATCGGCACGGCCAGCCGGGTGCTGACGCCGGAGCAGGGAGGTTTTACGGTGGGAGTCCTGGTGCAGAGCAATTTTGGTGATAGCCGGGAGCTGGTGGTCTGCGGCGTGCCGGTCGGTCGCCACCTGCGCCCGCCCCAGGATCAGCCACGGACGCCGGCCGGCTCGATTATGATGGTGCTGGCGACGGACGCGCCGCTGGATGGCCGCCAGCTTGAGCGGATGAGCCACCGGGCAGCGTTTGGACTGGCGCGGACAGGCAGCAACGGCCACGCCAGCTCTGGGGATTTCGTCATTGCCTTCAGCACCGCCTACTGGATAGTGGACCGGCCGGAGAAATTATCGGCCGAGCGGGTCGCACTGGCAAACGAGCAAAGGATCTTTAGCGCGCTGGGCCTGGCGGTTATCGAGGCGATTGAGGAGGCGGTCTACAACAGTTTGTTTATGGCCTACACGGTGGTTGGCCGGGATGGAAACACGCGCTATGGGCTGCCGGTGGAGGAGGTGGTGGAGCTGGCCGGCCGTTTCTACTCAGATTTTAAGGTCCGGGGATCATGATGGCAAAACCAAAAGATAGAAAAAAAGTAGACCAGCTACACCACAAACTCATCGAATTGGCAATCTGCTCCAGGCAAATCAATACCTCCGCTACCGATAACAGCCCCCTCCCTAAAATCAACACACTCCTCACCCATTCCACTGAAGACAACCGAAAAACGCCGCGAATGAAAACATTTCGTTTTCAACTCTTACACCAATGGCTAATCCACAACATCAAGCCCTGTCGCGTGGCCGATATAGGTGGTGGGAAAGGGCTATTAACATACCTGTTACGAGAAAGTGGTTGGGACGCCACCGTTATAGATCCAGAAAATCAAGCGCTACTACTTAAACACAAAGACATCATCACCGGAAAACGCGCAATTATTCCCTTTGAAGCCAACGTACCACGCATTGACGGCCAATTCGAGCCATCTATGGCCGAAAACTTCGACCTACTCATCGGCTTACACGCCCACGGCTGCAACATCAAAATCATTGATGCCGCCACGAAATACAACACCGGCTTTCTACTACTACCCTGCTGCATCATTGACGAGCCACTCTATCCCGTGCGCGGCATCAGTTGGGTAGAATCTTTAGCCGATTACGCCATCCAAAAGGGGCATCTCATCGATCCCCTTCGTCTAAACTTTAAAGGACAAAACATTGGGTTTTATTCTTTGGGTAAAGAAGCCAGCGTACATTCTTAACTACTCCGGCTCAATACCCAAGGCGCGCAACTGGGCGGCCAGGCGTTCGGCTCGTTCTTGTGCTTGTTCTGCTTCTTGCTGCGCTTGCTGTGCTGCTTCCGCGCCGGTTAAGAGGACGTTTTCTTCGTCGTCACACCAGCGGAGCCAGACCCCCTGTTTACCTTCGTATTCCCCTTCCCGCAATGTCAAACCCAACGCTAACATGGGCAACCAACGCTTGCGCATAGGCACGTAGATACCCCCTCGCCGCTCAAAGAGGTGTACAAACTTTCAGTTAACAGGCGCTGTTGTTTCTCGGAGAAGATGTTATCCACCGGCGTGTCATCCTCCGTGACTAAATGATCCATGTCAGGTTTAGGAATCTCGCTTACCTCTGGTTCTATTATGACCTTCGCCATTGCTTTTTCTCCAGCTCTTTGTGGCCTGTTCCATCGCCTCCTAAGTGGCCTGGGGCTCGCACCGGATGTGTAAGTATACCCAGCTTAATGCTATAGTATAGCATATTGGGAATGAACTAATGAGGAGATAGTTGTGGAGGACTCAAAATGACAAAGTGGAACAGAGACCTTGGTCTGACCTTGTTAGGTATCTGGCTGGTGTTGCAGGCTTTGCTGCCGTTGCTGGGCATCAATTTTAACGGCCTGGACGTTTTGCTGGCGGTGCTGGCCATCGCGGCCGGGGTGGTGATCCTGTTGGGCGCTTTCAACGTCGGCGGCGTGTTGCACGCCCGGCGTACGGTCGGCTTTATTCTGTTGGCCATCTGGCTGATTTTGACTGGCCTGATCGCGCTGATCAACCTGACGTTTCCAGGCCTGGACATCATTATGGCGATAGGGGCGATTGGAGCGGGGATTTTGATCTTAATAGGGAGGTAAAGGGGAGGGTAATGGAGTAATTACCAATTACCGTTCTAAGTTGCCCCGGGTGGTATGGCAAGGAGGTCTGGCTTGCCAAGATTGGGACGGTTTTTTCAGTGAATCTCTTGGTGGCCGCACGACATGGCGTTAGCTCGACCGTCGTTACCGGTATTCAGAGCACTCGGGCACACTAGTGGAGATTCAAACCTTGTTTACAATCTTTGCTCTAATCCGCCTGCGATCCACCCGGGGCAGACTTATGTGGTTGTTAAAGCCATTATAGACCCGACCGGAGGTCTGTGTCAATTAGCCAATGCTTAAAAATTTGGCCGGCCCGGCGTAGTACGCGCCGGACCGGCCAGTCAGTATAGATTATCCGCCACGTTTAATCAGCGGCAGATAGGTCTTGAACTCGACGGTTTCGGTCGTCGTAAAGGTGTAGGTAGCAGGCGACATCCAGTGGCCGTCTACCGTCTGGCCGCCGCTGAGAGTGACGGTATAAGTGGTCAGCGGGGCAAAAGGTTCGTGGAGGATGGTCAGGGTGTTGGCCCCGCCCACCAGCCGCGTACTGCTCCAGACCAGCGTGGTGGCGACGGACGGCGTGACGGTGAGGGTGACGGTGGACGTGACCATGTCAACCGGGTAGACCACCACCAGCGGGTCGGTCAGGCTGAGGTTAATCGCGCCGTTCCAAGCCGGCACGTTGGGCAGCGTATAGAGAATGTAATCCTCTACCTCGCCATAGGTCGCCGGACCGGTGACTGTTTCCACATTCTGGGCGTGGTCTAGCCGGAAGCGGGCCCAGGTAGACAGGGGCAGGGCCGGCGGCACGGTGATGGGGGTGACGATGGTGACGCCGCTGGCCAGGGGCGGCCAGGTGCCGTCGCCGGGGTAGCCGCTCCAGTTGAGGACAAACTCACCGCTGTCGTTCCAATCGCCGTCGGCGTTCCAGTCAATCCAGCCGTGGACGTGAACCGGGGCGGCCGGGCTGTAGCGCCACAGGTAACCACTAGTATTGACCGAGAAGGTAACAGTCCCGGCGGCCAGGTTGACGAAGACGCCATCGTCAAAGCTGTCCAGGTTGGTGATGTCGGCGTTATATTCCCGGTCCACCGTTAGCCCCAGCCATTCCAGGGACGGATTCAGGTGGCGCGCGCCGTCGCTGGCCAGCAGGGATGGATAGGTTGGATCGGAGGCGTCGCCGTAGTCTGGGGGCCGCGGGAAGTAGGGCCACCACCAGGGTAGCCACCACCACGGCCACCACCACCACCACGGCCACCACCACCAATGCCACCACCACCAACCCCACCACCAGGGCCACCACCACCACCAGAACCACCAGC
The DNA here is from genome assembly GCA_022616275.1 of Chloroflexota bacterium. Taxonomy (GTDB): domain Bacteria; phylum Chloroflexota; class Anaerolineae; order Promineifilales; family Promineifilaceae. The sequence continues at coordinate 11,481 of JAKEFB010000233.1, forward strand.
CCCAAATCCACCAGCAGGGCCACCACCACCACCAGGGCCACCACCACCAGGCCCACAGCCACCAGTACCAGCCCCACCAGCCCCAGAACCACCAGCCCCAGCCCCACCAGCCGCACAACCACCACCAGGGGTGCCACCACCACCAATGGCCCCACCAGACCCAACCCCACCAGTGCCACCACCACCACCAGGGCAGCCAGGGGAAGAAAGCCCAGGGCCACATGGGCCAGACGAGCCACGGCCGGACCCAGACGCCGGCCCAGGGCCAGACGAACGGCCAGGGGCGCGGCCAGGCCCAGCCCCAGGGACGCGGCCAGGGCCAGGGCCAGGGCCAGTAGCGGAAGATGGGCCACCAGGGGCTAAAGGGGCCAAAGGGCCAGAAGGCCCAGGGCCAGAAGCGGCAGAGGAAGATGCCGGCCACCGGGTCCCAGAACTGGCCGTCACCAATGAGGTAAAGCCCCATCTCGGGAATGAAGTAAGCGCCGCCCAGCCGGATGGGGTTGTAGAAGCCGGCGTGGTCCTCGGCCGCGTTGGCGCTGTACTCGGCGACGACGTCGCCGGTGGTAGCGTCGGTCACCCAGCGCACCCGGCCGCGGCCGTCGTAGTGGTAATCCACCGTGATGGGCGAGACGCTGACCAGGCTCATGGCCACGATTTCCGTATCTATGGTCATGACGCGCTCGAGGTTGCCCTGGGGGTCCAGCTCGGCCTCCAGGCCACGGTCGCCGTGCAGGAGGAAGGTGACGTTCCCGTTGCTGTCTTTGCGGAGCAGGTTGCCGAGCGGATCGTAGTCAAGGGTGACGGTAGTAAAGACGTCGAAGAAGCTCTCCAGCCTCATCTCACCATCGTATCCGAAGGCGCGCGCACCGGCCGGGCCGCTGTCGCTCACCCGTCGCCCCATGTCGTCGTAGACGTAGGTGGTGTCGTTGCTGCTCAGCAGATGGCCGGCGGCGTCATAGCTGAAGGTGTTCAGCCCGTCAGGACCATTGACGGAGAGACGGTTGCCGGCGGCGTCGTAGGTGTAAGTGGCTGCGCCGGCCGGCGTGGCGGCCTGAATCATCCGGTTCAGCAAGTCGTAGGCGTAAGTGGTGGTTGCCGTGCCTTCGGTTTCGCTGAGAGTGTTGTTCAGGTCGTCGTAGGTGTAGCTGAAGATGCGCTCCAGGACGTTGCCGGGATCATAGTGGCGGACCTCCAGCAGGTTGCCCCGGGCGTCGTAGCTATATTCGACGTGGCTGTTGTCCGGCAGGGTCAGGCTGGTGCGCTGACCGGCGGCGTTGTAGGTGGTATTCCACAGGCGGCCGCTGTCGTCTGTGGTTTGGACCAGCCGGCCGAGGGAATCGTACATATACGACGTCTGCCAGGTGTTGCTGCCGTCGTCCAGGGTGGCGCCGACCCGGTTGCCCATCAGGTCGTAGGTGTAGCTTACGACGGTTGGGCCGGTGAAGCCGGTGGCATTCAAGACGTAGCCGGTGGCATGACCTTCGTTGTCGTAGGTGACGTTGACGCTGTGGCTGGCGCCGTCGGTCATGGTTACCAGGTTGCCAACGTCGTCGTAGGTGAAGGTATCCACCCGGCCGCCGCTGTAGGTGCGCTGGACGAGGCGACTGGCAGCGTCGTAGGTGTAGTTGGTCGTCTCACCCAGAGCGTCGGTGCGCATCGTCAGCCGGCCGGCGGGGTCGTACTGGTAGGTGGTCATGTTCCCCAGCGGGTCGGTGACGCTGAGCAGCCGGTCGCGGGCGTCGTAGGTGTGGGCCAACGTCTGGCCGGTTGGGTCGGTGATAGCCAGCAGGTTATCGTGACTATCGTAGGTGTACTGGATGGTGTTGCCCACGGGGTCGGTAACCTGCATCAACCGGTCAGAGGCGTCGTACTGGTACTGGGTGACGCCGCCGTTGGGGTCTGTCTTATGGGTCACCCGGCCGACCAGGTCATACTGGAAGGTGGTGCTGTTGCCGGCGGGGTCGGTGACGCTTAAGAGGTTGCCCATCGGGTCGTAGCTATACGTGCTCGTGTCTCCCAGTGGGTCGGTCTGGCCGAGCAGGTTGCCTTGCCCGTCATAGGCGTAGCCCACCGTCCGGCCCAGGGGATGGAGTTCTTGTAGCAGATTGCCCTGGGCGTCATGGGTATAGAGGATGGTGTCGCCGGCCGGGTTGGTGGTGCTGATGACGGTGCTGTGAAGAGCGTCGTAGGCGAAATCCGTCTGCCCGCCGGCCGGGCTGACGACCCGAACCAGGTTGCCGAGCGCGTCGTAGCTGTACTGGGTGGTGTTGCCCAGCGCATCTGTCTTGCCACGCATGAGGGTGTCCAGGCCGTAGTTGTAGGAGACACCCTTGAAACAAGAACAGCTACTAAAGAAGGCGCCTTCAAAGGTGACGTTGAAGCTGGGATCAAAGAGGACAACGGACAAGGCGCCGGTCACGTCCTGGACGCGGGTCTGGTTGGGGCCGGAGTAAATGACGGTAAAGACGCCGCTCAACGGGTATTGGACGTTGGTAGCGCGGTTACTGCCGTCGTATGCGATGGTCGCCTGCCTGGTGCCACGCGGCTGGCGGGAATCGTTGTAAGTGACCAACCGGTTCAAGCCATCGTAGCTGTAGCTGGCGGTGCTGCCTTCCGGGTAGACAACGCCAAGCAGGTTGTTGCTGGGGCTGTACTGGTAGGTCGTTTGCCGGCCGATGGGGTCGGTGACGCTCATAATGCGGTTGGACCCATCGTAAGCCAGGGTGAGCTGGCGGCTGCCGTCCGGGGCGACCACGGCAATCAGCCGGTTGGAGCCATCGTAGACCATGTCCACCGTGTTGTTGCTGCGGTCGGTGATGCTCTCCAGCCGGCCGCCCGAGCTGGCCGGACCAAAGGACTCGACCAGGCCGTTTTTATGGCGTACCTGATAGGGGCCACCCGGCAGGTAGATCAACTCGCGGAAGACGCCCGGCGGTGGATCAAAGGACGCGGTGCTGATGTTGAAGGTGTACTGGTGGAGCGTGCCGTCGCCGTTGCGGATGATAACGGTGTTGCCATCATCAGAGATCACGGCCGAGTTGTAACTGTGGGTCCAGCCGTTGCCCAGGGGGCCGGGGGTAGCTGCATCCAGGTGGTTGTAGCTACGGGCAAACTGGACGGACAGCCCGGTGGCCGGGAAGAAGTGGTCACCCACGGTCAGGAAGAGGTTGCCGTTGATGAGATTGACCGGTCCAGCGAAGTGACGGCCGGGGTGGTCTTCAAAGTTGTTGGTGTCTTTGTAACCCTGGCCAACGTTGTTGTTGCCGAGTGGGAACGGCACGGGGGGTGGGGCATAGGATTCGCCGCCGGCGGAGAGGGCCAGGAGGGACGGATCGGGCCGGGGCAACGGTTCGGGGGGGACCAAGGGGCGAGTGGCCGGGGACAACTGCCGGGGGGTGACTTCCGGCCGGGCCCAGGGGGGGCGGGAGCCATCCTGCGCGGGAGCGGAGGAGTAGCCACCGGCAGCGCCGGCCCTGGGGGAGAAGGCGCCGACCAACGGCTGGCCAAGTTGGGTGGCAATGACTACCAGGTACAATAGAACACGCCAACTACGCCAATGATGGGGGATCCAACGATGGAACATGAAAAACCTCCTTGTAAAGTGATGAGTGATAAGCAATGAGCGATGAGTGTGGTTGGCCGGGCCAACCGCGAGGACTGAGTGCTGAGGAGAGTCCTGCTCATTGCTGGCGATGGCAAGGCAATGCAATGGCCCGGCAATCGTCACTCAATGGTTTGTCTAGGCGCTCGAGCTGCCTGTGTTTAGAAAGACGGGTGGGGGGTGGGGGACCTTTCCTTCAGTTTAGAGCTAACGCAAGAGCTAGAGGAAGGAGCAGGTTGACCAGGCTTGAGGCATTGTTATAATCCGGCGCGGTAAGGAATGGCCAGTGCATTATGCCCCGACGTGATTTCCTCTGGTTTCTCTTCATACTCTTGCTGACCGGCGCGGCCGGTTGGATGGCCCTTAACCCTGATTACCCGGTGCAGCCCGGGCTGGACTTGCAAGGCGGGCTGCAAGTGTTGTTGGAGGCCGACGTGCCGCCGGATCGGCCGGTGGAGCGGGAACAGATGGATACGTCGCGCCAGATTATCAGCCAGCGGGTGAACGCGCTAGGGGTGGCCGAGCCGCTGATTCAGTTGGAAGGAGAACGGCGGATCCTGGTGGAATTGCCGGGCATTGACAACCCGGATCAGGCTATTGAGCTAATCCAGGGCACGGCGCTGCTGGAATTTGTGGATACCGGCGATCAATCTTTGCCGCCGGGAATGTGTGTGCGGACCTCGCTTAACGACGGGCCGTCACCCTGCGAATTGCAAGCCGGCGGAACAGAAAGTACCCCCCCGCCGACCTACGAAACGATCCTGACCGGCACCGCGCTGGAGAATGCCACGGTCCAGCAAGGGGGCCTGGGCGAAAGTTATCAGGTGGTGTTTGATTTGCAGCCAGAGGCGGCGGGCATCTTCGAGGAATTTACCCGCAGCCACCGGGGCCAGTTCCTGACTATTGTCCTCGACAAACAAGTCATTTCCAGCCCCCAAATTGAGGCGGTGATTAGCGACGTAGGCACAATTACCGGCGCCTTTACGCTGGAGGAGGCGCAGCAGTTGGCCTTGCAGTTGCGTTATGGTAGCCTGCCCATTCCGCTGAAGATTAGCAGCACGCGCCAGATCGGGGCGACGCTGGGCGCTGCTTCGATTGAGGCCAGTGTGCAGGCCGGGGTCATCGGCGTGTCCATTGTGTTGCTGTTTATGCTCATCTATTACCGCCTGCCGGGCGTGCTGGCCGATGTGGCCCTGCTGATTTACGCTCTGCTGAACTTTGCCCTCTTTAAGTGGCTGTCGGTGACATTGACGCTGCCGGCCATTACCGGCTTTTTGCTATCTACGGGCATGGCTGTGGACGCCAATATCCTCGTCTTTGAGCGGATTAAGGAGGAGATTCGCGAGGGCGGCCTGCTGGAGGAGGCGATAGACGTCGGGTTTAACCGGGCCTGGACGTCGATCCGGGACTCGAACGTGGCCACGCTGGTGATCTGTTTTATCTTGTGGACGTTCGGCCGCAACTTCGGGGCCAGCATTGTCCAGGGTTTTGCCCTGACGCTGGCCATTGGGGTGATGATCAGCATGTTTACAGCGGTGACCGTTACCCGGACTTTTGTCCGGTTGGTGATTGGGCGGGCGGCTGGCTGGTTGCAGGAACGGAAGTGGCTGCTGGCCGTGTGATGGGGGAAGCGCGCGATGTTTAACCTGGTCCAGCGCCGTCGTTTTTATTTTCTCCTTTCCGGCGGCCTCATTGGGGTGGGGATTGTGGCCATGATCATCTCTCTGGTGACCACAGGACTGCCTTTTCGCCTGGGGGTGGATTTCCGGAGCGGGACGCGTTTTGAGGTCCAGTTTCTGGAACCGGCCAGCGAGACGGTAATCCGGGAGGTGTTCAACGATTTCGGTATCAGCAATCCGAACGTCACTTCTATTGGCGGCGAGGTTTCACCGAACATCTGGCAGATCCGGACGGAGTTTGTGACGGCCGAGGAAGCCCAGGCTATCGAAGAAGCGCTTTCGACCCGGGTAGCGCCATTGGACCCGGAAGCAACCTCGGTGCAAAGCGTTAGCCCGGCGGTGGGGGCGGAGGTGACACGGGCCGCTTTTGTGGCGGTAACGATTGCGGCCGTGGCTGTCTTGTTTTACATTATGTTTACTTTCCGGCAGGTACAGAACTCGGTGCGCTATGGGGCTTGCGCGGTGATTGCCATGCTCCACGATTTGCTGATTATCTTTGGTTTTATTGCCATCATGGGACTGGTGGCCGGCTGGGAGGTGGACGCGTTATTCCTGACGGCCGCCCTGACGGTGGCCGGCTTTTCGTTGCAGGATACGATTGTGGTCTTTGACCGCATTCGGGAAAATAGCCGCAAGCGGCCGCACGACGATTTTGAGCTGCTGGTCAATCGCTCGGTCCTGGAGACCATCCATCGTTCGCTGGCAACGCAATTGAACGCCATGTTTGTGCTGGTGGCCATTTTGCTGTTCGGCGGGGCGTCTATCCGGCCGTTTATTGGTGTGTTGTTTGTGGGCCTGCTTAGCGGAACGTATAGCTCGATCTTTAACGCCGTGCCTTTGCTGGTGGCCTGGGAAAAGGAGGAGATACCGTTTCTGTGATTGGAGACTTCGTCCTGAGACTCAGTCCGAAGGATTGGAGATTGGAGATTAGAGATTTTCCGGCGAGGTATTTCGGAGTTGCCTGGCTGGTGATAGGGTTGGTGTGGCTGGTGGGGTGTGGGCAGCCGCCGCCGGATGGCACGGCGGAGGCGGTGACAGCCTCGCCTACGGCGCTCCCGGCTACGCCGGCCGGCCCGGCCCCGACGGCGCGGGTGCTGCCGACGTTGTACCCGACCAACACACCTGCGCCAAGCCCTATGCCAACCGATACCCGGCCGCCGTCGCCGACGCCCGTGCCGGCCACGCCGGTGGCCTTTGACGAGGTGGTCGCCGTGTTGAGTTATGCCATTCCTGGCCTGGAACTGAACCGCCACCTGGTGGCCAACGTATCCAGCCAGATTGAACTGCGGGACGAGACCACCGGCGAAAGCGTGACGCTGACTAACCAGGCCGGCATCCTGTTGGAACTGCAGACCGTGCTGCGAACGGTAACGATGGCGGAGCTACCAGAGGGGTGCGACTTTTGCGTTCAATTCTCTTATGAACTGCCGCTGGCCGACCTGAGTGGCTCCGGGTGGCTGACGAATACGCAAATATTGGCCAGCGTGGAGAATTTCACGGCGGCTCACCTGGGGCCGCACTTCCCGCCTGGCACGGTGGTTGGGCTGCGGCGTAGCGCCAGCGTTTATGACGTCGGCCACACCCTGGCCCTGACGGCCGAGGGCCAACTCTGGCGATGGACGGCAGTGGAGCCGGAGGTCGAGGGGCCGGTAGCGCTGGCAACGATCTCGACGACGTTGCCGGCGGCGGTGGAGGCACTGGCAGTGGACGAGCTGGCCGAAGCGTATACGGCCGGCTGCGAAGGCGTGGCCCTGGAGACGCTGTTTGTCAGTACAGTCGAAGGGGAGAAGGCCATTCGGATCCGCTGCCCGGAACTGTCGTTGCCGACGACGCTTTTGCCGGTTTACCTGGCGGCCGACGCCCTGCTGGCCGAAAAGCTGGCCGGCCAGGGACTGCCCCGGCCAGAGCCGCTGGTGCCGTTGGAAGCGGTGTTACAGTATCAGCGCGAAGACGGCGCGAAGTTAGTTCTCTATTATGACGGCCGGATGGAAGCCGTGGATAGCGAAGAAGTGCGTTATACGGATACGTTGACCGTATCGCAGGTGTTGACGCTGACGACCAGCCTGCTGGAGAACGAGGAGATGACGCCCGGGGCGACGGATTTGCTGGCCGGCGAGACGGCCAATCTGATTGTGATGCGCGGCCCGGACGGCGTACGCGAGGCCGGCTGGGAGGCGGAAGTTCCGAGCGGATTGGAAGATATTGTGGAGGAGCTGGAGGCGCTACTGGAGCAGTTGGTGGCCGGAACAGCGGCCGAGCCGACGGTGACGCCGGAGGCGACGGCTACACCTTGATTTATTTGACGCAAAGGCGCAGACTTTGGCAGGGCCAAAGTTCGCGCAAAGATAATATAAACAAGCGCATGACGTGGGAAATAAAGTAAATGCAGGCATTGTACGTGGCTGACGGCCGGTTGAGTTACCGGCAGGGTTACCCGAAGCCGGAGCCGGGGCCGGGGGAGGCGCTGGTTCGGGTGAGGCTGGCCGGTATTTGCGCCACCGACCTGGAAATTGTCAAGGGGTATGGCGGATTCAAGGGGGTGCTGGGCCACGAGTTTGTCGGCCAGGTGGAGGCGGCGACCGAAGAGCCGAGCTGGGTTGGCAAGCGCGTCGTGGGGACGATCAACCTGGGCTGCTGGCAATGCCGGGTGTGCCTGGGCGAGGGGCCGGAACATTGCCCCCAGCGGACGGTCCTGGGCATTATTCAAAAGGATGGAATCTTTGCCGACTACGTGACGCTGCCGCTGGTGAATTTGCGGCCGGTGCCGGACGAAGTGCCTGACGAGGAGGCGGTCTTTACCGAGCCGCTGGCGGCGGCGTTGCGCATCCGGGAGCAACTGGTGGTGCCGCCGACGGCGCGGGTGGCGGTGGTGGGGCCCGGCCGGCTGGGGATGTTGATCGGCCAGGTGCTGGCGCTGGCCGGGACGCGGGTGACGATGCTCGGCCGGCTGCCGGCGTCGCTGGCGCTGCCAGCGCAGTTAGGGCTGGAGACAGGACTGGCCGGCGATATGGCCGACGATTCCTTTGATTTTGTGGTCGAGGCGACGGGCAACGAGGCGGGCCTGGCCCACTCGCTGCGGCTGGTCCGGCCACTGGGCACGCTGGTGATGAAGAGCACCTTCGCCGGGGCGGCCACGATGGATTTGAGTAAGCTGGTGGTGGGGGAGATTACGGTGGTGGGGTCGCGTTGCGGGCCGTTTGAGCCAGCGCTGCGGCTGCTGGCCCAGGGCAAGATTGCCGTCCGGCGGATGATCGAGGCGGAATATCCGCTGGCTGAGGGAACAGCCGCTCTGACCCACGCCGCCCGGCCGGGGGTGCGCAAGGTATTGCTGCGGCCGTAAGATGCAGGAGATGCCAGAGGACCTGGCCCGGCTCCAGACGCTGCTGGAGCGCAGTATTGAGCAGGCGGGGAGCTTTCTGCGCAGCTCGTTTGAAATGCCGGATCACTCGTTGTCGGCCGGGCAATTAGTCCGTTATCTCCAGGGTCTTCAGGTGGTCTCTCTGGCCACAGTGACGGCCAAAGGGGAACCGCGCGTCGCCCCGATTGGCGCGCTCTTTTACCGGGGCCGCTTTTGCATTCCGACGGTGGCCACGGCCGCCCGGACCAGCCACATTGTGAGGCGGCCGGCGGTGAGCCTGGCCTATTACCAGGGGGTGGATCTGGCGATTATCGTTCACGGCACGGCTGTGGTGCTGGCGGCCGACCACCCGGAGTTCGCCGCGCTAGAGGAAGCGCAGGTAGCCAGCGGCGGCCAAAGTCCCCGCGAATGGGGCGAGGGCGTTTTCCTGCGAGTCGAGGCTGGCGTCATGTACACCTATGCCCGTTACCCAGAACAGTTTCCGCTTTAATCAGTAACGCTCCTTTTGTGTTACAAACCATGGCGTAGCCCTTATGATGGAGCACAGGATGAACCGTTACCGGACGACTTTGTTTTACGGTATCAGTTATGTGGTCATTCTTGCCGTTGCCATCCGCAGTCTGGGCTTCTACTTTGAGTACTCACACCCACATCGGTGGTTGGTTGTCGCATTGTTGGTAAGCTTCGCCCTGTTATTGGTAGCTATTGAACGCAATTTTTCCCACCGTGCTGGCTGGCATCCTCATCTCTATCTGACTCTACAAATGGGGCTTATCTCGGCTCTCTCACTCTTTCGTCCTCCCCAGGATTTCTTTAACGCCTTATACCTGCCTCTTAGCGGCCAGGCAATGTTCATGCTCCCACGCCGCACTGCCTTTACCTGGTTGGGTCTCTTTTCCCTAGTGATGGCCGGGTCATTAGTGATGGCCTATGAGTGGCGCAATGCGTTAGGTCTGGCCATTCTTTATGCCGCCGGTTACTTCTTCGTTGGTTCTTATGCCAATATCACCATCCAGGCCGACGCTGCGCGCCAGGATAGCCAAAAGTTGCTCATGGAATTGCAGGAAGCGCACCGGCAGTTGCAGGCGTATGCAGCCCAGGTGGAAGAGCTGGCCGTTACCCAGGAGCGCAACCGGCTGGCGCGGGATTTGCACGATTCTGTAACCCAAACGCTTTTTAGTATGACGCTGACTACTCGGGCGATATGCTTGATGTTAGAGGAGAATCCACAAGAAGCGGCCGTTCAACTGGAACACCTGCAAAAGCTGGCCGAATCTGCGCTGGCTGAAATGCGCTCTCTGATTGCCCAACTTCGTCCCAGCGCCATCGAGGCGCAGGGGTTTATCCCCACTTTGCGCCAGCACCTGACCATGCGCCATCAACGTGACAACTTATCAGTGACCCTGGAAGTAACGGATGAGCCACGATTATCTCCCCAACAGGCCCGCAACCTTTTCGGCATTGTTCAAGAGGCGCTCAATAATGTCGTCAAACATGCCCAAACCGACCAGGCAACGGTGACGGTGAGTCAGGCAGATGGCACGATATATGTCGCGGTAGAAGACCACGGGGTCGGTTTTGAAATGGCGTCAGTACAATCTGACATGATGGGTATCGGTTTTGTCAATATGCGGGAGCGCGCTGAAATGCTTGGTGGAACGCTGGCCATTACCGCCAGTCCAGGAAAGGGAACCTGCATTCAGGTTAAAGCGCCGCTGGAGCGAGATAATGAGCGAGAAAATTAAAGTGTTGATTGCCGACGATCATGCGGTTGTGCGCCAGGGACTGCAGGTCTTCCTGGGGATGCAGGCCGATATGGCGTTGGTGGGAGAAGCCACCAATGGCGAAGAAGCCGTGGCGCTGGCTCGCCAACACCGGCCGGACGTAGTCTTGCTCGATTTAGTAATGCCCAAGATGGACGGCATCAAGGCCTTGAGTCGCATCAAAGCTGATTTGCCGGAAACGCAGGTGATTGTTTTGACGAGCTTCACCGAGGACGACCAGGTCTTCCCGGCCATCGAAGCTGGAGCCATCGGCTATCTGCTCAAGGATGTCTCGCCGGATGATCTGGCGGAGGCTATTCGCGCCGCGCATCGAGGCGAGGCGCAACTGCACCACGAAGTCATCAGGAAGCTGATGACCCAGGTGACGGCCGGCGCCACGCAGCCGAAGCCGGCCTGGGGGAATTTGACTGAACGAGAGCTGGAAGTGTTAGGCTTGATCGCCACCGGACTGAACAACTGGGAAATTGGGCAGGCGCTCCACATTAGCGAGAAGACGGTCAAGACCCATGTCAGCCACATCCTTGGCAAGCTGAACCTGGCCGACCGCACCCAGGCGGCTATTTACGCTCACCAGCATGGACTCGTGTCCTAAGACCAACGACTTAGAAGGCGCCTCCGCCGGTAGGAGCACGCTATCCGCCTGATTATGTTTGTGAAACAGTTCTTAGGGGGGATGCTTGCATCATGGTGATGTTTTAAACTGGGCGCAAACAATAAACCGATTTGAGTAGCCGTTCAGGTGACTGAGCTTTGCAAAGCAAAGCCAGTCACTTTTGAACAGAGGGTAGCTGACACTACTGGTTTTCAAG
>JAKEFB010000234.1 GCA_022616275.1 Chloroflexota bacterium
ACCCATTGTTGATGGTATTCATAGCAAAGAAGGGGCCGGCGAGATAAGCCCAGGCAGCTACTTCAATCTGAACACCACAATTTACAGGTGCAAAAAACCCATCGGGGTTATTGCTGGAATCAACTACAAAGATGGTGAAGGCCCAGTCGGTGTTGTTCTGATCACGCAGATCGTTATCGTACTCACGCACTTCCAATAGGTAAGAACTACCCCCTGGAGGGTAATCATCGTAACCCAGGTTCGCCGTTACATTGTCAACCCAAAGTCCTTCCTCACCACACAGCGAAGCCCCGCCACCTGGCCGATCAATAGGTTCATAGTTTGTAGGTACAATCAAGGGTGAGCCTGCTGTGATGTGAAAATCAACACTGGTTCCTGTATCTACTGCGCGGGCCTCCCACCAATTGAGCGCATTTTGAACTTCGCTCAGAACCAAATTGACATCACTGGAAGCCCAACCGCCTTGTGTGCAGGGGTCAATTTGCCCATTGCAGTTGGGCAGTATGATTGATACAGCAACCGTGCCTAGCATAAAATCTGAGGTTTGAGACCAACCTGGTTCCCAACCTGATATGCCTCTTTCCATGGTGATCTCGGCTTCCTGTTCGCGGATAGCTTCTGGCACATATACCAAATCGTTTGGCAGGGTTCTTGAATCTGCTGCGGTAAGGATAGGTGTCGAAGACCGATTTACACCTAAAACCAATAAACTCAACAATAGGAAAGCAGCCAGTAAAATAAAGGCTCTCTTAAAGAACAGGTTTTTTAGGTAGCTCATTGGGAATTCCCTCCTTTACTTTTAGTAAGAGCACCCCGTATTTGGCTTTAACCGCCCAAACTGACTTAACGGCCGATCTGCTTCTTTCTAAAACTTGCTTGCTGTAAAACCTCCTCTTGGTTCCAACACCAAACCTGATTTAACGTACAGTTCGCTTTACTCCAAGATACACTGCCACAAACCGTTATTGGTCGCAGCCCAAATCACATTAGTGTCATATGGGTCGGGCGCTAATCGTTTCACTGATACGCCTATACCACACTGACCTAGCGGAGACCAATTAAATCCTGTGTCATAACTTACAAATACGCCGTCACTCGCACCGAGGTAAACTGTAGAAGAAATATGCGGATCAAAAAGAAGGAAATTAGCATCTACCCCCTCCCATAACGCTTGCCAGTTTTCAGCCCGATCTTCACTGACGTACACACCTAATGAGGTCGCTGCATAAACTCTTTGGGGCAGATCAGGATGCAGCACGACGTGAATATCGTGCGCCCCAGTTGAGCCTGTAGGTAGGCCGTTATTGGCAGCAAACCAGGAATTGCCAGCATCCGTACTTTTTTGGACACCGGCTAATTTGGTGCCCGCGTAAACAACAGTTGGCGAAATAGGATCAAAGGCAAAGGTTAAGGCATTGGTGAACATGGGAGATACGAGGTACCAATTCTGCCCCCCATTTACCGTCTTGAAAATCTCACCGCCAACAGGCTCCCAGTTACCCGACCCTGCCAGCATGATCGTTGGGGTAAGTGGATGGAGAGCAACGCTGTATAACGTTGGAGATAGAGAAGACCAGCCGGGTATCGGCTCCCAAGAATCTCCGCCATTTTGCGTCCAATACATGCCGTATGACGACCACGTGGCGAGATACATCGTCGTATGGGTTATTGGGTGAACATCTATATCATAGATTCGGCTATAAATTTGCTGTTGTGTCCAAGTAGCGCCATCATCGTAGGTTTCAAAAAGGCCAACTAGAAAAATGCTTGCATAGGCATGTCCAGGCAGGTCGGGGTCCAGGTACAGATCAGTTGCGCTTTCACCGGCGAAGCCCAAAGGAACCCAGGTAGCGTTAGGTGGTTGCCTAATAATAAAAGGAAGATAACTGAGCGTGTTTGATTTTCTGCTAAGTCGTTGGATACTGTCAGCCGACAAAGCGGATTGCTGTTGGAAGAAAAGGAAAAACGCAATGGCAGCGAGCAGGACTAATAGTAGGTAAATCAGAGTGCTACGATCAGGATGCTTACCCACGGCTCACACCCTCACAAGCCATTTTTGCATGAGTAACATTTTAGTAAATAACGACACCCAACTGGTATATTGGATTCACAAACAGTTCTGCTGCAGAGGGATAGGCCCCCTGCCATTACGTTCTTAGCTTTCCTGAAATTATACAGAATAAAATAGCCAGCGTCACAATACCCCGATTAGCATTCAGCAATTCTCAATCTGACCAGAGGTAGCGGCTGTAAAATTGCTCCAAAAGGCAGGTTTTTCCAGAGATAGAATTTTAGATTGAGAATTGCTGCCGGTAACGGTAAGCCCTTGACAGGCTCAAGACAGGCTTGCACCATGAGCCGACCGGCCCTGTGACAATGTAGCCCTTAGCTCTCAAGTGCATAAGTGATCGCTGCACTGGCACCGTTGGCAGCCAGGGTCTGGCCTTCCAGCCAGGCAGCGGCAAAGGCCGTTTCGCCCAGGGTCCGGCGAGCCGCCCCGGCCGTCCGTTCGTAGAGGGAGCGCATGAACGGCCCCATGACCACCCCGGTCGCCTCAGTCAGCGTGCCGGCCGCGGCCGCCAGCCGCGTAGCCAGCACGGCCCGGTCGGCCGCCAATCCTTTTTCCAACGCCAGGCTTCCCAGGCCAATGAGGGCAAAGGCGATGCCCCGTTTGTCGCTCATCTCCTGCTGCAAAACCAGGCCTTCCACCAGGTAGGCCCTGGCCTTCTCGCTTTCCCCTTCCAGAGAGGCAATGTAGCCCAGGTAACTGAGGCCGTAGGCCAGGCCTCGCTTGAAGCCCACTTCCCGCGCCAGCGCCACCGTCTCCTCGCCCCGCGCCCGGGCGGACTGGATGTGGCCCTCGTCCAGTTCCATGCGCGTCAGGCCTTCCAGGGCGTGGATGCAGCCCTCCTTATCGCCAATCTCCCGGCTTAGGGCCAAACCTTCCTCCAGCAGCGGCCGGGCGGCGGCATAGTCGCCCAGGTCACGCACCACCGTACCCACGTTCGCCAGCAGGAGGGCGGTGCTGCGCCTGTCACCTAATTCCCGGTAGAGGGCCAGGCTCTCTTCCAGCCGGGCGCGGGCCGTCACGTAGTCTCCCTGCTCGTGGGCCACGGCCGCCAGGCTGTTAATCGAATTGGCCACCCCCCACTTGTCGCCCATTTCCCGCCGCAGGGCCAGGCTCTCCTCCAGGTAGGCTTTGGCGGTGGCGTAATCGTCCTGGGCGTAGGCGATATTACCCAGGTTGTTCAGCGAGCCGGCCACGCCCCGCCGGTCGTTCAGTTCCCGGCGCAAAGCAAGGCTTTCGGCGTACTGTTTCCTGGCGGCCTTATAATGACCCTGGAGGAAATAAACGTTGCCCAGGTGGTTGAAGACCAGGGCCAGCCCCGGCCGGTCTCCGGCCGCCTGGGCCAGCTTCAGGCTGGCCTCCAGGTAACTTTCGGCCCGGCCATAGTCGCCCTGCCGCCAGAAGAGAATCCCGCTTTCGGCCCAAACCTGGCTGACCCCCACGGGGTCGCCCAGGGCCTCAAACCCGGCCTGGGCCTGTTCCAACCAGGCCAGCGCCCGGTCAAAATTGCCGGCGTTCGACAGCAGGCTACCAATGGCCCGCCGGCTACGGGTGGCGGCCGCGGCGTCGGCCGTGGCCTCGGCCAGGGCCAGGGCGTGATGATAGTGCGTTCCTGCTTCCGACCAGCGCCCCACCAATTCCAGGGTAGCGCCCAACTGGAGCAGCACTTCAATTTGCGCTTCCTCGGGCTCCAGGGCCAGCAGCCGTTCGTAGGCGGCAATGGCCGTTGTATTGGCGTAGGCGGCTCGGGCCATTTCGGCCACCAGCTTGACATAACGCCGCTCGTGGGCAACCTCTTCGGCTTTGCAGTAATGATAGGCCAGGTCGGGGTAGTGGGGGGCCAGGTCGGCGGCATAAACCTGCTCAATTACTCCGGCCGCCAGGCGATGCAACTCCCGTAAGCGGGCGTGCAACTGCATGGCGTAAGCGGCGTCGCGCAAGAGGGCGTGGCGGAAGATGTAGCGGACCTCACTCAAAGCCGACCAGATGGCTTCGGTCTCGGCCCGTTTCACCTTGGCCGGCAGATGGGCGTCGTCTTTCAGCATCTGCGACAGGACCTGGACCTCAAACTCCTGGCCCAGCACGGCCGCCGTCTGCACCACGGCCTTGATCTGCGCCGCCAGCCGATCCAGCCGGGCCACCAGCACGGCGTTAATCGTCGCCGGCACTTCGGCCATCTCTTCCTGGCCGGCCCACCAGGCGCCATCTTCGACCCGCAACAGCCCCCGTTCGCGAAAATCCAGCAGCAGTTGTTCCACGAAAAAGGGATTACCGCTCGTCTTTTCGGCCAGAAAGGCCGCTAATTCGTCACTGATGGGTAGGGAATGGCCTTGAGCGCCGGCCAGAAGTTGCGTGGCCAGCTCACGGGCGGCGGCCAGCGGCAGTTCGCCCAGGTCCATGAATTGTTGCTTGACGCCAGGGTCTACTTCCAGCGCGATGCGGCCGCCGTCGTCCCCGGAACGGCCGGTACAGATAACGGCCACAGGATAGGCGGCCAGGTTGCGCAGCAAGAGTTTGAGCAGTTCCCGTGAGTCGGCATCCAACCAATGAGCGTCCTCGACATGCAGCACCACCGGCCGGCGCAGGCTTTCTCCTTTCACCAGGGCTTTGAAGGCCGCCAGCGTATTCTCAAAGCGTAGCTTTGGCTCCAGTTGCTCATACAGAGAGCCTTCCCAGCGCAGGTCTACCAGCGCCGCCAGGAACGGGTGGCTGCGGGCCAACTCTTCAACCAAGAAGCCTGCTTTTTCGGCCACATCTGAGTGCTGCAAGTCGGCAATCACTGTGTCCAGGACCTGGTGAAAGAGGGCCAGGTTTTCTTCGGCCGTATGATCAGGGGAGTGGGAAAAATAATGGCGCAGGAAGTGCTTGAAGGGGTGGAGCGACTGGCGCAAAATTTCTTCGGCCGGGCAGAAAAACCATTGCGGCGTCGCTGCTTCGCCGGCGCGCTGGGCCAACCGCTGCTGGCATTCATAGACGAGCCGGCTCTTACCCATCCCCGGCCCGCCGTGAATGGTTATGAGGCCGGCACCCTGTCCCTGAAAAATCGGCTCAAGCCAGGCCGCCAACCGGGCCACTTCGGCCGACCGGCCGACGAAGGCCCCGGTGAAAAAGCGGGCTTCGGGCGTGCTCTGGCGGCCCACCAGACGGGAGACCATGACCGGCTCGTTTTTGCCCTTGAAGGTATAGGCGCCCAGGCGATCAAACTGGTATCCTCTGCTCTTCAGGCGTTCGGCCGTCTGGACACTGGCCCATTGCTCGCCCCAGGGCGCAGCGGCCATGAGCCGGGCCGACAGGTTGACGGCGTCGCCAATGGCCGTGTATTCGCTGCGCTCCTGGCCGCCCAGGAAACCGGCGTAAACGGTATCGAAGGAAAGCCCGGCCCGCCACCTGACCTGCCAGGCCTGGCTGCGCAGGGCGAGCAGAAAGTCGGCCGCCCGTTCCAACTCTGTCTCGTGAGCCACCGGCGCACCAAAGAGAACGAGGAGGACGCCGCCCTTGTCGCCAAAATCCAGCTTGTTGAAATAGCCGCCATAGCTGGCCACCAGTTCCAGGACGCGACTGACAAAGGCGTCGAGGGCGCTCACCGCTTCCAGCCCGTCAAAGGAGATGAAGACGCTGGCTACGTCGCGGAACTCGGCCGGCGCGTCCAGGTCTATGACCGCATCGAGCACAAACGGCCGCAACGCTTCCGGCTTCAAGGCGGCCGGGCGCCTGCCTCTTCCGGCCGGTAGCCCGGCCGCACCTGGCGCCAATAGGGAATAGCCCCCTTGCGCGGCCATCCGGCTGGCCGTCGCTGCGGCCTGCGCGAATTCAGAACTGGCGATGATCTCGCCCTGGGCCGCCAACCGCTCGGCAGCGATGCAGTTCTCAATGGCCGGGCCACGGAAGAAATAGGCGTTTCGTCCCTCCGCCCCGACGATGCCCCACTCGACCCGGCCGAGGCCCAGGCCTGCTTTCACCCCCAGGGTAAAGTCGCCGTATTTCGTCTGGACGCGGCCGTTTTCGGCAAAGAACTCCTGGACGAAACGGGCCACCTGGGCAGCGCGCCAGATGGCGCCTTGACGGCGAAGCGGGAAAAGCGCCGTAAAAGCGTCGCCGGCAAAGGTGGAGATAAAGCCACCATGCCCGTAAACCACTTCCACCAGCGGCGAAAAAACGCCGTTCATGGCCTCAGTCAGCGCCTCGGCGCCGGCCTTGCGGTGTTGCATTAAGGCTTCGGTCAGGGCCGTGAAGCCGGAAATGTCAATAAATAGGGAAACTGCCTTGAACTGGCCCACTCGTCGCCCGGCCTGGCGCTGTTGATGGACAAAGTGGGGAATCAAATTTCGCATGGTGGGATCAGCTTACTTGAATCCGGCGGCCGTTGTCCAGCTCAAAAGATGTTCATTTTTTGACCAATTTGTAAAATTACCCTCCCGGAGGTTCAAACGAGGCAATCGCCAACCTCCGGGAGGGTAATTTATGGCAAACACGCTTGATCAATTCCGGCTCGACGGCCGGGTGGCTGTTATCACCGGTGGCAACCGGGGTCTGGGCCAGGCGCTGGCCGAGGCGCTGGCCGGGGCCGGCGCTTCCATCGCCATCCTCAGCCGCCAGCCTGGCGCGGCGGCCGTGGCCGCCGCCCAACTGCAGGCCAGCGCCGGCGTACCGTGCCGGGGCTACACCTGCGACGTCACTGCGCCGGAACAGGTAGAGGCCAGGGTGGCCCAGATTGCGGCCGACCTGGGCGGCGTTGACATCCTGGTCAATAACGCCGGCATCAACATTCGCGGCCCCATTGAACAGTTAACGCCGGCCGATTTCCAGCAGGTGATGGCGACCAACGTGACCGGCGTCTGGCTGATGTGCCGTGCGGCGGCCGCCCATTTGCAGGCCAGCCGGCATGGACGAGTGATCAACATCGGCTCGATGCTTTCCCTGGTCGGCCTGCCCAACCGCACGGCTTACGCCAGTAGCAAAGGAGCTATCCTGCAGCTCACCCGGGCCCTGGCGCTGGAGTGGGCGCCCCATCGGGTCACCGTCAACGCCATCCTGCCTGGTCCGTTCCGGACCGAGATGAACGAGCAGTTATTGAACGACCCTGCTACCTACCAGGCTTTCATCAGCCGGATTCCCCTGGGACGCTGGGGCGAGCCGGAAGAACTGGCCGGCGCCATCCTCTTTTTGGCCAGCGATGCTGCCAGTTTTATGACGGGGACCGCGCTGGTTATAGACGGTGGCTGGACCGCCCGCTAACCCGTCCGTCATCAAAACGCAACAGCGGGTAGCTGGGTCATTGCTGCTTCAATCGCCTCGGCCGGGTACGCGTAATCTTCCAGGGCGCCACGTTGGAAGGCGTCGTAGGCGGCCATGTCGAAGTGGCCGTGGCCGGAGAGGTTAAAGGCAATCACCCGCCGCTCGCCGCTCTCTTTACAGCGCAGGGCTTCGTCTATGACGACCCGGATGGCGTGGGCCGATTCCGGCGCGGGCACGATGCCCTCGGCCCTGGCAAAGGTGGTCGCCGCTTCGAAAGTGGCCAGTTGCGGCACGGCGCGGGCTTCGATGGTCCCGTGTTCGACCAGGGCGCTGACGCTGGGGGCCATGCCGTGGTAGCGCAACCCGCCGGCGTGGATGCCGGGCGGGACGAAGGTGTGGCCCAGGGTATACATTTTGACAATCGGGGCTGTGCCGGCCGTGTCGCCATAATCAAAGGCGTAGGAACCCCTGGTCAGCGAAGGGCAGGAAGCCGGCTCGACGGCCACAATGCGGGTCGTGGCTCCCTGGGTCAGGTTCCGATGCACGAACGGGTAGGCTAGGCCGGCAAAGTTGGAGCCGCCACCGACGCAGCCGACGACCAGGTCGGGATAGTCGCCAGCCGCTTCCAGTTGTTGCAAGGCCTCCAGCCCAATGACGGTCTGGTGCATCAGGACGTGGTTGAGAACGGAGCCAAGGCTGTATTTCTTGCGGCCGCCGGAGGTAGCGGCCGCTTCCACGGCCTCGGAGATGGCGATGCCCAGGGAGCCGGGGTTGTCAGGCTCTTCTTCCAGCAGACGGCGGCCGTAATGGGTGCGATCGGTCGGACTGGCGAAGACCTGCGCTCCGTACGTTTGCATCAGCACCCGGCGATAAGGCTTCTGCTCGTAGGAGATCTTGACCATGTACACTTCCAGGTCGAGGTCAAAGAAGCTGCAGGCCATGGCCAGCGCCGAACCCCACTGGCCGGCTCCGGTTTCCGTCGTCAGCGCCTTTGTTCCTTCCTGCTTGTTGAAGAATGCCTGGGCTACGGCCGTGTTGGGCTTGTGCGAGCCGACCGGACTGACTCCTTCGTACTTGTAGTAGATACGGGCCGGCGTGTCCAGCGCCTTCTCCAGGCGGCGGGCGCGGAAAAGAGGCGTCGGCCGCCACAGCTTGTAGATCTCCCGCACCGGTTCGGGAATCTCGACCCAGCGCTCGGGACTCATTTCCTGCATGATCAGGCTCATGGGAAAGAGAACGCTGAGAAAGTCCGGCGTCACCGGCTCCCTGGTTGCCGGGTGCAAGACCGGCGCCGGCGGCACAGGCATGTCGGCGTTGATGTTGTACCAGGCCTTCGGCAACTCGCTTTCCGGCAAAACGTATTTATACGGTTCGTTCATAGCCAATAACCTCCATCAATCTCCACTGTCTGATCGCCAATCTCTAAAAACAAGAAAACAGGCTTTGGTGATAGATGTAATTATGGCTACTTCAAGAAGTCATGCAAACGCGCGGAAGAGCCGCCCCACGACTCGAAGATTCATTTTGAGCGCCTTGCCAGCCTGCTACCTAGCCTCCGGCCATGGCGCCGACAACCCGAAAAGGCTCGGCGCCTAGCGCCACTGCCTCGGGCAGAGGGGCATCCGGCGGCTGGTGCGACAAATCCTCTCCACAGGCGAAGAACCGGATGAACGGCCGGCGCTGTTGCGTGGCGTGGTCGCGAATCGTCCCGCGCAGCACCGGATACTGTGCCTCCAGGGCGTCCAGAACCGAGCGCTGCGTAACCGGACCCTCAACCTGAAGCGTGACCTCTTTGCCAACGTGGGCCAATGTCCCCAGATGGTACGGGAGAACGATGCGTATCATGTCACTGTTTGCACCTCGACAGACAACACGGCCGGCAAATCTCGGACGATGGGCGCCCAACTGTCGCCGGAATCGGCCGAGGCGTACACCTGCCCGCCGGTGGTGCCGAAGTATACGCCGCAAGGATCGAGCGAGTCAACGGCCATGGCATCGCGTAAGACGTTGACGTAGCAGTCGCTTTGCGGCAGGCCTTTGGTGAGCGCCTCCCACTCGTTTCCGCCCGTCCGGCTGCGGTAGACGCGCAGCTTGCCATCGGGCGGATAATGCTCCGAGTCGCTCTTGATCGGGACGACGTAGATGGTGTCCGGCTCGTGGGCGTGAACGGCGATTGGAAATCCGAAGTCGCTCGGCAAGTTGCCGCTGACCTCGTGCCACGACTCGCCGCCATCGTCGCTACGCATGACGTCCCAGTGCTTCTGCATGAACAAGACGTTCGGCCGCCCCGGGTGCATGGCAATGCGGTGAACACAATGGCCGACCTCGGCATCCGGGTCCGGCAGCTCATACGGAGATTTCAGGCCGTTGTTCACCGGCCGCCACGTCTGGCCACCGTCGTCGGTGCGGAACGCGCCCGCGGCCGAGATAGCGATGAAGATCCGGTCGGGATCGCCCGGGTCCAGAATGATCGTGTGCAGGCACATCCCACCGGCGCCCGGTTGCCAGAGTTGTCCTTTGGCCGTGCGCAGGCCGGGGAGTTCCTGCCACGTCTGCCCGCCGTCGCTTGTGCGGAACAAGGCGGCGTCTTCCACCCCGGCGTAGACCGTGTCCGGATCGGTCAGCGACGGTTCGAGGTGCCAGACACGCTTGAACTCCCAGGGGTGTTGCGTACCGTCGTACCACTGGTGGGTACCGGGGACGCCGTCATACACGAACTCGTTCCCCACGGGCGCCCAGGTCTCGCCGCCGTCGTTGGAGCGATGGATCACCTGTCCGAACCAGTCGCTGGACTGCGACGCATACAGCCGATTCGGGTCAACCGGTGATCCCTTGAGGTGGTAAATCTCCCAGCCGGCAAAGTGGGGGCTGCTGACGTCCCACCGTTCGCGCTTGGCGTCTGAAGTAAGAATAAACGCACCCTTGCGGGTGCCGACCAAAACTCGAACTCCGCTCATACTTTTCTCCTTTTGGGGTGACCGTCACTTCCGTAAGTGACAGTCACCTGAGTTATGGTTTCAGGCTGCACAAGGCCTGTCGAATCTCACCCAGGTGATAGGCAGTGTGGACGATGACTGCTATGGCCCCACCGATGTGCTGCTCACCCGGCCACTCGACCGTATCGTTGATAAGTTGCTTGATGCGGTTATAGCTTTCACGCAGTTCCGTCTTGATCGCCTCCCATTCTTCGGGGGTGACGGCCGCGGTCTCTCGCCAGATCTTGCCCCAGTCCTGCCGCTCGTTCTGTTGCGTGCGCACGCTGCGCTCTGTCACGTCCAGATAAAAGGCCACGTGCTTCACCTGCGCGGCCAGCGTGGCGCACTTGCCGCCCACCGGCACCGATGCTTCCGCAGCGGAAATCGTGGCCAGCGTCTCGAACATAGACGTGCCCCCGTCGAGGAAGTAACCCTGCACGTTGTCGAATGTCTCATCAAGCAACGTGTAGAGCGCGTTCGTGAAATGCTCCGCTTGAATTTGAGTGGACATCAGTTCTCCTGATTTTAGTTCAGATGACTTGTTATCCCACTTTATGAATAAGAGGTTGCCTCTATTTTAGAACATCTATTCTATTTTGGCAAACAGGATTAGCTATCAGCCTGCGCTTCGCTGAGCGGCGCAAACAGCGTTTCTCATTGGGAGCGCTCTTCCTGCGGGGTTCGGAGAAAACGGGCCTTTGTCATCAATTCATTCATCTGGGTAAACAGTAACCGGAACCACCGAACGAATTGGGAAACCAATATTGAGCGGTGTTACCTCCATAAGGTTCTGTAGACCATTCCTGGATAAATCTTTAATAACAATCTCGACCGGCCGGGATTCTTCAGCCAGGCTGACCGTCACGTATAATGTAGTGCATTTGAATATGCAGAGTTTACTTCTCTCCTCGCGTACTGTGATGCTCTTGACTGTAAACCATTCACCTTTCCTGGCCGGTTCAACGGCCGGCATTTCTTGAATTCTTAGAGCCTTCTCGGTCTCAGACCAGGCAGTAAATAGCTCGATCTGAATCTGGTTAGTTTCGTATGGTTGGTATCGATGCCAGGCAGTTAGGGCGTTTCCAATCGTTATAAACAACATCGGCAACCATGCAAAGATCAGGGCAGCGCGTGACATACTCTGTGATCTGTGCTGTTGTTTTTGCTTTTCCATAGTCTTTCAGCCAGAATGTCACTTGCGGCCGTTGCCTATCATAAACCCAGATACAACACAAAGGACGTAAAATCTGGGGCGATGACTTTCCAGCGCGCACCTTCATCACCCCACTGGCACATCATTACTCTTGGATTGTCAGGTGAAGTACGGTAATCCAGGCAAATAGCTTCTTCATCCCAGTTCATGGCAATGATGACTGCATAATCCACGTCGAGCACCGTTGAATCCTCCATGGGCGCTTCCATGTGCTTTGATGAAGCAAGGGCATAAATATGCGCCAGTTTTTCATCATTTGCCAGGTGATGGTTTCCACTAGTCTCCCGACGCATACTCTCTATAGTGAGAAAATCAAATTCATCAGCACGTTCGCTGCCAGTTAACTCCGCCAGTACGGCCGTATCCTCCGGGCGCTTCCACTGGTTTTGCTCGATCAGCTTTAGGAGAAGCGGTGGTAGCGGTAAGCCATTTACCTCCACTAGATACATGGGATTACTTCAAGAAGTCACGGAAACCCTGGTACAATTGTCGTAGTCCGGCCGGAAAAGCCTCGTTGGTGGTGATAATTTTGGCCAAGGCCAACTGGTAGTTGGGCAAGGGGTCCTGCCATAGCCAGTCCATGTTAAGCCAGAAGTCAGGTCAACTCTTGTTACGAGTACAGGCGGTAGTATAGCATAACGCGATTACTGGAGTAGCCTGGCCCATTGCCGGCCGCCCACCCCAGGCTGCACCTCACTAATTGCAGCCACGACTACCCCATTGACACTCGTCCCTTATCTTGCTATACTGTGGCTGTGAGTAAACACTCACTCACATATTGAGAGAGAAGCATATGCGAGAGGAAACACACCGGCAAATTGTGGATGCAGTCGAGAAGCTGATTCAAACGAAGGGGCTTGCACGAGTAACGACCAAGGAAATCGCCCAGGCAACTGGCTTGTCAGAAGGAGCGCTTTACAGGCATTTCGACCATAAAGAGGATGTCTTCTTTGCCGTTTTGCAGAAGCATTTGCCGATCCTGGTTGGCACTCTCGATAACCAGGTGGCAGGGACAAAAACGGTGCGAGAAAACCTGGTAGAAATTGCCCTTGCCGTTTTGAGTTACTATGAGCAACTCATTCCCATGAATGCATCCTTTTTCGCCGATACCGTTTTACTCACTCGCTTTCGTGAAGCGCTCAGACAAATCGGGGGGAAACCACAGCACCTCCACGAACGTGTAGCGGCCTATATTGAGGAAGAGCAGCGGTTGGGGCGGATCAAGCCTCAACTGCCTGCCTTAAGCATTGCCATCCTCCTGTTGGCAGCAGTCCATCACTATGGTTTCTTGCGGCAACTGCTCGGCGAAAATCCGTTTGATACGGCCGAGCGACAGTTTGTCGAAAATATCGTACAGGTAGTGACTCAAGGCATTTTACCTTCCGAATAAACCGCTGGAGATAACCACCCATGAGCACTCAAAGCATAGCAAGGGCTGAACAGCCCGCATTTGCTCAACCCGACGTCGCCCAAGTTGCCTTATTGACCACTTTCCGCCGCAGTGGTCAGGCAGTCAGCACCCCAGTTGGGACCATGACCGGGGACGGAAAAGTGTATTTCATGACCCCCGCGAAGACAGGAAAGGCCAAGCGCATCAGGAACAATCCGCAGGTGACACTCGCTCCTTGCACATTTAAGGGAGAAAGGCTTGGACCAACTGTTGAGGGTGTCGCGCGCCGACTTAATGGTAGCGAAGCACAGCGCGCGCCGGCTAATCTGCGTTGGCGTTCTTGGGTTGGTTTGGGACATCGTTTATCGGCTGTGGTATCCTGGAGATAAAACAGCCGTCTATGAAATCTCGCTAGAAGACAAGGAATGATTGGCATTCTTATCACCATCACGGTTGGCCTGTTGTTCAGCTTGCTGGCACTGCGCGTCCGGCGCAGTGAACGGGCGCTTTTCAAATGGGCTGGCAGCATTCTCAGTGGGCTGTTAGCAGTGGTATTGTTCTTACTAGGTGGGATAGCATTGGTCGGCCTCATCCGTATCGAGGCCCCGGCAGCACGCCCCGCGTCCAATCTCCAGGCCAACCACTCGCCAGAGCAGATTGCGCGCGGCGAGCGCCTGGCCCATTTGTGTACGACATGCCATTCCAGCACAGGGGATCTGCCTCTGGATGGCACTGTGCTCAATTTCATTGAGGCGCCCTTTGGCACGATTGCAGCGCCCAATCTGACTGCGGGCGGGAACCTGGACCAGTGGACTGATGGCGAGATCGGCCGGGCAATCCGTGAGGGCATCGGCCGGGATGGAAATGCCCTGGTGATTATGCCCTCACAGTATCTACGCCACCTGAGTGACCAGGACGTGGAAGCACTGGTAGCTTATCTGCGCTCACAGCCGGCCGTCGAGCACGAGGTTCCAGAGACGCGGCTGAATTTCCTGGGGCTGGTGGCCGTAGGCACAGGTCTGTTCCCCACCGCTGTTCAATCTGATGTTCCAGAATCCACTGGGGCGCCACCCGCTGGCCCGACAGTTGATTACGGCGAGTACCTTGTCAACTTCTCAATGTGCCGGGATTGTCATGGCGTAAACTTGATGGGCGGCGATCCGGAAGGGTTTGTGCCTGTCGGCCCGCCGCTGCCACCACTCGTCGCCGCCTGGAGCGCCGAGGAGTTTATCACCACGATCCGCACCGGCGTCGATCCAGACGGACAGTTACTCGACGGCGAGCAAATGCCCTGGGCAACCTATTCAGCTACCTTCACTGACGACGAACTTCTAGCAATCTACGAGTATCTCCGCGTACTTGCCGCAGAGGGCAGCGTTGAGTAGGAAGTGGCCATCGCCAGATAGGTTAATATGGGGGCATCATTCCTCTCGTTCATCAGCTACAGGCGTCGCGGCCGGCCAACTGAACCGGTAACGGCCGGACCCTAGCTTGACGATCACCTGGCCATTCTCTTGCTGGATTTCGTGAATAGCCTCCACCTGGCCCAGGGGCAGGCCCTGCTCGGTAACGGCGACAAGCGAGGGCGCCGGCAGGTGGACGATGGCCTCGGTGTTGGCCGGTATGGTCACGGCCAGTTCAAAGCGGCCGTTCTCCAGCGCCCACCTGGACTCGATCCGGCCGACCATCGAATCCAGCCAGGCCCCGGCGGAGGTTAACTGCCCGCCCGGTTGCGGCCGGATGAGAATGCGCTTGTAGCCGGGCGCGCCAGGATCAACCTCAATCCCGGCCACCACGCGATACAACCACTCGCCAATAGCCCCGTAAGCGTAGTGGTTGAGGGAGTTCATGCTGGGGTCCTGAAACGTCCCGTCCGGCTTCAGGCCATCCCAACGCTCCCAAATGGTGGTCGCCCCCTGGGTAACGGGATAGAGCCAGGAGGGATAACTTTCCTGTTCCAGCAAGGCGTAGGCCAGGTCGAGATAACCATAGCGGCTGAGCACGTGGCATAAATAGGGTGTGCCCACAAAGCCGGTCGTTAAGTGATGCCCGCGCTTACGCACGTCTTCGGCCAGGCGGCGGGCCGCCCCGGCGTGGAGCGACGGCGGTAGGAGATCGAACATCAGGGCCAGGATGTAGGCCGTCTGGGTATTACTGGCCAGGCGGCCGTTGGGGGTGACAAATTCCCGGCCGAAAGCAGCTTTGATTTGGGCCAGCAAGTGGGCGTAGGTCGCGGCCTCCTCCTCTTTCCCCAGGACGCGCGCCGCCTGTTGGACGATGCTGGTCGAATAGGCAAAAAAGGCTGTGGCAATCAGTTCCACGTCCGTGACCGCATAGGGAGAGCCGGGGTTGGTCGAGTTGATGGCCAGCCAGTCGCCAAAGTGGGAACCGCTATCCCAGATCAGCCGGTCGCCGGCCTGCCGCCAGACGTAATTCACCCAGGCGGCCATGCTATCGTACTGTTCGGCCAGGATACGGGTGTCGCCGTAACACAGGTAGATCGTCCACGGGCCAATGACGGCCGCGTCGCCCCAGGCGGCCGAACCGCCCTTGCCTAAAACGTCGGGAATGACGTGGGGGACGCAGCCGTCTTCGTATTGGTCGGCGGCCAGATCTTTGAGCCACCTGGTGAAAAAGCCGGCCACATTCCTATTAAAGCAGGCCGTGCGCAGGAAGACCTGGGCGTCTCCGGTCCAGCCCAGCCGCTCGTCGCGCTGCGGGCAATCGGTCGGGACCTCCAAAAAGTTGCCTTTTTGTCCCCAGACAATGTTGCGCTGTAACTGGTTGAGCAACGGCCGGGAACATTCAAAGTGGCCGGTCGGGGGAGTGTCCGAGTGAATGACGATGCCGGTTATCCTGTCCAGGGTTAGCTCGCCAGGATAGCCCGCGACGGCCACGTAGCGGAAACCGTGGAAGGTGAAGTGCGGCTCGTAAACCTCCTCCCCGCCGCCTTTCAGGACGTACTGGTCGGTCTGTTGGGCGCTGCGCAGGTTTTCGGTGTACAGATTGCCTTGTTGGTCAAGCGTCTCGGCGTGCCTGAGCGTGACCACGTCGCCGGCCTGGCCCTGGACCTGCAAACGTACCCAGCCGACCATATTCTGGCCCATGTCCACGACGGTTTCCCCGGCCAGGGTACGAACCAGGCCGGCCGGCCGTAGCTCTTCAATGCGGCGCACGGGCGGGCCAGCCTGGGCCACCAGGATAGCCTGGCTGTGCTCGACGACCCGGACGCCGGCCCAGTCGTGGTCGTCGTAACCGGCCGTGCTCCAACTCGCCCTTTCCAGCCGGGCGTCATAGCTTTCGCCGTTATAGATGTCTGACTTGAGAATGGGGCCGGTGGCCGCTTTCCAGCTTGCGTCTGTGCCGGCGACCTGCACCCGGCCATCCGCATAAACGATGACCAGTTGCAGCAGCAGGGCCAGGTCCCGGCCGTAAACATTGCGCCGGCCGTGCCAGCCTAAATAGCCGCGATACCAGCCGTCGCCCAGGGTGACGCCCACGGCATTGAGGCCGGCCTTTAAATAGCCTGTTACCTCATAGGTCTGATACTGCAGGCGTTTGTGGTAACTGGTCCAACCAGGGGTGAAGAGCAGGTCGCCGACGCGCTGCCCGTTCAGCTCCATTTCATACAGGCCCAGGCTGGTGACGTAGGCCCGGGCGCTTTGCACGTTACCCGCCACGGGAAAGGTTGTCCGCAGCAGGGGACAGGGCGGCGGGACAGAGACGTCTTCGGCCAGGTCCGGCTGAATCCACTCCGCCTGCCACTCCACAGGGTTGAGCAGGCCCATCTCCCAAAAGGCCGGCTCGCTCCAGGCCGAGAGCTGCCCCCGATTATCCCAGACCCGGACCTTCCACCAGTAGCGCCGGCCGGACTCCAGCGGCCGGCCCTGATACACCTGATGGATCGAGTCCTCCGAAAACACCCGGCCGGAGTCCCAGCAGTTGCCGTCGCCCTGTTCGAGCCGGCTTAAATCGTCGGCAACGAGGAGGTGATAGGCGGTCTGCCGGACGTTGCGTTCGCCGGCCTCCAGGCGCCAGCTTAGACGCGGCGGCCGGACGTCAAGGCCGATGGGGTTGGCCTGATATTCACAAGTTAAACCGGTAACGACGATTGAAGCGTTGACCAAGCGCAGCCCTCCTACGAAAATAATTTGACGCAAAGACGCAAAGACGCAAAGGTTGTAAAGAATTTTCGTTCATTGTGGTGCGCTCCGCGCATGGAAACTCCTCTAAAAATAGGCGGGGATTGAGGTTAGGTAAAACCTAACCCTGGGATTAGGGGATTGATAAAACCGGAGACCAACCATAGCCAGTATATCTACTGCTTTGTTTTTCGTGCCTGTAAGGAAAAGAGGAACGGGATCAGCCCGTCTTGCCGGGTCAGCCGCCACCAGTTGTCTTCGCCCTTTTTCATACCGTCAAACTTGGCCCGCGCCGCGTAGGGGAACTCGTGCAGAAATTCGATGCGTAGCCCGGCGCCAATCAGGACGTTGATCACCTCGCCCAGCGTGTGGTTCCAAATATAAAAGGTGTGCATGTCCCCCTGGCCGCCAGTGGCGTAGGAGGGGACGTTCTCGATTTTGTCCGGCCCAGGGAAGAAGTAGGGATTGGCGAGCTTTAGCTCCGTTTCCGAGCCGGCGCCGAGGATGCGCATGAAGGGGTGGTCTTCGACGATGTAGAAGATGCCGCCGGGCGCGAGGAAGTGGGCGATGATCTCCGCCCACTGCTTCAAGTCGCGCAGCCAGTGGAGGACGCCGTAGGAAGTGAAGACGATGTCAAACTCCCCGAACAGGACGGCCGGCAAATTCTCCACGTCGGAACAGATGAAATCGGCCGGAATATTCAGCTCCTGGCTTAGCGAGCGGGCCAGGGCAATCGAGCGCTCCGAGAAGTCCACGCCGGTGGCAATTGCCCCCCGCCTGGCCCAGGCCAGGGTGTCCATGCCGAAGTGGCATTGCAGGTGGAGCAGCCTTTTGCCGCGCACGTCACCCAGCTCCTCCAGCTCAATTGAGCGCAGCCGGTCTTTGCCGGCCTTGAAGGCGGGCACGTCGTAGAACGGCGATTGTTCGTGCTCGGTTGTCCACTCGTCCCACAAATTTCGATTGGCTTGCAGATATTCGTCCATAACACCCTCCTGTTGTTTGACAAATAAATTTTCCTATTATATGATTCTTTCGATTTCTTACGAAATAAGTTTTTACAACTAATTCCGAAAGCGGCAGCGAGGTTTTTCGTGGGCAAGGAACACCGTTTGGCCCAGCGGCGGCAGGAAATCTTAAACGTCCTGGAAGAGGCCGGGCAGCTTTCCGTGCTGGCGCTCTGCGCCCGTTTTAACGTCTCCGAGGTAACGATCCGCCAGGATTTGCAGGCCTTGAGCGAGCAGGGCCTGTTGTTGCGGACACGCGGCGGCGCGTTATCCACCAACAGCCTGCCGGAGATGTCCTTCGAGGTGCGCCAGCAGCAAAACGCCGCCGAAAAAGCCCGCATTGGCCAGGCGGCCGCTTCCCTGGTCAATCACGGCGACACCATTATCCTCGATGCCAGCACCACTGCCCAGGCCATCATCCCCTTCATCAAAAACGTTCCCGAACTAACTGTCATCACCAACAGCCTCAAGGCGGCGCTAAGCCTGCTGGACGCCCCCCACATCCAGATCTTCTTGCCCGGTGGTAGCGTGCGCCGTGAGTCCATCTCTCTCGTCGGGCATCCCCTTGACGACGTTTCAACCAGCTTGAACGTCCAGATTGGCTTTTTTGGCGCCCGTGGTCTGACCCTGGAAGAAGGCCTGACCGACGTCAACTTGAACGAAGTGGCCATGAAGCGGGCCATGGTCAATCGCTGCCGGCGCGTCGTCGGCCTGTTAGATGCCGGCAAATGGGGCAAGGTGGCCGCCGCTACCTTTGCGCCCCTTGACCGGATAGACGCCATCATCTCCGATAGCAAAGCCCCGGCCGGGCTGGTGGCTCAATTGCAACAACGAGACATTGAAGTGATTTTGGTCTGAAGCGTAGACCAGGTAAATATGGCAGGCCCCGTTCTGGAAATGAAACATATTTCCAAGCGCTTTGATATGACCCAGGCGCTTCAGGACGTTTCGCTGACCCTCTATCCCGGCGAGGTCCACGCCTTGCTGGGTGAGAATGGGGCCGGAAAATCCACTCTCATCAAAATCATGACCGGCATTCACAAACCGGATGAGGGCGGAATCTTGTTGGACGGCCAAGCGATCACGATTCAACATTCGGCGGACGCCCAAACCTATGGTATTGCCGCCATCTTGCAGGAGCCGATGATCTTCCCCGACCTCAACGTCGCCGAAAACATTTTCATCGCCCACCACAACATCGGCCCCATTATCCGTTGGGGCAAGATGTATCGCGAGGCAACGGCTATCCTGAATAAACTGGACATCAAGCTGGACGTGCGCGCTCAGGCGAGGGGTTTGACCTTAGCGGCCCAGCAGGCAGTGGAAATCGCCAAAGCCATCTCCTTACAGGTACGTGTCCTGATCATGGACGAGCCGACGGCCTCCCTTTCAGCCCACGAGGTCGGGCAGTTGTTCAAACTAATCAGGACGCTTCGCAACCAGGGGGTGGCTATCCTGTTCATCAGCCACCGGATGGAGGAGGTCTTTGAAATCGCCGATCGCGTCACGGTATTGCGCGACGGCCGTTTTATCTCCTCCGCCCCTCGCAGCGAAGTGACGCCGGAGGGGGCCATTCGCGACATGGTCGGCCGGGAGATGAACGAATACTTTGCCAGGAGCCAGGCGCCACGCGGTGAGCTGTTGCTGTCGGTGCGTGGCCTGCGAAAAGAGAACGTCTTTAGCGACGTCACCTTTGACATTCATCGTGGCGAAGTCCTGGGTTTTGCCGGGCTGGTTGGCGCGCGACGGACCGACGTTGGCCTGGCCTTGTTTGGCGTAGAGCCGGCCGATGCCGGCGACATCGTCTGGCAGGGTAAAAACGTGCCGATTCATTCCCCCGGGCAGGCCCTACGGCTGGGAATTGCTTATGTGACCGAAGATCGCCGCCAGTTGGGCCTGACCATGCCCATGTCTATCGCCGCCAACATCTCTCTGCCGATGCTCCGCGAATACACCTCCCCACTGGGCCTGGTGAAACGGCCGGCCGAAAACGCCGTGGCTGAGAAATTTCGAGAACGCCTGGCCATACGCACGCCTTCAGTGCAGCGAGAAGTCAGCAAACTCTCGGGCGGCAACCAGCAAAAGGTCATGCTCAGCAAGTGGCTCAACGCCCACCCCCAATTGCTCATTTTGGACGAACCCACCCGAGGGATTGACGTCGGGGCCAAGGCAGAAGTACACAGCATGATTAACGACCTGGCCGAGCAAGGATTGGGCATTATCGTGATTTCGTCAGACCTGCCGGAGGTGCTGGCGATGAGCGATCGCATCCTGGTGATGCGCGAGGGCCGGCAAGTCGCCATTTTTGACCGGGCAGAGGCTACCCAGGAGCGGGTGCTGACGGCCGCTATGGAATAGCTTCGCCGCCATTTCAAAGGAATTAACCTGGGCTCAGGAACCAGCATGGACAAGATCAGGCGTACCATTCGACCCGAACAGATCCGCGAGGTGATTTTGTTATTTCTGATCCTTCTGGCGGTTATCTTTTTTGGCACGCAAATCGAAGGCTACTACAGCCCGCGCACCTTTACCCGTGTCAGCGCCAGCATCGCCATTCTGGCCGTGGTGGCGGTAGGGCAAACGCTGGTGGTGTTGATGCGCCACATTGATTTGTCGGTCGGCTCGATCGTTGGCTTTACGGCTTATTTTGTCGGCACCCAGATCGCCGACAACAACGACATTCTCCCGCTGGCGGCCGTTCTGATGGCCGTTGGCGTCGGCGGGCTGATGGGGTTGGTCAATGGGGCCATCATCGCTTACGGCCGGGTCCCGGCCATCATCACCACCCTGGGCACGCTGGCCATCTATCGCACCCTGCTGGTCGAGTATTCCGACGCCCAAACGGTCATCACCAGCTCCCTGCCCCCATGGTTGATTGAATTGCCGCGCAAAAACCTGTTCGCTATTGGCGAGTTTGAGGTCCGCCTGATGGTCATTATCGCCCTGGTGGTCGTGGTGACTTTTCAGTTGGTCATTACCTATCTGTCTTACGGCCGGCGGCTGTATGCCATTGGCTCAAACCCGGAGGCGGCGCGCATCGCCGGGATGCCCCTGCAACGGACCATACTGACCGCCTACGCTCTGTGTGGCGGGCTTTGTGGCCTGGCCGGGTTCATGTTCCTGGCCCGCTTCGGCAACATCACCGTCGTGGCTGCCCAGGGAATGGAGCTGCAAGTGGTGGCGGCCGTCGTCGTGGGCGGGGTCAATATCTTTGGCGGATCAGGCACGATGCTGGGCGCGTTGCTGGGGACCGTCCTGATTGCCACCCTGGAACAAAGCCTGCTCCGCTGGCCGGTGATCAGTGAATTTTGGCGGGATGCCCTGCTGGGGCTGTTAATCCTGTTGGCGGTCGCTTCCGACGCCGTTATCTTGAAACGGCTGCGCAACCTCTGGGCGCAGCGCGAAAGAGAGGCCAGGCCGGAGAGCGAGAAACTCCAGGTAAAGGAGGGCAGCCGTGTGGCCTGACTGGCAGTGGCTCAGGCGTTGGGAAGGCTTGCTCCTGGTGCTGCTGGTGGCCGTCGTCGCCCTCAACATCGGCCTGTCCCCTTTCTACCTGGGCCTTTCCAACCAGATAAACCTGTTTCAACTATCCATTGAAAAGCTGATCGTCGCCCTGGTCATGGCCCTGGTCATCATTAACGCCGAGATTGACCTGTCAGTGGCTTCCGTTATGGGACTGGCGGCCTGTGTCCTGGCCTATCTGCACGAGCAAGGCACGCCGCTCTACCTGGCGATTCTGGTTGCGCTGGTGACCGGCGTGCTGTGTGGGGCCTTTAACGGCTTTTGGATCGCCTACGTCCGCCTGCCTTCGCTGGCCGTGACCCTGGCCGGCCTGGTGGGCTATCGGGGCGTGGCCCGCATCCTGTTGGAAGACCGCTCTATCGGCGGCTTTCCCGATTGGTTTGACGCCCTGGGGCAGCGGCCGCTACTCGGCCCGTTGCCCCTGTCGCTGCTTCTTTTTGGCCTGTTCCTGGTCGTGGCCGTCATTGTCCTGCAGTACTCGGCCTTCGGCCGTTACGTCTACATCATCGGCAACAACCAGGAAGTCGCTCGCTACTCAGGGGTCAAACTGAAGCAGGTGAAGATGGTTTTGTTTATCGCCTCCGGCACGGTGGCCGCCCTGGCTGGGTTATTGCTGGCGGCCCGCTTGGGGGCGGTGCGTGGCAACACGGCCGAAGGGTTTGAGCTGGACATTATCACCATGGTCCTGCTGGGTGGCGTTAGCATTTTCGGCGGTTCGGGCACGCTGACCGGGGTTATATTGGCCATTTTGATCATCCTTAACCTGCGGAATGGCATGTCCCTGGCCAACTTTTCCGGCAACGTCCAGACGGGCGTGACCGGCGCGCTGCTCATCCTGTCGGTGCTGCTCCCCAATCTGGTCCAGGCCGGCCGGGCCAGGTGGAAATACCGCCGGGCCGCAGGTGGAACTTGATGCTTTGTAACTCTTAAAAGGAGGAAAGTGCCTATAAGCTAACTTGAACTACGCCACTTCTTAAACCGGGCCAATCATCATTTGATAGGCGGAGGAGTTCGCATCTGAGGATGCGAACACCGGGCATCTAAGGATGCCCTACTCCTCCAACTATGTTGAACAGAGCAGTAAGTAAGTTTCTAGAGAGGAGGATTGAAGTGAAAGCACATCAAGTGAAAGTACATGAAGTGAAGGCACATCGAAGAGTGGTAATGATTTTGTTCTTACTGGTCGCGCTGGCCTTTTCCGGCTGTACCGGCGGTGGGGCAGAGGCGCCAACGGCAACGCCGGAAGCGGAGAGCGAGCCGACCGAGGCCGCACCCCCCGAGGAAGAACCGACCGAAGAACCGGCTCCGGCCGAGACCGTGCAAATGGTCTTGCTGCCAAAGTTCCTGGGCATTCTGGTCTTTGACCAGGCGCACCAGGGGGCCATGGAAGCGGCCGAAGAGCTGGGCGCGGCCGATGGCCTGCAATTCCTGGGGCCGACGGCCGAAAACAGCGTTCAGGGCCAGATCGAGACGGTCACTTCGGCCACGACCCAGGGCGTAGACGCCATCATGATTTCTAACAATGCCGGCGACCAGATCGTGCCGGCCGTGCAGGCCGCCCGCGAAGCCGGGGTGACGATTGTGACCTGGGACTCGCCCATCCCTTCGGGTGAAGGTGAGCAGCTCTTCATCGCCCAGGTAGACTTTGACGAAACCGGCACCGTGATGGCCGACATGGCCCGCCACATTCTCGGCGAGGACGGCGGCCAGTTCGCCATCCTGTCGGCCTCGCCCGACGCGGCCAACCAGAACGCCTGGATCGCCGCCATGCAGGAGGTACTGGAACAACCGGAGTACGCTAACCTGGAGTTGCTGGAAATCGTCTACGGCAACGACATATCCGAAGACAGCTACAACCAGGCCCTGGCCCTGGTAGACAAGTACCCCGACATGGAGCTGATCATGGCCCCAACGACAGTGGGTATTGCCGCCGCAGCCAAGGCGATGCAGGACGAAGGGCTGTGCGATCAGGTCAAAGTGAGCGGGCTGGGACTGCCGGCCGAGATGGTCTCCTACACGCTTAACGGTTGCGCTCCCGAGTTTGCCCTGTGGAGCTTCAAAGACCTGGGCTACCTGACCTACTACGCCACTTATCTGCTGGCCACAGGTGAACTGGAAGCAGAAGAGGGTGTCACCTTTGAAGCCGGCCGGATGGGTAGCTACACCATCGAAAAAGACCCAACTCGTGACAATGGCTTGCGGGTCCTGATGGGACCGTTCACGATCTATAATGCCGAGAACGTTGAGGAGGCGGCTCAGTAGCGGAGAGAAGATTAGAGATTGGAGATTGGCCAATCTCCAATCTCTAATCTCCCTAATCTCCCCCTCTGCCAGATCATGACGAAAATGAGAGGAGTGGCGAATGAAGCGGGTCGGTTTTCTACTCAAGGTCAAACAAGATAAGATCGTAGAGTACAAAAAGCACCACGAGGCTGTCTGGCCGGAGATGTTAGATGCTTTGCGGCGAAACGGCTGGCATAATTACTCGTTGTTTATGGGTGAGGACGGCCTGCTGTTTGGCTATTTTGAAACGCCGGAAAGTTTTCAGGCGGCCCTGGCCGGCATGGCCAAAGAAGAAATCAACGCCCGCTGGCAGGAGTTTATGGCCCCCTATTTTGAGAGTGTCGGCGGCCGCCACGCCGACGAGATGATGATCGAGCTGGCAGAAGTTTTCCATTTGGATTGAGACGTTATGCAACCTCCGACTGAGAAACAACTTCAGGCTGCCTATGTCCTGGCCCAGGAACGATACGCCGGGTTGGGCGTGTCTACCGAACAGGCGCTGGTCAGGCTGCGCCAGGCGTCCATCAGCCTGCACTGCTGGCAGGGCGACGACGTTGGCGGTTTTGAGGAGCCTGACCGGGGGCTGAGCGGCGGCATTCTGGCCACCGGCAACTACCCCGGCAAAGCCCGCACGGCCGGCGAACTGCGGCAGGACCTGGACAAAGCCTATAGCCTCACCCCCGGCCGGCACCGGCTCAATTTGCACGCCATTTACCTGGAAACGAACGGGCAGAGAGTCGAGCGCAACGACATCCGGCCGGAACACTTTGCCCGCTGGCTGGAGTGGGCCAGAACCAACCGGCATGGCCTCGATTTCAACCCGACCTGTTTCTCCCACCCCCTGGCCGATAGCGGCTTTACCCTATCGCACCGCGACGACCAGGTGCGCAACTTCTGGATTGAACATTGTATCGCCTGCCGGGAGATTGGGGCACATTTCGGCCGGGAGTTGGGCACGCCCTGTGTCACCAACGTCTGGATCCCCGACGGTTACAAAGACACGCCGGCCGACCGCCAGAGCCCGCGCCTGCGGCTTAAGGATTCCCTGGATAAAATTTTTGCCAGGGCCATAGACCCCGACCACAACCTGGATGCGCTCGAAAGCAAGCTGTTTGGCCTGGGCTCGGAAAGTTACGTCGTCGGTTCGCACGAGTTCTACCTGGGCTACGCCATCGCCAACCGCAAACTGTTGTGCCTGGATACGGGCCATTTCCATCCCACCGAAACGGTCTCGGACAAGATTTCGGCCGTCTTGACCTTCCTGGACGAAATCCTGCTGCACATCAGCCGGGGGGTGCGCTGGGACAGCGACCACGTGGTGACGTTCAGCGACGAGCTGCAGGCTATCATGCAAGAAGTTGTCCGGGGCGGCTTCCTGGATCGGGTTCACATCGGCCTGGATTTCTTTGACGCCAGCATCAACCGCGTCGCCGCCTGGGCGATTGGCGCTCGCAACGTTCTGCGCGCCCTGCTGCTGGCCCTGCTGGAACCGGCTGGCCGCCTGCGCGAGTTGGAAGAAGCGGCCGATTACACCACCCGGCTGGCCTTATTGGAGGAACTCAAGGGCCTGCCTCTGGCGGCCGTCTGGGACTATTACTGTTGGCAGCAGAGTGTTCCGGTCGGCATCCAGTTAATGGATGAGATCAAAGCTTACGAGCTACGGGAACTTGCCAAACGAGTTTAGGTAATCGCCCATAACTAACTTCATGGTTTGGGTTATTGGTTATTGGTTATTAGCCAGCGGGAGTCAATAACCAATAACCAATAACGGCCAACTACTGGGATATTGATGAACGATTACAAGTACGTCAACTACGCCTGGGAGGACGAGGTCGCTAGTAAGCTGGAGCCCGTGACCCGCCTGGTCTACCGCTCCAACCTCCTGGGCAGCGACCAGCGCATCACCAACACCGGCGGCGGCAACACCTCGTCCAAAATCAGTATGCCCGACCCGCTGACTGGCGAGCCGGCCGAGGTGTTGTGGGTCAAAGGTTCCGGCGGCGATTTGCGGACCTCGAACCGGGCCAACTTCGCCTCACTGTATCTGGATAAGCTGAAGGGCCTGCAAAAGCTGTACGCCCAGGCGGAAGTGAAAGGCGTTAAGAGCGAGATTGAGGACCGGATGGTCGAGTTATATCCCCATACCGTCTTCAACCTTAATCCTCGGGCCAGTTCCATTGACACCCCTCTCCACGCCTTTATCCCCTTCCAGCACGTAGACCACACCCACCCGAACGCGGTCATTGCCGTGGCCGCCAGCCAGGACCAGGAACGCCTGACCCGGGAGATTTACGGTGACGAAATCGGCTGGGTCCCCTGGCAACGGCCGGGCTTTGACCTGGGCCTGGTGCTGCAGGCCCAATGTCGCCAAAACCCCAACCTGAAAGGGATCGTCCTGGGCCAACACGGCCTGATCAACTGGGCCAACGACGACAAAGCCTGTTATGAGTTGAGCCTGGGCCTGATCGAGAAAGCCGCCCGCTTCATTGAGGCCCACGATAAAGGCGCAGCAACCTTTGGCGGGCAAAAGTACGAACCATTGCCGGCGGCCGAAC
Source organism: Chloroflexota bacterium (assembly GCA_022616275.1). Classification (GTDB taxonomy): domain Bacteria; phylum Chloroflexota; class Anaerolineae; order Promineifilales; family Promineifilaceae. The sequence goes on from JAKEFB010000234.1 coordinate 26,388, forward strand.
GAGAGGCCCTGCTGGCCCACCTGCTGCCCAGGCTGCGCGGCCTGGTCTCGCAACAGCAGCGGTTCATCGCCACCGTGCAGTCAGACCCGGCCATGCTACGTTTCGCCAACAGTTACGACGCGCCGCGCCTGGCCGAGCTGGGCACCTCCTGCCCGGACCATTTCTTGCGCACCAAAATTAAGCCACTTTACGTGGACTGGCAGCCTGACGCCGGGGACCTGGAGAGCCTGCTGAGTAAATTGGAAAGCGGGCTGGCCCAATACCGGCGGGATTACGCGGCCTATTACGAAGCCTGCCAACACCCTGATTCCCCTGCCATGCGCGACCCCAACCCGACAGTGATCCTCATTCCCGGCGTCGGGATGGTGGCTTGGGGCGCCAATAAGAGCGAGTCGCGGGTCACGGCCGAATTTTACAACTGCGCTGTCGAGGTCATGCGTGGCGCCGAGGCCATCAGCCGCTACGTGGCCCTGCCTCGCCAGGAAGCGTTTGACATCGAATATTGGGCGCTGGAGGAAGCTAAGCTGCGCCGGATGCCGCCGGAAAAGGAGCTGGCCCGCCACGTGGTCGTGGTCGTCGGCGCCGGCAGCGGCATCGGCAAAGCCACGGCCCACCGCCTGGCCAGAGAGGGGGCGCACGTCGTCTGCGCCGATTTGGACGGCGAGGCGGCCGGGGCCACCGCCCAGGAATTGACCGGCATCCACGGGCCGGGCATTGGGGTGGCCGGGACAGGTATTTCCGCCTGCGGTCCGGCCGTTGGCCTCCAGGTGAACATCGCCGACCGAAGTAGCGTTCAGGCGTTATTCCGGCAGGTGGCCCTGGCCTATGGGGGCCTGGATAGTCTCGTCGTCACCGCCGGCGTTTACGTGCCCCCGGACCGGGATAGCCGTATCCCGGACGATAAGTGGGCTTTGACCTACGCCGTCAACGTCACCGGCCAATACCTCATGGCCGACGAAGCGGCCAAAATCTGGCAGGCCCAGGGGCTGCCGGGCAGCCTGGTGCTGACGACGAGCGTCAACGCCACTATCGCCAAAAAGGGCTCCCTGGCCTACGACACCAGCAAGGCGGCCGCCAATCACCTGATCCGCGAGCTGGCTATCGAGCTGGCTCCCCTGGTCCGGGTGAACGGCCTGGCCCCGGCCACCGTGGTCGAAGGCAGCAGCCTCTTCCCCCGCGACCGGGTTATTAACTCGCTGATCAAATACGAAATTCCCTTCAGCGAAGACGAGGACATCGAGACCCTGCGGCTTAAGCTGGCCGAGTTTTACGCCCGGCGCTCCCTGACCCGGTCGGCCATCACCCTGGCCGACCAGGCCGAAGCGGCCTATTTGCTGGTCAGCAACCGCCTGAGCAAGACAACCGGGCAAATTTTAATCGTGGACGGCGGCCTGCCGGAAGCGTTTCTGCGATGACCGATAGATCGAAACGGAGGCTCCGATGCCGGACGGTCGCATCTGAGGATGCGACCTCCTCTGGGAGCGGGTTATGATGAGCCAGACCGCCAATTTTCTAGCCTTTGACCTGGGCGCGGAAAGCGGCCGGGCGGTGCTCGGCCGCTTTGACGGCGAGCGATTGTCGGTGCAGGAAACTCACCGTTTCGCCAACGGGCCAGTCCGCCTGCCCGATGGTTTGCATTGGGACGTACTCCATCTCTTCACGGAAATCAAACGTGGGCTGGCCTTGACCGCCCACCAGCACGAACGCGACCTGGCCGCCCTGGGCGTAGACACCTGGGGGGTGGACTTTGCCCTGCTGGACAGGGACGGCCGACTGATCGGCGACCCCTACCATTACCGCGATAGCCGCACCGACGGCATGATGGCCCGCGCTTTCCAGGCCGTGCCACGGGAAGAGATTTTTGCCCAGACCGGCATCCAGTTCATGCAGATTAACACCCTCTACCAACTGCTGGCCATGGTCGCCCAGGGCGATCCGGCGCTGGCCATCGCTCGCACCTTTTTGACCATTCCCGACCTGTTTAACTACTGGCTGACCGGGCAGAAGGTCTGCGAATTTACGAATAGCACTACTACCCAATGTGTCAATCCCCACCAGAAAAACTGGGCCAGGCCATTACTGAAGCAACTGGGTATTCCCGGCCACCTCTTTCCTGAGATTGTGCCGCCGGGCACAATCATCGGCCCGTTAACGCCGGCCGTGGCCGGGGAAGTAGGTTCGGCCGCCTTGCCGGTCATCGCCCCAGCCTGCCACGACACCGGCTCGGCCGTTGCCGCCGTTCCGGCCGAGGGGACCGATTTTGCCTGGATCAGCTCGGGGACGTGGTCAATCATGGGCGTGGAGCTGCCGGAAGCGGTCGTCAACGATCAGGCGCTGGCCGCCAATTTGACTAACGAAGGCGGCGTGGCGGGCACTTTCCGCCTGTCGAAAAACGTCATGGGGCTGTGGCTGGTCCAGGAGTGCCGGCGGGCCTGGGCCAGCGAGGATAAGCATTATTCCTACGATGATCTGGCCCACCTGGCGGCCCAGGCCCGGCCGTTCCCGGCCGTCATTGACCCGGACGACGAGGAGTTTCTCAAGCCGGGAGAGATGCCGGCCCGCATCCGCGCTTATTGCCGGCGGACCGGGCAACCACTCCCTGAAGATGATGGGGCGCTGGTTCGCTGCGTGCTGGAAAGCCTGGCCCTGAAATACCGTTGGGTGCTGGAACAACTGGAGGTCGTCACCGGCCGGCGCCTGGAACCAATCCACGTCCTGGGCGGCGGCGGGCAAAACCGGCTTTTAAACCAGTTGACGGCCGACGCCACCAACCGCCAGGTCATCACCGGCCCGGTGGAAGCCACAGCCACCGGCAATATCCTGGCGCAGGCGATCACCCTGGGACACCTGGCCTCGTTAAGGGAGGGACGAGAGCTGGTGCGCCGTTCTTTCGACGTGACCACCTACGAGCCGGCCGGCCGGCCGGAGTGGGAGGAGGCCTACCAGCGGCTGTTGGCTCCAGGCAGGTGAAATGATCAGGCAGGTCTTGAACTTCTCCTGGGGGCGTGAAAAGGCGTTCCTGATCTAAAGTTGTTTTGGCAAAAAGAGGAGTCGGTGGTGGAATTTTTGCAAGTTACTGTTCTTTAGGTACAATCTGGCATCTGTTCGTGCCGGGCGCAGTTGAAATAACTGCACAAAATGACAATTGGGAGGATAACCTACTGACTTAAATTCTACACGGAGGGGATACCGTCACAAGGGAGAGCTTTCTTTCCTGTTTTTTTACAGGCTCAACTGTATCTCGCAATTTTCACTCCCCCTGACGCTCCCACAACAAATTCGCATGCATTATCGGCCGGGTTTCACCGCTAACGGTGTTGCTACGTGCCAGAGTCATGTATTCAACGGCGGCCGCAAAGCAGCGGAGCAGGTTGGCGATTGCTTTTCGGTGACCATTCATTGGTGAATCGTGGTTTTCTTCGGTTTAGTTTGGGTTATCATGCCTGTTACCCCCGTGTAAAAGGGGTGCAGCCTCCAGCAGAATTATCAAGGTGCGCAAATCGTGCCGCCAATAATCTATTCAGAGCAATAAGGGAAACTGAAATGCGTTCACAACCACTCAACCGCTGGTCTGTCCTTCTTGCTTCTATCATCGTTTCTTTAGGGCTGGTGGGGCTGTTTGTCCTGAGCCTGACCCCGGTCGCCGCCGCCACCATCCCGCCCCAAGAGGAGGCCGCGGCCGGAGCGGCGGCCGGCCCAGGCGGGGTAACAGCCCTGGCTTCAGTCAAACACTTTCAGTCTCCCCCGCCGGGCTCGGGCTCTCAAGGTAGTAATGACTTCATTATTTCATCGGACAACGGTACAGACATTTACTACTTTGCCATTTACGGGGATGGCACGATTGGCCCTGAGGTAAAAATTTATACTGAAACCTCTGCAATCGTCTACGAGGGGTTTTTAGTTGGGGACTTTGACCGTGATGGCAATAACGACTTCCTCTCTTTTGATAACAGTGGCACACTCTATTTATTTGAACAGACAGCACCGGCTGTATTCCAGCGTTCTACCCTCCTTTCCAGTACCGGGCTTCTACCTGGGGGTGGCTTTGTTGCTGCCGATTTCAACGGCGATGGCTACCTTGATTTCGCCGGGCGTATTGGCACCAAAACTGGTCAGGTCTTCTTGAATCAGCGGGACGGAACTTTCCAGGCAGGAAACACGTTTTCATATAACATCACTGTTGATAATGCAACGGCGCCTCAGTACGGCGCTGGCGATATAGACAGCGACGGCGATATAGACTTGGTGCTTGGCCGTTATCCCACAAATGGGTCGGGGTCTGTTTATAAGCTTCTTAACGATGGGAACGGGACGCTCACATTTCAGAGCACAGCGGTAGCCACCCCTCCGCAAGCTGGACAGGCAACCTTCCTGGGCTTTTTCGATGGCGATGGCTATCTGGATATTATTGCCGGACAAGATGACGATAACGATCCTGGACAGGCCTGGGTATATTTTGGCAACGGAGACGGGACTTTTGCAGATGATGTTGATGAAGAAGCATATGATACAAATCCAAGTACTGAGGGAGGTAACAACGAACCAGGCGGCGGCCGGGCAAGACCATTCCATATCAATGGCGATGGGTTTCTGGATCTGGTGGTCGTCTACCGGCAAGCTCCCCTCAATCCTGTCAGCTATTCCGTCAGCTACTGGTTAGGTAACGGCGATGGCACCTTCGACAAAGTAGAAGACTTCAGTACCAAGACAACTGATTCTCGTTTCTCCGTGCCTCCTATTCTCGATATAGTTGTGCCCTATTCCCAGGCCTGGGCTGACGAGTGCCCCTTCTGCGCCAGAGGTGAATTTACAGCCGATGGCGGCGACCCGGTCAACACCTACAGCGGCAACTTCAACTACCAGGAGGTAGACTTCAGCATCCCCATCCTGGGCATGCCGCTGGCGTTCGTCCGCAGCTACAACAGCCAGGCGACGGAGGTCTACACGACCCCCCTGGGACATGGCTGGACGCATAACTTCAATCTCCACCTCATCATTTCCGACGTGGTCACTGCCCCGGTCACACTGGTGGCGCCGCACGGCTCGCAACTGGGCTTTAACGTCGTCCTGGACGGCGACGACCCTCTCTACTTCCCCCGGCCGGGGGTGCGCGGCGAATTGGTCCGCAGCGGCGATCCGCACTATACCTACACCCTGACCGCGCCCAACCAGTACGTCTACACCTTTAACGAAGACGGGCAACTCATCGAGCAGGAAGACCCGCACGGCAACCGGCTCGTCTTCACCTACACCAACGGCTTGCTAACTCAGGCGAGCGAACCGACCGGCGTGCGCTATCTCGAATTTGGCTACGACAACGACGGCCGGATCATCACCGTCACCGACTCTATCGGCCGGGACGTGACCTTCGAGTACGTGGACGGCGACCTGGTGACGGTGATGGACAGGCTGGACCTGGTGACGACCTACAGCTACAGCGACTCGCTGCTGCTGGAGCGGGAGGACCCCAGCGGCCGGGTGACGTTCAGCAACGACTACGCCTGGGACGCCGCGGCCGAAGTGTACCGGGTCATTACCCAGACCAATGGGGCGGGCGAGACGCTGACCTTCGACTACGGCCCGGGCGGGCTGGTGACGATGACCAATGAGATTCACGTGGCCCGGGTGGACCGCTACACGCCGGCCGGCACGCTGGCCTACCAGGCTGACGCCGGCGACAACCGGACGGCGGGGGCCAACGACGTTCATTTGAATAAGACCGGCATGACCGACGCCAACGGCAACACGACCCGCGTGGTCAAGGACCCCGACGGCTTGCCGCACCACGTCGCCGACCCCCTGGGCCACGAGACGGCGTTGAGCTACGACGCCTTCAACAACCTGACCCAGGTGGTCAACGCGCGGGCATTGACGACGACGTTCGGCTATCACAATGAAGGCCTACTTACCTTTCTCACCCATGTAACTGACACCCTGGGTTTTGTGACGATTTACACACCCACTATCGCCGCAACTGATGGCATCAGCGGCCTGTTAAAGGCCCAAGAAGACCCTAACGGCAACATCACCACCTACGACTATAACGACTTTGGCCAGGTGACGCAGGTGGTCCAGGCCGCCGGCACGGCCGAGGCTATCACCACCACCTACGGCTACGACGGCGCCGGCCGGCTCATCACCACCACCCAGAGTTCGGTCGAAGAGAGCCACACCACTCTCAACGTCTACGACGACGGCGACCGGCTCACTGCCACCGTCGCCAACTGGACGGGCGACGACCCGGAAGAGTGGCCAACCGACTGCGCCAACGGGACGAACGAGGCCAACATCTGCACCCGCTATGGCTACGACGACGCCGGCCGGACCATTTCGACGACCAACGCCCTAGCGCAGACCAGCCTGACCTTCTACGACGCCGCCGGCCGGGTGGTGACCGGCGTCGTCAACTACGATGGGGTGACGCCCGTCGGCCAGCTCTGCGCCAGCTTCAGCAACCCTGACCCGGAATATAACCTCTGCTCCCTGACCGGCTACGACGCGGCCGGCCGGGTGGTCTCGACCACCGGCAGCCTGGGCCACGTCAGCCGCGCGTTCTACGACCCCACCGGCCGGGTCCGGGGTACGGTCACCAACTGGCAGGGGGCCGGTAGTTCCACCATTACCAACACGGCCAGCCTGAGCAACTGCTTCGATTTGCCTACCGAACGAGACTACGACATCTGCACGCTGTACGAGTACGACGCCGTAGGCAACACCATCGTCGTCACCGACACGCTCGGCCGGCTGACGCGGACCTTCTACGACCCGCTCAACCGGGTGGAGGCGACGGTCGCCAACTGGCAGGGGGCCGGTAGCTCGACCATCACCAACACGGCCAGCCTGGGCAACTGCTTTGAACTACCCATCGAACGGGATGACGACATCTGCACTCTGTACGAATACGACGAGGTGGGCAACACCATCGTCGTTACCGACACGCTCGGCCGGATGACCCGGACCTTCTACGACCCGCTCAACCGGGTGGAAGGCACAGTCGCCAACTGGCAGGGAGCCGGCAACTCGACCATCACCAACACGGCCAGCCTGGCTAACTGCTTTGACCTGCCGGCCGAACGGGATTACGACGTTTGCACCCTCTATGGCTATGACGAGGCCGGCAACCAGATTACCGTGACGAATGCTCTCAGCCAGACCAGTCTGACCGTCTACGACAGCGCCAACCGGCCGGTCATCCAGGTGGCTAACTGGGATGAAGAGACGCCCATTGCCTCCGACGGCGACGGCTGCGCCGACACAGCGACCAACCCGGCGGCAATTGAGAACCTCTGCACTACTACCGCCTACGACCACCTCGGCCGGCGCGTCTCGGTCACCGACCCGCTGGGCCAGGTGACCGAATTCGCCTACGACGGCCTGGGCCGGGTGGTGACGACGACGCGCACGCTCGACGGACAGCCAGTACGGATGGTGACGGAGTACGACGCCCTCAGCCGGCGCCTTAGCCAGACTGACCCCCTGACCCATACGACGGTGTTCACCTACGACAGCCTCAACCGGCTGGTGACGACGACCAGCCCTGAAGGGGTGACGATCACCCAACAGTACAACGCCGCCAGTTGGGTGATTACGACCACCGACAGCCTGAATCACAGCACGGCCAACAGTTACGACGACCTCGGCCGGCTGGTGGCCACGACCGACGCCGAGGGCAACACCACCCAGTACCTCTACGACGCCCTGGGCAACCAGGTGGCCATGCTGGACGCCGAGGGGATTACGACCACCTACCAGTACGACGGCCTCAACCGCCTGATCCGGGTCATTGAGAATGACGTGCCCGGCAACGACCCGACCGACGACAGCGACGTCATCACCGAGTACGGCTACGACGCCCTGGGCAACCGGCTCTTCGTCGTCAACGCCCGGGCCATCACCTTCACCCTGACCGCCTACGACGGCCTCAACCGGCCGGTGGTCATCAGCGACGCCCTGGGGGTGGAGACGTTGTATCGCTACAATGCCCTGGGCCAGCGCACGGTCATGACCGACGGCAACAACACCGTGACCCTCTACAGCTACGACGCCCTCAACCGCTTGACGCTGGTCGAGTACCTGGACGACAGCGAGACGGTCAGCACCACCTACGACGCCGTGGGCAACCGGCTGGTGATGACCGATACCACTTCGACAGGCTCAGGGCAGGGCCTTGGGGTCACGACTTACGCCTACGACGACCTCTACCGGCTGATTACCGTCAC
>JAKEFB010000235.1 GCA_022616275.1 Chloroflexota bacterium
AATGGAAATTTTGTTCTAAGGGGACAGTGGAAATACAGAGAGGGCGCGGAGGCACAATGATTTTGCGTGACGGTAGCCAGCCATTTGAGGTACAATCAGGCAAAGTGTAAGCTATTAAGCAATACAAGCTTGGTTAAAAGGCGTTGGGGTTACGATGGATGAGAAAGTTATCCAACTTTTAAAAACTTTACCACCTCTTGTTGCCTGTGTTATCTGGGACGTAGTTAATGAAAATATTTCCCTAAAAACCATCGAAATAGCAGATAAGGTAACGGAAGAAGAATGGAAGCGATATGAGATTGTGCGCTGCATCGCCGCTGGTAACCCCCAATACCCTCCGGTGCAAGAGGCCCAAGTGTTGGTTGAAATAATGCTTGAAGAATTAGTTATGCCAGTAGCATAAATGGTCACCACTCCTATAACTCTGCCACAGCCACGAAAGTTATTCCCATTTTGGTTCATTGTCGCTCTTCTCTTACTCCTAGCAACAATCACGGTTGTTGTTCAAGATCATGCAATTGAGCGGCACGGCGCTGATGCCAGAGCAATTAGAGAATGCCTGGACAACAAAGGGCCTTTCCAAATCTGGCGCGCCCGTGGTGGTGAAACGTTTTATAGATTGTGCCAACTTGATGATGGGCGGTGGGGCTTACAAGCAATTGTTAAGGAAGGCGACGTTTGGTATGAGAGAACCGCCTTTATTCGAGGGGATGGCTCCTGGAAAGCCTTAATGAAGTATTTACAACGGTTTGCCACACGATACACAGGCACTCTACCCTGATAGAAGGGCAAGTTATAACTTCAAATCTTTAGCCCCTCCTCTTAACTTTGCTTCCATCTGAAGAAAGCGGCCGATATCCTCCGCCTCGGCCTGCAATTCCGCCTGAACGGCCGGGCCGAGTGGCTCGAACGGCTCGACCTCTATCTCCAACCGTTTCCGTTTCCGTTTCCGTTTGCTCTTCCAGGTTCCCACCACTACGCCGTTGACGAGGACGGCCGGGCGCAGCAGCCCGCCGCCGGGATGGAGACGCCGGGCATACTCCGGGGCGATGGCCAGCTCCCGGCCGTGGTAGCCCAGCAGGTAGGCGTCATATCCCGGCAGCAGTGAGACGGCCGGCGCGCCGGCCGGCAGTTCCAGCCAGGCGACATGCTCCTGGAGCATCCAGGCCGGCTGGCCGGCGATCTCGACTTCCAGCAGTTCGGCCGCTATCTGCTGCCAGGCCCCGCGTGCCTGGCCGGGCGAAAGGCCGGACCAGGTGGCCAGGTCTTCCGGCCTGGCCGGGCCGTAGCCGGCCAGGTAGCGGCGGGCCAGTTCTGCTGCGGCCTGTTCCGGCGGCAGGGCTGGCCCCAGGCTGCCCAGCCATTCTTCCACCAGAACGTAGGCCGGCTCCCCGTCGCGCTCCGGTCCCCGGCAAACGATTCCTGCCAGCGCCGCCTGGTGAATGAGGTGATAAACGGCCTGGCCCTCCAGGCGAACGCCCTCGCCGGCCAGCGCCTCGGTCAGCTCGGCCCGGGTGAGCGGGCCACGGGCGGCCAGAAGCCGGCGCAGGGCGCGAATACCCCTGGCCCGCGTCGCTTCGTCCAACCCCAATTCGAGCTGCCGCCGGCTCTGGCGGGTAAAAAGCGGCCCCAGGAGGGGCAGCAGCCAGCCAAGGTCCTCCGTGGCTACCAGGTGTAGCGTGCCGCGCATGAGCCAGGTGTAGACCAGGGAACGTTCCTGCTGCCGGGCCGTTTCCACGTCTCCGGCCGTCAGTCCGGCGCAGCGAGCGCGGATGGCCAGGGCCGCAGCCGGGGCCTCCTGGGCCTGGACACCACCGAGTCCTTTGACGACGGCCGCTGCCTTGGTGCCGGCCGGCTGCCGGTCGGGCGGCAGCCGCTGGGCGCGCAGGCGCAACAGCCGCGCCTGGTCGAGGGATAATGACTGCATGGCGCTATTTTAGCTGATGATCGGCCGCAAAATCCTGTTTTCGGCAAAAAACGTGTAAGATTAAGCCTCATGCTTGCTGTTCTACGCCAACGCAACTTCGCCCTGCTCTGGTTCGGCGGGCTGATCTCGCTGACCGGTGACTGGATGCTGCGGATTGCTTTGCCGGTGACAGTCTTCGAGCTGACCGGCTCGACGCTGGCCACTGGGATCATGTTTATGGTCGGGATGGTCCCGAATTTACTGCTCGGCTCCGTGGCCGGAGTCTTTGTGGACCGCTGGGACCGGCGGCGGACGATGATCGCCACCAACCTGCTGCTGGCGGCCGGGCTGCTGCCGCTGTTGCTGCTGGAATCGGCCGGCTGGCTGTGGATCGTCTACGTAGTCGCCTTTGTCCAGTCGGCCGTCAGCCAGTTCTTTGGTCCGGCCGAAAACGCCCTGCTGCCCCAACTGGTGGACGAAAGCCACTTATTGACGGCCAACTCGCTCAACGCCCTGAACAACAACCTGGCCCGGCTCATCGGCCCGGCGTTGGGCGGCTTTGTGGCCGTGGCTTTCGACCTGGCCGGCGTGGCCCTGGTGGATGCGGCCACCTTTTTGCTGGCGGCTCTACTGATTGGCCTTGTCCGGGTGGCGGCTCCGCCGGCCGGCGCGGCGCAGGCGCCGGCCCAGGAGAAGCCGGCGATCTCGTTTGTGGCCGTATGGCGCGAGTGGCTGGCCGGGCTGCGGCTGGTCGGCCGGGAGCGGGTCGTGAAGATTCTCTTCGCCATTGCCGCCATCGTCGCCGTCGGCGAAGGAGTTATCTCCGTGCTGTTCGTGCCTTTCGTGACGGAGGTGTTGCGGGGTAAAGCGTTGCAATTGGGCTGGCTGATGTCGGCCCAGGCGGTCGGCGGGCTGTTAGGGGGCATAATCATTGCCCGGCTGGGGCAGCGCCTGGAACCACGGCGCTTGCTGGGTCCCAGCGCGGTGCTGTTTGGCCTGATTGACCTGGCCATCTTCAATTACCCGGCCTTCATTCCCGGTATTACGCTGGCGCTGGTCTTGTTTGTCCTGGTCGGGCTGCCCGGCGCGGGCTTCAGCGCCAGCATCACGACGCTGCTGCAAAACGACGTGGCCGACGACTATCGCGGCCGGATTTTTGGCGCGCTCAATACGACGTTTGCCTTGTTAACCCTGGGTGGTATGGGGCTGGCCAGCGTGGCCGGCGACATCGTTGGCATCGTGCCGGTTATCAATATCCAGGGGTATGGCTTCGTCCTGGCCGGCCTGTTGGCCCTTGTCTTGTTGTCGCCGCGAGGGCAATCCATTACGGCCGGCCGCCATTCTGAAGCGTAGTTTTCATTTAGTCACCCCAGCTTTCTGGTGTAGCTCGTCCAGGTGGCTTTGCCAGGTGGTGCGGCGCTCGTTGGCATTGAACCTGTCGCTGATGTCGAGGACGGCCAGGTAGGTCTGGCAGATGCGAATCGCTTCGTGGTAATCCCCGCGCCTGGTGTAGAGAACGCGTAGCCGGTCGTAGGGAAAGGGGGCAGTTGTCTGGTCGGCGACGTTTTCCTCGTAAAGGGTCATAGCCTCGCCGACTCGCCCATCCTTCTCCAACTCCTCCCCTTGTAAGTTGCGGTCAACCATGATACCAAGCACCGTATCGGCCACAGCCGAGCAGGCGTGCTTTTCTTCGAGCGACAGGGCGGCCCTGTTCTCGTGAAACAGGCGGTCATAGATGATCTGGCGCGGGATGCCTTGGGCAACCTGGGCATCAACCCACCTTACTAACAAGAACTCAGCAGTACTTTTGCGCATGGCTGGTCTCTACCTTTTACTTCCTTTGAAAAGCAACCGGCCGCCGCTTTGGCTCATAGCCTCGCGGCGGCCGGGATAGACCTTAACTCTTGAGTGGGCGCGAAGGGACTTGAACCCCTGACCTCACGGATGTGAACCGTGCGCTCTAACCAACTGAGCTACGCGCCCTGGTTATTGGTGACGGCAGGGGAAATTATACCACCGGCCGGGGGGAGCAGCAAATCAACCAGTGGGCTAACGATCATTATTCAGTAGATAAAGGTGTTGTATTTTCGGAATACCGCTTTAGTTCCTGATCAATTCGTTCCCGCAACATCATCTTTATCAACGATTGATAGGGTACATCTCGTTTGTTGGCGATCAACCGGAGTTCATTCAACATCAGCTCCGGCAGTCGTAACGATATAGTCCGGGTTGATGGCTTTAGCCTGGGCAAAACGATTTCTTCAGCTTCATCCCAGTCAAGATATTCGGTCGAGTCATGGGTGGCCCAAAACTCACGCTCTTCGTCTTCACTCTTAAAGGTCGGGATGTTTTTTAGTTTTTTCGGCATATCTTCTTGCTTCTTTCCGGTTCATCCCACGAGCTGAGATAACCCATATTAACTTATCTTTAATCGTAAAGGCAATGAACAACCAACGGTCTGCATCAGTTCGTCCCAAAGCGTAATATCGCCGCTCCTGCCGCGAGTGTTTGGTATCAGGGGCAGGTTTTACCTAACCTAAATCTCCGCAAAAAAGGCGCACACTCTCGGCAAGTACGGTATAATCAACGTCATACCGGCCGTACCCGGCTGTATCCGCGTCCTGGCTTAGTTCACAAAAAGGGATGAGCTATTATGAAAGCATTTGTTACCGGGGGAACGGGATTTATCGGTCAACACCTGGTGCGCAAGCTCCTGGAGCGGGGCTACGACGTCTATGCGCTGGCGCGGTCGCCCGAAAGCGCGAGTGACCTGGCAGCGCTGGGGGCGCACATTGTCCCGGGCGACATCGGCCAGGTGGACTCGATGCGCGAGGCGATGCGCGGCAGCGACGTCGTCTTTCACCTGGCTGGCTGGTACAAGATCGGCGCGCCGGACTGGATGAAGGCTGAATCTATCAACGTGGGCGGGACGCGCAAGGTGCTGCGGCTGGCCCACGAGCTGGGCGTGCCCCGCATCGTCTACGCCAGCACGGTGGCCGTCTTTGGCGACACGAAGGGCAAGGTGGTAGACGAGAGCTTCTACCAGGGCGGGCCGTTCCTGAGCGAGTACGACCGGACCAAGTGGTTGGCCCATTACAAGGTAGCCGTTCCGGTGATAGAAAGGGGCGCGCCGGTCATCATCACCATGCCTGGCGGGGTCTACGGCCCCGGCGACCACAGCTCGGTCGGCCAGATGATGCGTCTGTTTTACGAAGGCAAAATGCCCATCCTCTATGGCCCGGAAACGACCTTAACCTACGCCCACGTAGAGGACATTGCCGAGGGCATTCTCCTGGCGGCCGAAAAAGGCCAGCCGGGCGAGAGCTACATCCTGGCCGGCCCGGCCGTGCCCCTGGGGGAGATGTTCGATTTCTGGGCCCAGATTACGGGTAAGCGGGCGCCCGTCCTGCGCATTCCGGCGGCGCTGGTGCGGCCGTTCGCCTCCCTGATTGGCTTCCTGGGCTCCACCCTGTCCCTACCGGACGTTTACAGCCGGGAGGCGGCCCAAATCCTGGGAGCCACCTACATGGCCCGGGCCGACAAGGCGCGGGCCAAACTGGGCTGGCGGCCGCGCTCTCTGCACGAAGGAATGAAGGAAACGTTCGCCTGGATTGCCGCCCAGCCCCCGGCCAAAGCGGCCGTGCCCCGGCCGGAAAGGCGGCTGGCCGCCCTGGCTTTCGGCACAGCCCTTGTTCTCTTCCTGAGCTGGTACTTCACCCGCCGCCGGAAGAGCTAGAGTGCCAGTCTCTCAATACCTCCTCTAGCTCTCGCTCCATACCTGACAACTGTCACCCAAAATCTGGCTTAATGACAGTGGACGGATCACCTTTTTCTGGGTATTCTCTTCACTATGCGCGTCGAATTACGGGAGATTCGCAAGCAGTTTGGGCCGGTAAAAGCCAACGACGGTATCAGTCTGGTCCTGGAAGGGGGACAAATTTATGGGCTGTTAGGGGAAAACGGGGCGGGTAAAAGCACCCTCATGAAAATCCTGTCTGGCTACCAGCCGCCGGACAGCGGCCAGATTTTTTTGAACGGCCGGCCGGTCCGCTTTCACTCGCCGGCCGAGGCGCTGTCCGGCGGCGTGGGCATGCTCTACCAGGACCCGCTCGACATCCCCCCCTTCCGCGTCATTGACAATTATCTGCTCGGCCGGGAGAGCGGCCTGGGGTTGAACTACAAGGCCGCCCGCCGCCAATTGCGGGAGCTGGCCGGCCGCTACAACTTTGCCATAGACCTGGACGCCACCATTGATTCCCTCTCTCTGGGAGAGCGGCAGCAACTGGAGCTGATGCGGCTGCTGGCCGGCGGAGCCCAGGTGCTCATCCTCGACGAACCGACCACCGGCATCAGCGCCGAGCAAAAAGAGCTACTTTTCGACTCTATGCGCCGCCTGGCCGCCCAGGAAGGCAAGACGCTTATCCTCGTCTCGCACAAGCTGGACGAAGTCCAGGAGCTGTGCCAGCACGCTTTTGTGCTGCGCCGGGGTCAGCTCGTGGGCCAGACGGGGATTCCCTGCCCCACAGTAAAGTTGGTGGAGATGATGTTTGGCCAGGCGCCACCGCGCAGCCAACGGCCGCCGTTTGAACCAGGCGACCCTGTCCTGGAAGTGGAGGCTGCCACGCTGGCTGACGCCCGTTTACGGGTGGAAAACGTCAGCCTGGCGGTGCCAGCCGGCGAGATCTTTGGGCTGGCCGGCCTGGAGGGCAGCGGCCAGCGCCACCTGCTGCGAGGTTGCGCCGGGCTGCTGCGCCCGGAACATGGTCGCATCCGGCTGGCCGGCCAGGATGTTACCCACTGGTCTTATCACCGGCGGCAGGATGCCGGGGCAGCTTACCTGGCGGCCGGCCGGCTGGAGGAAGGATTAATAGCCGGCCTGACGCTGACCGAGCACATGGCGCTGGTCCGGCCGGACCGTAGCTTCATGGTGGATTGGAACCAGGCCCATCGGGAGATTACCGGACGAATCAGCCACTACCATATCGTCGGCCGGCCCGATTCTACGGCCGGCGAGCTATCCGGCGGCAACCAGCAGCGCCTGTTGTTTGCCCTGCTGCGCGACCGCCTCCGGCTGCTGCTGCTGGAGCACCCGACTCGGGGGCTGGACGTGCGTTCGGCCGACACTATCTGGCAACTGCTCTATCGCCGCCGTGAGCAGGGCACGGCCATCCTGTTCATATCGGCCGACCTGGACGAAATTATCGAGCGCAGCGACCGGATTGCCGTCTTTTCCGGCGGCAAAATGTCGCGCATTGTTTTGGCCAGAGAGACGACGGTGGACGAATTAGGCCATTTGATTGGAGGGCAGGCATGAGCTTTCGCCGGCGATTGACCTGGGCCTGGCCGGTAGTCCCCATTGTGGCGGCCCTGCTCTTTACCTCCGGCCTGCTGCTGTTATTCGACACGCACCCCCTGGCAGCGTTCCAGGCCATGTTTGAGGGGGCTTTTGGCGACAGCTCTAAGACGTTGAGCGTGCTGGCCTTCTGGATACCGCTATTGCTGGCCGCGGCCGGGCTGCTGGTGACATTTACGGCCGGGCTGTGGAACATCGGCGTGGAGGGCCAGATCGTCATGGGGGCGATTGGCGCCAGTTGGATTGCCCTGAAGGTGCAGGCCCCCGGGCTGGTCCTCATTGCCCTGGAAGTTGTGGTGGCCATGCTGGCCGGGGCGTTGTGGGCCGGGCTGGCGGCCGTGCTGAAGACGCGCGGCCGGGTCCATGAAATTTTTGGCGGCCTGGCCCTCAACAACCTGGCCATTATCTTCACCAACTATCTCATTTCCGGCCCCTGGCAGCCGCCCGAGGGAGGCTCTTTTCGAGGTACGCAACCCTTCCAGGACGCCGCCCTGCTGCCTCTGTTTCGCGACTCCCACTTCAGCCCGCTCTCGCTGGTCTTGACTCTAATCGCCTTCGGCCTGGTGGCCCTGGCGCTGCGAGGCACTTTCTGGGGTCTGAAGCTGAAGGCGCTGGGCAAGAACCCTTATTCGGCCTTCCTGCTGGGTGTCTCCAGCGAGCGAGAAACGATTTTGGCCATGATGTTTTGCGGGGCGCTGGCCGGCCTGGGCGGGGCGGTGCGGGTGTTGAGCTGGTTCGACAGCCTGCGCCAGAGCATTTCCGGGGGCATTGGCTTCCTGGCCCTGTTGGTGGTCATGCTGGCTGGCTATCGCCTCTTCTGGGTGCCGCTGATTGCCTTTTTCTTTTCGGCCGTGCTCAACGGCAGCATCTCCCTGCAACTGCGCACCCAGCTCCACTCTTCGTTGGGCGGCATCCTCACCGGGGTCATGGTCCTGTTTGTGCTGCTGTTTGGCGACGCCGGCCGGTTGGGTTTGGGCCGGCGGCCGGATCTGGGCCAGAAAGGTGCGCCCGAGGTCAGCGAGCCGGCCATTGAGCCGCTTGGTCCTAATTTACCGGGAGAGTCTACGTGAGCGAGTCTGCAAGTCTGCGAGTCTGCGAGTTTGCAAGTGTGCAAGTGACCTGCCACCTCCCACCTGCCACTTGCCTACTTGCAAACTTGTCCCCTTCCCCCTCAGTCCTCAGTCCTCAGTCCTCAGTCCTCAGCTCTTCCTCGCCGGAGGCACTCTATGAGTGAAGCCGAGCTTATTCGGACGCTAGCCTCTATTGTGCTGCAGTCGGCCCCGCTGATTATTGTCGTGTGCGGCGAGACGATTACCGAGCGGGCCGGGGTGGTGAATCTGTCGCTAGACGGGACAATGTTGCTGGCGGCCATGACCGGCTTTATCGTCGGGCTGAAGACAGAGAATGTCTGGCTGGGCTTTGTGGCCGCGGCCGGGATCGGCGTGCTCTTTGCCGCCATTGTCGCTTTTGGCAGCATCCGTTTGCGCCAGAGCCAGGTAGCCATTGGCTTTGTCCTCACCCTGCTGGGCGACGACCTAAGCGCTTTCCTGGGCCAGAACTACACCCGCGTCCCCGGCGCGCTGGTCACGCGCGGCGGCATCCCGCTGTTACAAGATATTCCCATTCTTGGCCCGATTCTTTTTGACCAGGACGTCGTCGTCTATTTTGCCCTGGTCCTGATTGGCTTCACCTGGTGGTTCCTGAACCGCACCCAGCCAGGGCTGCGGCTGCGCAGCGCCGGCGAGCGGCCGGAGGCGGCTTTTGCCCGGGGGGTACAAGTCAACCGGCTACGCTACCTGTACACGATGCTGGGCGGGGCGCTGGTCGGCATTGCCGGGGCAGCCTATTCGCTGGACGTAAAAATCGGCTGGTCGGAGGGGCACACCCGGGGCTTTGGCTGGATTGCCCTGGCGATTGTTATTTTTGGCGGCTGGTCGCCGGTTCGCGGCGCGTTAGGGGCGGTTTTGTTTGGCGCGACCAAGGCCCTGGCGACGGTCTTGCAGCGCACTTTCCCGGAAGTGTCCGTTGTGGTCTTTAACGCCATCCCCTGGGTCTTGATGATTGCCGTGCTGCTGGCGGTGGGCAGCAACGCCACCGAGCGGCTGGTGGCCCTCATGCCCCGGCCGGCGCAGCGGCCATTGCGCCGGTTGCTGCGTGTCTCGCCGCCGCTGGCCCTGGGTACAGAGTTTGCAGAAAAATGATCGGCCGCATCTTTGACGCCCTCCTTCCCCTGCTGGCCGCCCTGGCCGCCCTGGCGGTCGGGGCGGTGATGTTGATTTTGCTGGACACCAATCCCCTAGAAGCGTATGGCGCTTTATGGGAGGGAGCATTCGGTAGCCAGAACGCCCTGGCCGACACCATTGTCAAGGCTACGCCGCTGCTGTTGGTCGGGCTGGGCATCTGCATTGCCTTTCGCGGTGGGGTAATCAACATTGGCGGGGAGGGCCAGCTCGTGGCCGGGGCGCTCAGCGCCACGGTCGTCGGCCTCTCCTTCCCCCAAGCGCCGGGCTATGTGATTATCCCCCTGGCCATGGCCGCCGGTTTCCTGGCCGGGGCGATCTGGGGCGGCATTCCCGGGCTGCTCAAGGCCCATTTCAACGTCAACGAAATCCTGAGCACGATCATGATGAACCAGATCGCCGTCCAGGGGATGAACTTCCTGCTGCGTGGGGCGTTGATTGACCCGGTGCAACTGGAGGCGGCCTCGCGCATCCCCCAGACGGCCCGCCTGGCTGAGGCCTTTGACTTGCCCCGGCTGGTTCCCACGCGGCTGCACCTGGGGGCAGGCATTGCCGTCGTCCTGGCTGTGCTGGTTTACGTCTTCCTGTGGCGGACCACGGTTGGCTACCGCATCCGGGCCGTGGGCCAGAACCCGGACGCTTCCCGCTACGCCGGCATTAACGTCAAGCGTTACCTGGTGCTGTCGCTGCTGTTGAGCGGGGCGCTGGCCGGGCTGGCCGGCGCCATCCAGGTCTACGGCGTCAACCACCGTATGTTTACCGATGGCTCGGCCACCGGCTTTACCGGCTCGGCCGGCTTCAACGGCATTGTCGCCGCCCTTTTCGGCAAGCTCCACCCCATCGGCGCCATCCCAGCTTCCTTCGTCTTCGGGGCGCTGCTGGTTGGGGCCAACCGCATGCAGCGGGCTGTCCAGATACCCTCGGCCCTGGTCACAGCCCTGAACGGGCTGGTGGTCATTTTTGTGGTCAGCAGCGACATCTGGAGCCGGCGGCGAGCGCGCTGGCGGCTCCAGGCCGAGGCCGAACCTGCCCCCCACCTGGAGGTGGAAAAAGCGGCCGAACGGCCGGAGGTGGCGGCGTGATTAGCGAGTTGTTCACCGCCCAGGTGCTGATCGGCATTCTGTCCTCCGGCTTCCGGCTGGCCACGCCGTACCTGTACGCGGCTATTGGCGAGACCTTTAGCCAGCGGAGCGGCGTGCTGAACCTGGGCGTGGACGGTATCATGCTCATGGGCGCTTACGCCGGCTTTTACGTGGCTTTTCGCACCGGCAACCTCCTCCTGGGGCTGCTGGCGGCCGCGGTCGCCGGTGGCCTGTTGGGATTGGCGATGGCTTTTATCAGCGTCACCCTGAAGGCCGAACAGGGGATCAGCGGTATTGGTTTATATCTCTTTGGCCTGGGGATGAGTGACCTGCTCTTCCAGAAAACGCTGGGTACGGTGGAAACGGTCAAGGGCTTCCCGAAGCTGGACATTCCTCTGCTGAGTGGCATCCCGGTGCTTGGCCCGATTTTTTTCCAACACAACGTCCTGGTCTACGGGGCCTATGCCCTGGTCCCGCTGGCCTGGTTTATTCTCAACAAGACGACGTTAGGACTAAAAATTCGGGCTGTAGGCGAAAACCCGCAAGCGGCCGATTCGTTGGGCGTCAGCGTAGCTCGGGTGCGTTACTTTACCGTTACCCTGGGGGGCGTACTGTCCGGGGTTGCCGGCGCGTCGTTGTCCATTGCCCTGCTTAATGTCTTTCAGCAGAATTTGACCAATAGCCTGGGCTTTATTGCCGTGGCCCTGGTCTACTTTGGCGGCTGGCGGCCGTGGGGCGTCCTGGCCGGCGCGCTGGTTTTCAGCATGGTAAACGCCCTCCAGATCAACGTCCAGGTCTTGGGTATTCCCGTGCCTTCGGACATCGCCGTGATGATGCCCTACCTGCTGACCATTCTGGTCCTGGTGTTGAGCGTCCAGCGCGTCCGCCAGCCGGCCGCGCTGACGAAGGTCTATGAACGCGGCGAATGATTTTTGATAGCTGACAGCTTTTCACAAAGGAGGTGATAGGATCGCGAGAAAACCACGCATTACCCATCCATCACTCACAACTCTCTACTTTTTTAGGAGGCGAAGAAAATGAAACGCAACAAACGATTTCTGATTATTCTTTTACTGCTGGCGCTGGTGGTTAGCGCTTGTGGTGGCGGTGACGCCACCGACCAGACACCGGCAGCGACAGAGCCCAGCGGCGAGCCAGAAGAAGGCCAGCCGGAAGAGGGTGGCGAAACGGAAGAGGCGCCAGAGCCTGCCGGCCCGTTCCGGGTAGCGGTGGTTCTGCCCAGCGCCATCAACGACCTGGCCTTCAGCCAGAGCATGTACGACGCCCTGACGGCCATCCAGGAAGAAATGGGCGAAGAGAACTTTGAGTTTGCCCACTCGGAGAATATGTTTGTAGTGGACGACGCCGCGGCCGCCATCCGTGACTACGCCAGCGAGGGCTATAACCTGGTCATTGCCCACGGCTCCCAGTATGGCAGCTCAGTGCAAGAAATTGCTCCGGACTTCCCGGAGGTCAGCTTTGCCTGGGGCACCACGGCCGATACCTTTGGCCTGCCTAACGTCTTTGCTTACGAGGCCGCGTCTGACCAGGGCGGTTATGTGAATGGCGTCCTGGCCGCCACTCTCTCCCAAAGCGGCGTCCTGGGCGTGGTCGGCCCGATTGAAACGGGCGACGCCAAGCTGTACGTAGACGGCTTTGTGGCCGGGGCGACGGCCACCAACCCCGACATTGAAGTGAACGTCAACTACATCGGCTCCTTCAGCGACGTGGCCCTGGCGGCCGAAGCGGCCCAGACGCACGTCAACGCCGGGGCCGACGCCATGACCGGCTCGGCCCAGATGGTGGTCGGGGCGATTGGCGTGGCCGAAGAGAACGACGTCCTCTGGTTTGGCACACAGTCCAGCCAGAGTTCGCTGGCCCCGGACATCGTGGTCGCCAACCAGGTCTACGACTGGACCGTGGTGCTGAACGACATGATCGGCCAGATCCAGGGCGGCACGTTGGGCGGCGAATCCTTCATCCTGACGCTGGCCAACGGCGGTCTGGTGATGGAGTACAACGAAGCGTACGAGCTGCCGGCCGAGGCCCGAGAAGTGGCCGACGCCACCGTCCAGGGCATTACCGACGGCTCCATCGTCGTGGGCGTGTCGGCCCCCGAAGAGGGCGAGCCGCCGGCGGGTGAAACACCGGCGGCCGGCGGCGAAGGGCCGGTCTTTGGCATGGTCCTGGTCGGCCCGAGGAACGACCACGGCTGGAGCCAGGCTCACTACGAGGGCGGTCTGTACGTGGAAGAAAACCTGCCCGGCTCGCGGATGATCGTCTTTGAGTCGCTCAACCCGGCCGATAAGCCGGAAGCCACCCTGGAGGGCGTGGTGGACGACATGGTGGCCGACGGGGCGACGCTCATCTTCACCACCTCGGATGAATTTGAGGAAGATACCGTCGGCGTGGCCGAGAAGTATCCAGAGGTGATTTTCCTCAATATCTCCGGCGACGACGTGCTGACTGGCGAAGCGCCACCTAACGAGGGCAACATCATGGGCCGGATGGAAGATATGAAGGCCATTGCCGGCTGCGCCGCCGCCCTGGCAAGCGAGACCGGCCACATCGGTTACCTGGGGCCGTTGATCAATTTCGAGACCCGCCGTCTGGCTTCCTCGGCCTACCTGGGCGCGCGCTACTGCAGCGAAAATTACCGTGGCCTGGACCCGGATGCGCTCCAGTTTACCGTCACCTGGATTGGCTTCTGGTTCAACATCCCCGGCGTCACCCTCGATCCGACGGAAGTGACCAACGGCTTCTTTGACTCCGGCGTGGACGTGGTTATGAGCGGCATTGACACGACCGAAGGGATTGACGTGGCCGGGCAGCGAGCCCGCCAGGGCGACGGGGTCTGGGCTGTGCCCTACGACTTTGCCGGCGCTTGCGACCAGGCCCCGGAGATCTGCCTGGGTGTGCCCTACTTCAACTGGGGTCCGGCTTATCTGGAAACGGCTACCGCCGTGGCTAACGGAACCTGGGAACAGTCCTGGGACTGGAACGGGGCCAACTGGGAAGACCTGACCGACAACACCACCACCAACGTGGGCTGGATCTCCGGCCCGGCGCTGACCGAGGAGATGCAGGCCAGCCTGGACGAATTCATCGCCGGGTTAGCTTCCGGCGAAATCAACGTCTGGACCGGCCTGATCAATCTGCAAGATGGCACGGAGTACATTCCGGCCGGCGAGGTGGCGACGGACGAGGAAATCTGGTATCTGCCCCAGTTGCTGGAAGGGATGGAAGGGCCGAGCGAGTAGGCAAGTTTGCAAGTAGGCAAGTCTGCGAGCAGGCAAGTCTGTAAGGCTTAGGGGAACGGAGCGCAAGGAAGTGGCTGCTTTCTTGCGCTCTTGTTCCCAGCCTACAGCCTAACAGGCTGTGCTACGTGCCGTACAGCAGGCTGTTAGCCTGCGCGGCGCTGGAAAGACGGGGGCGGTATAGAGGTACTGACTCTGTGGCAATAAATGGTGTAAAGGGTTTACCTTCCGGCCGGCCGCGCATTGACAGTGTGGAGATGCGGGGCATCGTCAAGCGCTTTCCAGGCGTGCTGGCCAACGACCGCGTGGATTTTGACGTGCGCACCGGGGAGATTCACGCCTTGCTGGGTGAGAACGGAGCTGGCAAGAGCACGTTGATGAAGATCCTCTACGGCCTCTACCAGCCGAACGAGGGGGAAATTCGCCTGAACGGCCGGCCGGTGACGATTAACTCGCCAGCCGATTCGATCCGGCTGGGGATTGGCATGATCCACCAGCACTTCATGCTCGTGCCCACCTTGACCGTGGCCGAAAACGTGGCCCTGGGGCTGCCTTCTTCGCGCGGCCCGTTGACGGACCTGGACCAGGTGGCCCGGCGGATTGACGAGCTGGCCAGAATCTACGGCCTGCAGATGGATCCGGACGCGACCGTCTGGCAACTGTCCGTTGGCCAACAGCAACGGGTGGAGATCATGAAGGCCCTTTACCGGGGGGCGGCGCTGTTGATCCTGGACGAGCCGACGGCCGTATTGACGCCCCAGGAAGTGGAGGAATTCTTTACCACCCTGCAACAAATGGCGGAGCGGGGCCATGCTCTCATCTTTATTTCCCACAAGCTGGCCGAGGTGCTGCGCATCAGCCAGCGGGTGACAGTGCTGCGGGACGGCCGGGTGGTACACACCCTGCCCACGGGGGAAACGACCAAAGAGGAGTTGGCCCAGATGATGGTCGGCCGGCCGGTTACTTTGCAGCGGGAGCGGCCAGCCGTGGAATTGGGAGAACTCCTTCTCCAACTGGAAGAGGTCTGGGCGCAAAGCGACCGGGAAACGCCAGCCTTGCGTGGCGTCTCTCTGGCCGTGCGGGCGGGCGAGATTGTGGGCCTGGCTGGGGTTTCCGGCAATGGCCAAGTCGAGCTGGCTCAGGTGATTGCCGGCCTGCGGCCGGCCAGTGGCGGCCGGGTGCTGCTGGAAGGGGAGGAGATCACCGGCCGGCCGCCGGGGCAAATCATGGAACAGGGCCTGGCCTACATCCCGGAAGAGCGGATGAAGGATGGGATGATCCGCAACTTCAGCGTGGCCGAAAATTTGATCCTGCGTGAGCACGGCCGGCCGCCTTACGCCCGGAGCGGCTTTTTCAACTTCCGGGCTATTTCTCGCCGTTCGGCCGAGCTGATCCGCAGCTTTAACGTCAAAACGCCCTCCCAGGAAACGCCGGTCAAGAACCTGTCGGGGGGCAATATTCAAAAGCTGATCCTGGCCCGCGAGCTATCGCGCCAGCCGCGCGTCCTGGTGGCCGCCCAACCAACGCGGGGGCTGGACATTGGGGCGACGGAGTACGTCCACCTCCGGCTACTGCAGCAGCGCCAGGAAGGGACGGCCACGCTGCTCATCTCCGAGGACCTGGACGAAATCCTGGCCCTTTCCGACCGGATTGCAGTGATTTACGAGGGGCGGATCATGGGAGAAGTGGCCCGCGAGGAGGCGACGGCGGAGAAGTTGGGGCTGCTGATGGCAGGCATATGAACGGAGGAAAACGAATTGGGTTTATGGCAGCCGTGAAACATAAGCAGAAAAGTCTGGTAAAATAGAAGCTTACTGGTATTGGCTGGTTGTTCGAGCGTAAAACAATGGCAACTTCGCAATCTCTAGCACGCAAACGTCTTTTGGAGCAAGAATTGGCCCGCTATCTGGATCTATTGATTGAATATAGCGATCCAGAACAAATTCTCGTTTTCGGCTCGTTAGCTACCGGGGAGATACATCCCTGGTCTGATATTGATCTGCTTATTATTCAGGAAACCGATCAACCGTTCCTGCAACGCCTGCGAAGAATCAGACGGCTTATCCAACCCAAAGTGGGCACCGACATCCTGGTCTATACGCCGGCAGAGTTTGAGCAGTTACGTCACAACCGTCTTTTCTTCCAAGAGGAAGTCTTAGCCAAGAGCCAGGTTATCTATGAACGAAAGCGCTAAACGGTGGCTGATATTTGCTCAAGAAGATCTGCAGGTGGCTGAGATCATCTTCGTTGAAGGGCTTTACAACCAGGTTTGTTTCCACGCTCAACAATGCGTGGAAAAGTTGTTAAAGGGACTGATAGTTCATCAAGGAATTGTGCCACCCCGGACCCATTCCATAACAGATTTGCTCGGTTTACTACCACACGACTGGTTCGTCCATGTACAAGCGGACCTAATAGACCTGGATGATTATTATATTCCTACCCGTTACCCAGACGCGCTGCCAGGGACGCTACCAGAAGGCTTGCCGGGCAGAACAGGCTACAGAAACTCTTGAACTGGCCCGTTTAATACTCGAAAAAACGGAAGGATTGCTATCACCGAAGTAACCGGCCGGCGTGTTTTTCGATGATGGCCAGTTGTTCCCGGCAGTGCTCGGCCATAGATTGCCGGCCGGCGGCCTGGGCGATGGCCAGGGCCTGGTTCATTTCCTGGTAAGCTGACTCGTACCGGCCGAGGCGGCGGTAGGCGTAAGAGCGCCAGTAATGAAGGGCGCTGGCTTCCTCGGACTGGCTGCCGGCCGGCAACACAGCCACTCCCTGGCTGAAGGCAGAGATAGCTTTATCCGGTTTCTCTCTATCCAGGTAGTAGCGTCCCAGGAGATAATGGGCTGTCGCCTGGCTGGCCGGTTTGGCCAGGCCCAACTCCAGGGCGCGGGTGGCGTGGCGGGCTGTCTGTTCTGGTACGCGACGTTTATGATTGGTTTGTAGTAAGGCCAGTTGCAGGTGTCCTTCGGCCGATTGTGGACTGCCCTTTAAGAAAGCCTTGAGCTGTCGCTCCGCTTTCTGTGTTTCGCCGGAGTGGCGATAGCTGTCAATAAGTTCCAGTTGCAGCCGCTCGTCGTCGGGATTTTGTTGGAGATTTTGTTCTAGCCCGGTCGCAACAGTTTGTTCGGCGGCTGATTGGTAGGCAGGCATCTCAAAGCGGCCGTGGCGGTCGGCGTACCAAAACACCCCCAATACGGCGACATGCACGACCAGGGTCAGGCCACTCAATAATGGGGTTGCATTAAAGTTATAGATGGTGCGCCAGTCGCCAATGAAGGTGAAAAGCGTAAACAAGGGGTAATAGACCAGGCCGTAGTAAAGGTGAAAGCGCAACGCCCGCAGGCCAAAGTAGCGAAAGGGGGCAAAGCTGTTGCGCCACAGCGCCAGCCAAAGAGCAAGGCCATAGACCAGGGTGCCCAGCGTGCCGGCCAGGCTGATAAACCAATCCTGGGCAGCGCTGAAGTTGCCGGCCGGGACGATGTAGCCCCAGTAAAAACCGTAACCAAACTCAACAACCCGGCCGCCAAACAGCCAGGTGGCCAGCATGTGGCCAAATTCATGAACCAACACCCCCGGCGGCACGGCGACGAAAAAAGCCATCCTCTCTGCCAGGTGCTTCTGCCAGGGTTGTAGTCCACCACTATGCAGTTCCTGCCAACGACTGCGGGCAACCCCCACCAGGCGCAGGCCATTGACAAAGTTGGCGAGCGAGATAATCGTAAAAAGCAGGAAAATGGGGTTGTCCAGAAGCCGCTCGAAAAAGGCGCTCATGGGCTGACCTTAATGGACCCAGGTGCCGGTCTCGCGCCGTAGGGCGCGGGCGATATTGGGCGGGTCGGTAATGAGGGCCGGGTTGCCCGTCTCCCGGACAAAGTCAACCACGGCTTCTATCTTGGGCTGCATGCTGCCGGCGGCGAAGTGACCCTGGGCCATATAGGTCTCAGCCTCGCCAACCGTGAGTTCGCTCAGGTTTTGCTGCTCCGGCGTGTTGAAGTGGATGGCCACTTTCTCCACGCCAGTGGAAATGAGGAACAGGTCCACCTGTAACTGGCAGGCCAGCAGGCCGCTGGCCCGGTCTTTGTCTATGACGGCGTAAACGCCCCGCAATTCGCGCAACTCCCCAGACGGGTTCTGCACCACGGGAATGCCGCCCCCGCCCACGGCCGCGACAATACAGCCGGCCGCCAGCAGGCTGCGAATGGCGCCTTCCTCGATAATGCGCAGTGGTTCGGGCGAGGCGACGACCCGCCGCCAGCCCCGGCCGGCGTCTTCAATGACCCGCCAACCTCCGGCCTCGAACTGGCGGGCCTCAGTTTCACTCATGAAGCCGCCAATCGGCTTGCTAGGCGCGGCAAAAGCGGCATCGTTTTGGTCTACCAACACCTGGGTAACGACGGAAACGACCGGCCGGGCAATCCCCCGGCTGTAAAGCTCGTTGCCCAACGCCTGTTGGAGCATATAGCCGATAGCGCCCTGGGTGTCGGCCACGATCAGGTCCAGCGGCGTAGTGTGGACGGCATGGGCGGCCAGCTCGTTGCGGCGCAAAATATAGCCCACCTGGGGACCGTTGCCGTGGGTAATGACCAGTTGCCAGCCGGCCTCGACCATATTGGCCAGGTGGCGGCATGTCTCGCGAACCGCCTCCCATTGATGGGGCACGTCGGGGCGGTTCTTATCGGTAATAAGTGAGTTGCCGCCAATGGCAACCAGGGCTATCTGAGCCATATCCACTTTTCCTGTCTCTGCCTGGAGCTTAGTGGCCACAACCTCCTGGAGACTCCGTTAAAGGGAGCAGTCTAGTGCGCAAGCTTCTGGGAAGTTTAAGGGCCCAACAAGATCATACAGCAGAGTGAGCGCAAGGGCAATGCAATTTGTACCGCCACCTGTATCTCTTCACCCCTACCCCTGGCCCCAACCTTATGTTAAAATAAAGCGCCAAGAGAAGGTTCATGACCAGTAAAGCCGAGTTTTTAGGACAACTCCATATTTTTTCCGAGCTGGTGGAAGAGGAACTGGAAGATCTGGCCAACATCACCGAGGAATACGACTTTGAAGACGGGGCAGTCGTTGCCTACCAGCGCGACGTGGCCGACAAATTCTACATCGTCCGCAGCGGCCGCCTCTACGCCTTCCAGGTAGATGACCGGGGTATTGTCCGCGATACGCGGGCTTACATGCCCGGTGACTATTTCGACGAAGTCTGGCTGTTTACGCCGATGACTCACACGGCAACCGTCCGGGGGTCAGGCAGCGGCCGCATCCTGGTAATTGAACAGGACAAATTCCTGAACTTTCTCAACAAAAACCCCGGTCTGGTAGAGGTGCTGAACCTGTCCGAGCCGGCCCGGCAGGCGGCCGGTCGGAGCCGGGTGGCTTTGCCCAAGCGATATCAGGGTCTTGGCCTCTTGCCGGAGGAGATTGTGGAGTATGAGGGACGACGCAGCCAGTGGTTGCTGGTGTTCCGCCTGTCCTGGCCCCTCTTTTTCATCTTTGTCTTGCTGGTAATAGCCGCCACCCAATGGCAGGCCGGCGCCAGCCCGCTGCTATTGATTGTCCTGGCTATTCCCATCTTCCTATTTGGCTTTATTGCCCTCTTTCAGTTCCTGGACTGGTACAACGATTACTTTGTGATTACCACCAAACACCTCATTCACCATGAATTTGATTTGCGCCGTTTCCGCGCTCGGACCAACAAGACCTCCATTGACCAGATACAAAGCGTGGAAGTGGAGAAACCGAATCTTCTGGCCAACATCTTGAATACCGGCACAGCCCGGATTACCACGGCCGCCCAGGCGGGGGTGCTTCTCTTTGATTACATTGACGACCCAGCGATAGTCAGAAGCACCATCAACCGGCTGCGGGAACAGGTGCGGGCCATGGATGCCGGCCGGGCTCAGGCAGCCATGCGCGCCTCGATTGAGCAGCATTTCCAGGCCCGGCCGGCCTACGCCAGGGTGGCAGAAGGGGAGGCGGCCCCTGTGTCAGCCGGGGCGCAGCAGCCTCCCTTTCTAGAGCGCGTCCGGCGAGCCATCAGTCCCCGCGTGGAAGCAGCCGGGGTCATTACTTACCGCAAACATCCCTTCGTCCTGCTGGCCAACACCTGGTGGATTATTCTTGTCTGGCTGGCCCTCATCACGGGTATGGTGTTGATTAACAACCTGGGGGTTGTCCTGATCCTGCTATTGTTGCTGGCTTTCGACAGCGCTTACTTTGTCTGGCAGTTTGAAGACTGGCGGAACGACACCTTTCAACTGGGCGACCGCTACGTGGTAGACATTGACCGCCGGCCGTTTGGTTTTGGCGAAAGCCGGAAACAGGCCGAACTGGGCAACATTCAAAATATTAACTCTGATAAACCGGGCATTTTGCCTACCATTTTTAACTACGGCAATGTATACATTGAAACAGCCGGGGCCTCGGCCGATATTACCTTTGAATCGGTAACCAACCCCAACCTCGTTCAGAGCGACATCTTCAGGCGGCGCGAGTTGTTCCGGCAGCGCCAGCGGGTACAGGAAGGCGAGCAGCGGCGCAAGGAGTACGCCGTGCTGTTGGACGTATATCAGCAAGCTCAGGAGCAAAGCCGCCTTCCCCGGCGAACACCCCCTTAATTTTAGATTTTGGATTCCGGTTGATGTACTTTACAATCCAAAATCTAAAATCCGAGGTTTTGAAGTGGCCGTGAGCATAAGCCATAGTCAGAGACGGCCACAGTTAGAGAGCATCTTACAATCTAAAATCCAAAATCTAAAATCCAAAATCCGTTTATGGCTGTTTTGAAAATTGAAACGTTAAACAACGAGATTTTGCGCAAGAAGGCCCGGCCGGTTACGAAATTCGACGCCGACTTGCAGAAGCTGATTGACGACATGGTCGAAACCATGCGCTCGGCTTCTGGTGTGGGCCTGGCCGGCCCCCAGGTAAACCAGCAGTTGCGCCTGGCCGTGGTGGAATCGCTGCCGGAGCAGGACGAGGAAGGCCAGGAGATCGAAGGTTCCCGCCAGCTTTTTGTACTCATTAACCCGGAAATTATCTGGAAATCGCGGGACGTGGTCGAAGGCATTGAAGGCTGCCTGTCCATACCTGGCTGGGTAGGCGAGGTCAGTCGCCACCAATCCATTCGGGTCCGGGCCCAGGACCGGCATGGCAAAAAGCTTCGCCTGCGCTTTAGCGACTGGACAGCGCGCATTGTCCAGCACGAAATAGACCACCTGGACGGTATCCTGTACATTGACAAATTAACAGCCCCGGAAAAGATCTGGCGCGAGGAAGAGTTTTACGAGCAGCAGGGAGACGAGGAAGAGAATAAACTGGCAGTGGGCTAGGGATGCTGGAATGGTATAATTTTACAAACTGCCTCACCTGCTGGAGCAACTCATGTCATTATCGTTGGCAGACGTCGAGAAAATTGCTGCCCTGGCCAGACTGGAGTTAACGGCCGAGGAAAAAGCCCGTTACCAGGAGCAGCTATCGGCCGTGCTGGAGTACGCGGCCCGGCTGAACGAACTGGACTTGACCGGCGTGCCGCCCACCGCTTCGGCCGTGGCCCTGCAAAACATCCTGCGCCAAGACGAAGTAGAGCCTTCGCTTCCAGTCGAGGAAGTGCTGTTCAACGCTCCGCAAAAGGCCCAGAACCAGTTCCAGATCCAGACTGTTTTGGATGACGCCTGACCCAAACCGGACTGCTTCGTCACAGCATCCTAAACCGGCAGGGCGACAGGCCCTGCTTTTTGTTTAAAGAATCATGGATTTAACCGCTCTCACTCTGACAGAACTGCGCGACGCGCTGCGTCGCGGCAAAACCACCAGCGTGGCCGCCACCCAGGCCATGCTGGACCGGATTGTCGCCATAGACAACGATATCAAGAGCTATTTGACCGTCACGGACGAGCTGGCCCTGGAGCAGGCCGACCAGGCCGATGCCCGCCGCGCCCAGGGCGAGGACACTCCCTTGTTGGGTATCCCTGTGGCGGTCAAGGACATTTTCTGCACTCAGGGCGTGGAAACGACGGCCGGAAGCCAGATTTTACAGGGCTTTATCCCACCTTACGACGCCTTTGCCGTGCAACGGCTGAAAGAAGCCGGGGCTGTTATCCTGGGAAAAACGAATACGGACGAGTTCGCCATGGGCTCGTCTACTGAGAACTCGGGCTATTTCACAACCCGCAACCCGTGGAACCTGGAGCGAGTGCCAGGCGGCAGCAGCGGCGGCAGCGCTGCCGCCGTGGCGGCGCAGATGGCCTATGGGGCCCTGGGTACTGATACCGGCGGCAGCGTGCGCCAGCCCGCCTCTTTTTGCAGCGTAGTTGGTCTGCGGCCCACCTACGGCCGGGTGTCTCGCTGGGGTGTGGTGGCCTTTGCCTCTTCGTTGGACCAGGTCGGTCCCTTTGGTCGGACGGTGGCCGATTGTACCGCCATGTTCCAGGTAGCGGCCGGCTATGACCCCCGCGACAGCACCTCGCTCGACGCGCCGGTGCCGGATTACGAGGCCGCCCTCACGGGAGATATTCGGGGGTTGCGCGTCGGCGTGCCCCGGGAATATTTCATTGAAGGGATTCAGCCGGAGGTGGCGATGGCAGTGCGCGCTGCCCTGGACAGGCTGGCCGAACTGGGCGCCGAAATTGTGACCATTAGCCTGCCCCACACCCGCTACGCCCTGCCTGTCTACTATCTGATTGCTCCGGCCGAGGCCAGCGCCAACCTGGCCCGCTACGACGGTGTTCGCTATGGACCGCGCCTCGAAGGAGCCACTCTACTGGAAACTTACCGGAAAACGCGAGCCTTGTTTGGCCAGGAGGCCAAGCGGCGCATTATGCTGGGAACGTACGCCTTGAGCGCCGGTTATTACGAGGCCTATTACGGCCGGGCGCTCAAGGTGCGCACGCTCATCAAAAACGACTTTTTGCAAGCTTTTGAACAGGTGGACGTTATTGCTGCCCCCACCAGCCCGACCACGGCCTTCAAGATAGGGGAACGGGCCGACGACCCGTTAAGCATGTACCTGGCCGACGTCTTTACCTTGCCGGTGAACCTGAGCGCCAGTTGCGGTCTGTCTGTCCCTTGTGGCTTCGACAGCCAGAGGCTGCCCATTGGCCTGCAACTGATCGGCAACACACTGCAGGAGGCTACCATTCTCAACGTGGCCTACGCCTACGAGCAGGCGACGGAGTGGCACAAGCAGTTGGCATTGTCTTAAGACTATTTTTGCAGGTGAGCCAGCCACTTTTTCCAGGCATTGTGCTATAAATGCCGGTGGTGGCTTCCTGAATGTTGAAATTCTAGCTGGGAGATTAAGCATATGAAAGTGATTGTTTTACTGGCCGGCTACGGCACCCGGATGCGGCCGCATACCTGGAGCCGTCCCAAACCGCTGTTGAAAGTAGCCGGCAATACCGTCGTCGGCCATTTGCTGGACCTGATGAGCGACATCACCTGTGAAGAGGTCATTTTTGTCGTCGGCTATAAAGGGGAGCAGCTTGAAAGCTGGATCCGGGAAAATTACCCGCACCTGAACGCCCACTTTATTGTCCAGGAGGAAGCCAAGGGCCAGGCCCACGCCGTATGGCTATGTCAGGAGTACCTGGACGAGAGCGAAGTAGTCGTGGCTTTTGGCGACGGGGTGGTGAAGGCCGATTACACTCACCTGGCCCACTCTGGAGCAGATGGCGTTTTCCTGGTGAAAGAGGTTGAAGACCCGCGTCCTTTTGGTGTGGTCGTTCTAGATGAAAACGGCTATATCACCAAGTTTGTCGAAAAGCCCAAGACGATGGAACACCGGTTGGCGATTGCTGGCATTTACTGGTTCCGCAGTGGCCGGTTCTTGTTCCAGGCCCTGGATACCATTATCCAACAGGAGCGTACTACGTTGGGCGAGTACTTCATGGCCGATGCCTTTCAGGTCATGTTGGAAAATGGAGCCAGGTTGCAGACGATGGAAGTGGAGCAGTGGGCCGACGCCGGCACGCCGGAAGCAATCCTGAACACCAACGCCCGGTTGCTGTCTGTGGGCTATTCCACCCAGGACGCTCTGGAGAGGGGCTACAGCGAGGGTTTTACGGTGGTGCCGCCGGTATACATCCACCCCACGGCCGAAATTGAAGCCTCGGTTATTGGGCCCTATGCCAGCGTAGACGCCGACGTTAAAATTCAAAATGCCATCGTTCGCGACAGCATTATTGACACCGGCGCCTACATTGAAAATTGTGTTCTGGAAAAAGCGCTAGTCGGCGAACAAGCCAAGGTCACCGGCCGGGGCAAAGCCTTGTTTGTCGGTGACAATTCTTACGTAGATCTGGGATAGGAGATCCGTATGCGCAATTTTATCTCAACCCGTATTGCTCAAACGCCACCGTCAGGCATTCGTAAGTTCTTCGATATTGCGGCGACGATGAAAACTGTTATTTCGCTGGGTATCGGGGAGCCCGATTTTGTGACCCCAGAGCCGATCCTGCGGGCGGGCATTGACTCTTTACAGCGTGGCGAGACCCAATATACCTCTAATAGCGGCACAGTCGAGCTGCGGGCGGCTCTCAGCAAGCATCTGGGTCGGTTATATGGCGTCCACTATAACCCGGAGGATGAAGTGATCGTTACCGTCGGGGTAAGTGAGGCATTGTACCTGGCTCTGACGGCCGTGGTCAATCCGGGCGACGAGATCATAATTCCCGAGCCGTGCTTCGTGGCCTATGGGCCGGAGGCGATCTTTGCCGGCGGCGTGCCGGTAATGGTTCCGACTTACGTGGAAAATGGGTTTCAGGTAACGGCCGAGATCATTGAGGCCGCTATTACACCTAAGACGAAGGCCATTCTACTGGGTTATCCCAGCAACCCTACCGGGGCGGTCATGACCCGGGAGGTAATGGCCGGGATTGCTGCCTTAGCCGAAGAGCGCGACCTGCTGCTGATCTCGGACGAGATTTACGACCAGTTGGTATACGGAATTGAACACGTCTGTGTGTCTGGCTTGCCGGGGATGCGCGACCGGACGATTCTGTTGGGTGGCTTTAGCAAGGATTACGCCATGACCGGCTGGCGCATTGGCTACGCCTGCGCCAATCCGGAACTGCTGGCTGCTATGCGCAAGGTCCACCAGTATACGATCATGTCCGCGCCAACCACGGCCCAGGCGGCCGCGGTCGTGGCCCTGGAGCACGGCGAGGAACACGTGGCCCAAATGCGCCAGGAATATGACCGCCGCCGCCGCCTGATTGTAGACGGCTTTAATACCCTGGGCCTCGACTGTTTTGAGCCGCGCGGCGCTTTTTACGCCTTCCCGTCCATCGCCGCCAGTGGCCTGAGCAGCGACGATTTTGCCATGCGGCTGCTAGAAGAAGAGGAGGTGGCCGTCGTCCCCGGCGACGCCTTTGGCCCCAGCGGGGCGGGCTATGTTCGCGCCTCCTACGCCACGGCCTACGAGAAGATTGAGGAGGCGTTGAACCGTATTGAATCGTTCATGCGCCGGCACGGTTAGCATAGACAGTTAACCGTACAGTTTCAGAAATGGCCATCACAAGCAAGTATGAACCGGTCATCGGCCTGGAAGTCCACGCCGAGATGATGACCAACTCCAAGATGTTCTGTAGCTGCCGGGTGGTAGACAGCGTGACAGCGCCGCCCAACACGGCCGTCTGCCCGGTCTGCCTGGGGATGCCGGGCATGTTGCCGGTCATCAATAAAAGGGCCGTGGAGTTTGCCATGCGGGTGGCCCTGGCGCTGAACTGCACTATCCAGCCTGACAACGTCTTTGCCCGCAAGAACTACTTCTACCCGGACCTGCCCAAAGGCTACCAGATCAGCCAGTATGAATTGCCCCTGGCCACCAACGGCTGGCTGGACATTGCCTTGGAATCAGGCGAGAGGCGCCGCATTCGCATCCGCCGGGTCCACCTGGAAGAAGATACCGGCAAGCTCACCCACCTGGAAGACGGCAGCGGCTCACTGGTAGATTTTAACCGCTCCGGCGTCCCCCTCCTGGAAATCGTTTCCGAGCCGGACATGCGCTCGGTAGAAGAGGCCCGCGTCTACGCCATGAAGTTGCGCCAGATTTTGCGCTATCTGGGCGTCAATTCCGGGGACATGGAAAAGGGGGTTATCCGCTTTGAGGCTAACGTCAGCCTGCGCCCGGCCGGTAGCCAGGCTTTGGGCACCCGCACCGAGGTCAAGAACCTGAACAGCTTCCGCGCCCTGGCCGAGGCCGCCGCTTACGAGCTGGAGCGGCAGGCGGCTATCCTGGACGCCAGTGGCCAGGTGGTCCAGGATACGATGGGCTGGAGCGAAAGCCGGCGCGAAACCTTTAGCCAGCGCGGCAAAGAGGAAGCCCACGATTACCGCTATTTTCCCGAACCGGACCTGCCGCCGCTACAGATAGCGCCAGCCTGGATTGAGGCAATTCGGGCCGCCCTGCCCGAATTACCGGATGCCCGAGTGGCCCGGTATACGAGCGCCCTGGGCCTCACCCCTTACGAGGCCCGGGTGTTGGCCGAAGAGCGGCCGGTCGCCGAATGGTTTGAAGCGGCCGTGACTGTCGGCGGCGCGCCCAAGGCAGTGGCCAACTGGCTCATTAACGCGCTCTTTAGTCTGATGAACGAACATCGCCTGAGTATTGACCAGGTCAAGCTGACGCCGGCCGGGCTCGTCGAATTGATCGGCCTCGTAGACAAAGGCGCCATTAATACCAACACCGCCAAAGAGGTCCTGGCCGAGATGTTTGCCAGCGGCCGGCCGGCCGGGGAGATCGTTCAGGCCCGGGGGTTGGCCCAGATTTCCGACGAAGCGGCCCTGGCGGCCGTGGTGGCCGGGGTGCTGGCCCAGAACTCGCAGCAAGTGGCTAATTACCTGGCCGGCAAGGAAACGCTACGCGGCTGGTTTGTCGGCCAGGTGATGAAGGCGACCGGGGGCAAAGCCAATCCCGCCCTGGTCAACCAGTTGCTTCATGAGCAGTTGACCCGGTTAGAAGGCGAGCAATAGCCGCCGGCCGCGCTCCGGCCATCTCGGTACTATTTTCCTACGGCCATTTCACCCCACTATCACGGGATATTCACACAGTCTGGGCAGCTTTGTGCTATTATTATACTAATCCCCTATGGGAAGGGGTTTGTGCTATCGCGTCTCATGTTGCCAACAGAAGAGTGTGCCAAAATCAGGATTAGACTATGAGCGAGCTGACGCCACCTATAACCCAAGAAGCGCTTAACGCCAAACGGGTAGCTGACCGGTTTCTCTTCGTCCTTATTGTCCCCTTGCCTATTTCCTTCTACTTCGGCCTCGTAGCCGGGACCTGGCAACCATTTGGCATTGCTACCATAGCGATCATATTGGCTATTGCCTGTCTTGTGGGACGCCGGCTCATCTTGCAGGGTCGTATTGAGCAGGGTAGCTGGTGGGTTATTGGAGGTGTTCTAGTTGGTCTGCCTATGGCTACTTTCCTGCTGGCCGGTCTTGGCCTGGTCCTGGTGCTGATTGCCATTTTACTGGTCATGGTCATTGCCACGCAAACCCTGTCTCCTCGAGGGGTGACCCGCGCTGCGCTGGCTGGCGTGGTTTCCGGTTTTGCCACCAGCGCCATAGACTTTTGGGGTCCGTCAACTCAATTAGAATTTCCCGGCTACCGTGAATTATTCCTGGTCTTTGCCCTGGTTTTCATTATATTCAACGTCGTCACGATTGCCCGTCGCTTTGCTTCTCTACCGCTTTCCACCAAGCTGATCCTGGTTTTCCTGGGTAGCACACTCGCCCCGGCCGT
This sequence comes from Chloroflexota bacterium, assembly GCA_022616275.1. Lineage (GTDB taxonomy): Bacteria > Chloroflexota > Anaerolineae > Promineifilales > Promineifilaceae. Next base: position 27,589 of record JAKEFB010000235.1, read on the forward strand.
TATCCTGGCCTACGTTAACGATCTGGCTGGCCGGAGAACGCTTATTGGCGAAGCGAACCAAAGGCTGTTTGCCGCCGCCGCCGAGACGGCCGCGCGGGTGGACAGCTTTTTTCTCATCGGGCTGGAATCAATCACCCAGGCGGCGCAACTTCCGGCCTGGCAAGCCTACCTGACGCTGCCGGAAGAACAGCGGGCCGGCAGCTTTGAGGAAACAGAAGCTCTAGCCCTGCTTACGGCGCTACGGAACCGGCGGGGTCAGGCCGGGCAGCCACCGGTGCGTGGCTACGCGCTACTGGACAACCAGGGACGCGTGGTGCTAGACACCGGCCTGTTCCCTGCGCCGCCAGCCGGCCAACCCCTGGATCTGTCACAACGCGACTTTTTCAACCAGCCCTTCACCACAGCCCAGCCTTACATTTCGCCAGTCCTATTCGTCCCCGAGGTTGGTGAAGTACCCAGCCTGTTTTTCGCTGCCCCGGTGCGTGTGCCAGCGCGGGAACCGTTTGGCGTGCTCGTAGCCCGGTACAACGCCAATGCCCTCCAGGGGTTCGTGGCTACCAGCAACGGCCTGGCCGGGCGGGACTCATTCGCCGTATTGGTGGACGAGAATTTCACTCACCTAGCCCACGGGACGACCCCGGAAATCACTACCTATACGATTATTGGCGCGCCGGATACGGCCAGGGCCGCCGAGCTACAAAATAGCTATCGTTTACCCAACAAGCCAGTCAATGAGCTGTACGTCAATCTGCCTGAACTGGAAGAAAATTTGTTGTCTGTGGAAACTCAGCCGTTCTTCGCGGCTGAGGACGTGGCCACCGGCGAACGGCTAAACCAGGTAGCGGCCGCCCGATTGAGCAAACAGCCCTCCTGGTTCATTCTCTTCTTCCAGCCGCAGGACGTCTTCCTGGCCCCGGCCGAGACACAGACCCGCACCACTATCTTGCTGGCCGTTTTGCTGACGGGCTTCGTGGCCATTGGGGCCATCGCCATTACCAACCAGCTCACCCGGCCTATTACTATGCTAACTGAGACCGCGACCCGGGTGGCGGCCGGCGACCTGACTGCCCGGGCCTCGATTGAAACGGCCGACGAAATTGGTACGTTGGCTACTGTGTTTAATGATATGACCAGCCAGTTGCGACAAACGCTGTTGGGCCTGGAGGCGCGGGTGGCCGAACGGACGCGCGCCCTGGTGGTCAGCGCCGACGTCGGCCGTCGCCTGACGACTATCCTGGACGAGCAGACCCTGGTATCGGAAGTAGTGACCCAGATCCAGGACGCTTTTAAATACTATCACGTCCACATTTACCTGTGGGACGAAACACACGAAAACCTGATCCTGGCCGGTGGCACCGGCGAAGCTGGGCGGGTCATGTTACAGGCCGGGCATAAAATCCCCAAGGGCAGGGGCCTGGTTGGCCGGGCGGCCGAGACCAACACCACCGTTCTGGTATCGGACGTCAGTGAGGACCCAAGCTGGTTGCCGAACCCCCTGCTACCGGAAACCCAATCGGAAGCGGCTGTGCCCATTACTATTGGCGAACAAGTGTTAGGCGTCCTGGACGTTCAGCACAACATCATCAATGGCCTGAGACAAGAGGACGCCGACCTGTTGCAGTCCGTAGCCAACCAGGTAGCCATTGCCCTGCAGAATGCCCGCACCTTTACCCAGGCCCAGCGCAAGGCAGAACGGGAGGCGTTGCTGAATGCCATTAGCCAGCGCATTCAAGGCGCATCCTCTGTAGACAGCGCCTTAAAAGTAGCTATCCGGGAATTGGGCCGGGCAGTGGGGGCACAAAATGTTGCGGTACGATTAAGCGCTTCGTCTCCGGATGACAGTCGCCGGAGTAAAAGTTTATCAGAAGAGTAGTAAGGAGGAGAGAAAGATGGCCAACAAAATTTTTGCGCGCTGCGCAGGCATCCTGTTTTTCGTTGTATCCGGGGTCATCCTGGCGGCGTGCTCGGCCACGGCCGAGCCGGCCGAGGTCTCGGTGCGCCTGAAGTGGTTGCATCAGACCCAATTTGCCGGCATGTACATAGCCGAGCAGGAAGGTTATTACGAGGACGAGAATTTGACGGTCACGATTGACTCGGTAGATTTTGAACAGCAATCCGCCATTGAAAAGGTGTTGGCCGGCGAAAATGATTTCGGTCTCACCTCGCCGGAAGCGCTGCTCCTGGCCCGGAGCGAGGGAAAGCCGGTGCGGGCGGTGGCTGTCATTTTCAAGCTGAACCCCACCGTTTATCTGGTGACGCCCGATTCAGGCATTGAAACCCCTGAGGATTTGCTAGGTGAAAAAGTGGCCCTTTCCCCGGAAGAACCGACCATCCTTTTTATCGCCATGATGAAACAACTGGGGCTGGATCTGGATCAGGTAGAGATCGTCGAAACGACGACCTTTGACCTGTATGAATGCTGGGAGCTGGCGCCCGTCTGCCCGAATTACTCGACAAACGGCCCCATTATCCTGGATCAGGCCGGGGAGGAATACAATCTGATCTGGCCCAGCGATTACGGGGTTACCTGGTACGGCGATGTGTTGGTGACAACCGAACAAATGATTGAGGAACAGCCTGAGGTTGTCGAGCGGTTCGTCAGGGCCACGTTGAAAGGATGGCAAAAGGCCATCGAAGAGCCAGACCTGGCTGTCACAACCACGCTGGCGCTTGACAGCCAGCTTGACGAGGAATTTCAGACAGAGGCCATGCAACGCAGTATCCCCTTGATTGATACGGGCGAAGCACCTATTGGCGTGATGAGCGAGGAAATCTGGCAAAACACACTGGATATTCTGTTGGACCAGGAGATCCTTTCCGAGCCGTTAGATCTGGAACAGGTCTATACCAACGAATTTGCCGAAGGCGCACTGGAATAACACGGTCTGGTTGAGCCTGGGAAAGAGAGACAACTATGGATGACAAAAATAACGTAGCAGCGCCAGCTATAAGCTCTAGTGAGGAGAGGGAACGGGGAAAAGGCGTTTCACAAATCGAACGCCGCCACTCAGCCCTCCGGCGTTTGCTGGTATTCATCTTATTCTTCTCGATCCTCGGGTCCCTCTTAAATTTTTACGCCTACTTCTCGATCAGGTCATGGTCGTCTTTAGGAACAGCAGTCTGGGGAGGTGTTGGCTCTATCATTTATCTGGTTGCCTGGCGCCGGGAACGGAAAGGGAAATATGAGCATGCAGCCCGTCTCGTCTTGATTTCGGTTGCTTTTCTCTATCCTGTCTACATGCTATTTCTTCCCCAAGGTGTAGCCCTGGTCATTAGCGTTACAGTTGTGCTTTTTACTGGCCTGTTGGCCAGCCTGTTGCTGCCACGACAGCGATTTCTCTGGATGGTCGCTGGCTTGTTGGGGGCAGGCCTGGCCCTGCTCATGAGCGAGGTGTCGCCCTTTCCCCGCCCGGACGTGACGCCCTTACAGGCAGGACCGGCTTTCTATGGCGTTCTCCTGATTACCTTGTTGTTCTTTGCCTGGCAGCTCATCCGCCTTCTGGCAATCAGTACGATCCGCGCCCGTCTACTCATTGCCTTCATCTTGTTGGTGTTACTTCCCCTGGCCGTGGTCACGGGGGTGGCCAGCATTACGGGTCTGCAAGAGTCGCAGGCCCGCACCATTGACCAGCTTGAATCGGTAACCACTCTTAAGGAAGCCGAAATTGACTTCTGGGTAAATAGTCTGCACACCACGCTGGAGCTGGCGCTGCAACCCAACACACCGGCCGCCACTATACCGGATCTGCTGGACGGCAGTCTACCTCCGGCCGAGCAGGAAAGCGCTTCCGCCAGCATCCTGGCCAATTTCCAGTACGTCATTGGCGAAACAGGGCTGCTAGAAGAGCTGTTCTTGCTCAACCAGCAAGGCCGGGTCATCCTGTCCACAGACCTCGGGCAGGAAAACAAAATCTTGAACAGCACCGCTTTCTTCCGGGAAGGGTTACAAGGCCCTTACACCGATCCGCCTCTATTCTCACCTTCGCTGAACCGGGTCTCTATTGTCGTGGCCCGGCCGATTCGTGACGAACAAGGCCAGGTGGCGGGTGTATTGGCCGGCCGGGCCAGCCTGGACCGGTTGAGCGAAATCATGCTGGAACGGGCTGGCCTGGGCAGCACGGGCGAGACTTACCTGGTGAGTTCCAACCGCGCCTTGCTGACCGAGTCACTTTTCGCCGGTTTCCCGCTCGGGAACACCTACGTACGAACGGCCGCCACTGAGGTGGCGGTAGCTGGCCAGAGCAATGGCTCCGGGCTTTACGACACTTACCGGGGAGCGCCGGTGGTTGGTGTTTACCAGTGGCTGCCGGAACTCCAAATCGCCCTGGTGGCGGAACAGAGCCAGCAAGAGGCCTTTCGGGATATTACCAATACCCTGACGCTTAACGCCGTCGTAGCCCTGACAGCCTTAATTGTGGCCGGTCTTGCTTCCTTGTTTGTCACTCGCAGTATCGCCCGGCCGCTGGGTGAGTTGGCGGCTACAGCCAGGCAAATTGAAGCCGGCGATCTGTCAGTGAGAGCCAGTGTGGAGCGGGAAGACGAAATTGGCAGCCTGGCCCAGGCTTTTAACACTATGACCGGCCAGTTGCGGCAACTCATCGGCGTCCTGGAACAGCGCGTGGCCGAACGGACCCGGGCGCTGGAAACGAGCGTCCAGGTCAGCCGTAACCTGTCTACTATTCTGGATCAAAACACTTTGATGTTTGAAGTGGTCCAACAGGTCCAGTCGGCCTTCGACTATTATCACGCCCAAATTTACCTGTTTGACGAGGCCCACCAAAACCTGGTCCTGATGGCGGCCACGGGCGAGGCCGGCCGCCAGTTGCGCCTGCGGGGCCATAAGCTCCTTCGGGGGCAGGGTCTAGTCGGCCGGGCGGCGCAGACGAATGAGGTGGTCCTGGCCCCGGACGTAACCAGCGAACCTGGCTGGCTGCCCAACCCTCTGCTGCCTGACACGAAGGCCGAGGTGGCCGTCCCGATTGCTTCCGGCCACAGCGTGCTGGGCGTGTTGGATGTGCAGCACAGCCAGGTAAATGCCCTGAACGATGGTGACGCCGCCCTGCTTCGCTCCATTGCCGACCAGGTAGCCATCGCTTTGCAGAATGCCCGCCTGTTTGAACAGGCCAAACACCAGGCAGAACAGGAACTGTTCATTAACACGATTAGCCAGAGGATCCAAAACGCCACCTCTGTAGAAAGCGTGCTACAAATTACTGCGCAGGCCCTGGGCGAAACATTGGGTATGGATCGTGCCACTGTCGAACTAAGCCTCAGCCACGCCGCCGGCCGGAAAACTACGCCGCCTGATGGCGGCCGGGTCGGCCCTTGAGCGGATCGTCATTTAGCTGGGTAGAGAGTGAAAATGAGTGTCCGATTGTTGGGTGTCATCTTTTACTTTCTTTTCGCGCTGTTGGGGTTGGTGGCCTGCGCCGGCGCCTCGTTAGCGCCAACGCCGACCACAGAACCAACCCGCGGGGAAGAAAAGGTTTTGAATATTTACAACTGGGACACTTACATTGACCCGGCCATCCTGGCCGATTTTGAAGAGCAATTTGGCATAACGGTCAATTACGAAACGTATGAGAACAATGAAGCCCTGTTGAGCGCCGTCGAAAGCCCGAACGCCAATTATGATATTGTGGTCCCAACCGACTATATGGTAGCCATTATGCGGCAGCGAGAGTTGCTCGTTCCTTTGCGCAAGGAGAATATTCCCAACTTCAAAAACGTGGACCCGGCTTTTCTCAACTCGGCCTTTGATCCCGGCAACCGGTATTGCGCGCCTTACCAGTGGGGAACGGTCGGAATCGGTTATAATATTGAAGCGACAGACAAGGAAATTAAAAGCTGGGCCGATTTCTTTGATCCCGCCTATGCCGGCCGCGTTGCTCTCCTGGATGATGCCCGTCCTACGCTGGGCATTGTCTTGTTGTACCTGGGCTATAGTCCAAACACAACTAACCCGGCAGAAATTGTCCAGGCCCGCGATTTCCTCGTAGAACGCAGGGAAGAGATAGTGGCTTTCGCGCCGGATACCGGTCAGGATTTAGTAGTTAATGGTGAAGCGGATCTGGTTATGGAGTGGAGTGGTGATATTTTTCAGGTAATGGAAGAGAATTCCGACATCCGCTACGCGATTCCCGAAGAAGGGTCGGTTATCTGGACTGACGCCGCATGTATCCCGATTACAGCCACACACCGGGACGAGGCTGAGTTGTTTATCAATTACATTTTGGAGCCTGAAGTTGGCGCCGCTCTGTCCAATTTTATTCGCTACGCCACGCCTAACCAGGCCGCTTTTCCTATGATAATCGAGGCGGACCGGAACAACCCGGCCCTGTACCCGTCGGAACAGGTGCGCGAGCGCCTGTTTTTCCTGGTAGACCTTGGTCCTGATACCGAGCTATATGAGCAGGCCTGGCAAGAGATCACGGCCCCCGCCGGATCATAAAGAGCAGGTTGGCCTGAAAGGTTTGGGATGATGAGTCGTACAACGTCTGGAAGAGTGACCGGATCCTTTTCCTCCATACGCGCCCGGATTCTCCTGGGCTCTGTGCTCTTGCTTGGCCTGGCGCTGGGTGGGACAGCTATCGGCTATTTGAGTCTGCGCAACGCTCACCAAAATACGCAAAACACCCTGCAACAAGCATACCGCATTCGCGAACTTAGCCTGACGATTGACAACGAATTTTTGTTGGCCCGCGCCAGCGAAACCGCTTTTCTGAGCACCTGGCGCACCGTGGGGTTTGAAGCAGCGTCGGCCGAGCACGTCAGTGCTAACGAGGAGCACCTGAACCGGGCCCAAGTTGCGTTAGACACTATTGAGGAGCTGGGTAACACGATTACACCGGACATAGAGCCCCTGAATCATCTCCGGGAGGACGTGGCCGAATTACGGCCGTTACTAGACGAGTATAAAGAGGCCTTCCAAACCACCGTAGACAGCGTGGCCTCTCGGGCCGCCATGTCTGGCCAGGAGGACGTTCTCCAGCAAACGCTGGATGACCTGGCCAACAAGACGGCCACCCTCAGCAACCCGGAGCTTTACCAGCTCACCTTGCAAATTCGCGCCAACGAACAGGCCTTTTTCAATACCGGCCAGCAGGAATACGCCGACAATATTCGCCTGCTGTTAGACCGTTTCAAGAGCAACGTCGCCGCCAGTGAACCGGGTGACCTGGTTGCCGATGGTCAACAGTTATCCGCCCAGGAACTGACTGGCCAGGCTGATTCTTATTTCGCTACCTTTAATGAACTGGTGGCCCTGGAACAGGAATTTGACGTCAACGTCGCTCTATTCCGTGAAGTCACTGCGGAAATTAACGCGCTGACCGAGCACATGGGCGAGGACAGTAACGAAAGCCTGGCATTGATAACCGCCCGGCTGGAAACTACGCGTAATCGTAACCTGATTCTTGTTGGCGCCGTTACCCTGCTGCTATTGGGCCTGGGCCCTCTGGCAGTCTTGTTCTACTCCGGCCGCATTATCCAACGGCTGACCAGGCTCAGCCAGGCAGCTCGCGAAATCGGCCAGGGCAACCTTGCCTATCCCATTGAAGGGGGCGGCCCGGATGAGTTGGCCGTGCTGGCCCAAACCTTTCGGGATATGGCCGGCCAGTTGCACACCCTGGTGGGCTCTCTGGAAGCCCAGGTCACCGGCCGGACCCGCGACCTGGCGCTGGCGGCCGAAATCGGCCGCGGCCTTTCGCGGGTGCGAGATCTGGAACAATTAATGGCTGAAACCGTAGAGCTTGTCCGTTCTCGCTTTGACCTTTACTACACCCAGATTTACCTGGCCGACGCTACCGGCCGCAACCTGACGCTGCGGGCCGGGACGGGTCTGGTGGGAGCCGAACTGGCGCGGCGTGGTCACCGGTTGGCAATTAGCGCTGGCTCTATTAACGGCGTGGCTGCCCTGGAGCGGCAGATTGTCGTCGTGGAAGACACAACCACCAGCGACATTTTCCGGCCTAACCCGCTCCTGCCCGACACCCGCTCCGAAATGGCCATCCCTCTGCTGGTTGGCGAGCACGTCGTCGGTGTACTGGATCTACAAAGTGACGAACCAGGTGTCTTCTCAACAGAAAGCGTGCCTGCTTTCGAGGCTCTGGCTGGCCAGTTGGCGGTAGCGATTGAGAACGCCCGCCTGTTCTCGGAAACAATCCAGGCCCGGAGCGCGCTGGAAGCCCAGGCTCGCCGCCTGGCCTATGGTGGCTGGGAGGCGTATCTGAACGCCATCGAGCGGGGTGAACACCTGGGCTACAGCTATGACCGGCAAACGGTTGCCCTTCTGGAGAAACCCTTGGCCCCGGCTGCCGGAAGCAATGCCCTGTCAGTCCCAATAGCAGTGGCCGGGGCTCAAATTGGTCTGATCCAGGTCCAGGGCCAGGAAGGCCACTATTGGACTGAAGAGGAGTCTCAGGTGGTAACGGCCGTGGCCCGGCAAGTGGCCCAACAGGTAGAAAACCTGCGGTTGCTGGCTGAAGCTGACCGCTTCCGCAGCGAGGCTGAACAGGCTACCCGGCAGTTGACGCGCGAAGGGTGGACCGATTACTTACACACTCAGGGGCAGTCGGAGAGTGGTTATCTCTACAATATGAACCAGGTTCAGCCGCTGCCGGCTGAAACCAACGGCCGGCAAGACGCCCAACCGGCTATCACTCAGCCACTATCGGTGCGCGGCGAACCGGTAGGCCAGGTTGAAGTGGCAGGTATTGAGGACCCGGAGGTGGCTGACCTGGTGGCGGCTGTGACCGAGCGCTTGGGCGCTCACCTGGAAAACCTCCGCTTGTCGGAAGAAACGACCAGAGCCTTGCGGCAGACCCAGGCGCTGTATAATGCCAGCCGGGCCTTGCTTGGTTACGAAAACCTGGCCGACCTGCTACAGGCAGTTGTAGACAGCGCCGTGGAAGCGCTCCCGGCCGACCGCGTCACCCTCACTACGCTGGACACGGAACGCGAACAGGTGATCAATTGGGTGTGGGGAGGCGCGGTTGAGCATCGGGATCAGGTGTCCTACAGCGAACTGATGGAGGGCTTAACCGGTTGGGTGCTACAGGAACACCGGCCGGCCCTTTCCTTAAAAGGTGTGCCTGATCTCCGCGAAGGCTCAAAGATCCGGAAACGACGGCAGAAGTCGAACTCCGGCTCCGTTATCGTCGTTCCTCTCCGTTATCGTGACGAATTCCTGGGCACGATGACTGCCATTAACCGGCCGGAGCAGCGGGATTTCATCGAGGAGGATGTGAACACTATGGTGGCCCTCGCCAACCAGGCGGCCACCGCCATTACCAACCTGCGCCTCTTTGAGCAAACGCAGCAGGCCCTGGCCGAAACCAGTAAGCGGGCCGAAGAGCTGTCGGTCATTAACCAGGTGATTCAGGCTGTTTCCCAGCAGTTGGAACTGGACCAACTACTGGAAACCGTTTACCAGCAGGTGAAGCGTATTATGCCGGCCGACGCCTTTATCGTGGGGCTGTATGATGTCGAGCAGGACCTCATCAGCTACCCGTTGATTTACGACGAGGGCATCCGTTACCAGGAACCCCCTACCCCACCGACGCGTGACAGTAAAATATTTGAAGTGATTCAAAAGGGACAGCCCTATTTGCGGCATCGCACCCGCGAGGAAATGACCCAGAACCCTGACCAGGATGACTCCACGGCCCTGGGCAACGCCAGCAAGGTATCTCTTTCGATGCTGTTCGTTCCCTTGCAAACGGGAACTCAAAAGCTAGGCGTCCTCTCCATTCAGAGCTACAAGTACGATGCCTACACCGAAGCTGATTTGACCCTGCTGGGCGGGATTGCTAACCACGTCGCCATTGCCTTAAACAACGCTCAGTTGTTTCATCAGACCCAGGCCGCGCTGGCCGAGACGGAAGAGCAGGCGCTGCGCCTGGGGTTGCTGAATGAGCTAGGCCAGGCCCTGACGGCCGCCAACAACCTGGAGAGTGTTTACCGGGTGGCCAGCCAGCGAACGCACCAGATCGTCCAGTCGGACAGGACCAACATTACCCTGTTAAACCCTTCTGGTACTCATTACACCATCGTGGCTCATGGTGGTGAGAAGAGCACGACAAAAGTGGGCGACACCATACCGGTAGCCGGCTCGACGATAGAAACTGCCGCCAGGGAGGCCCGGGTGGTGGTGGTGAACCAGGCCCAAGATAGCCATATGCCGGGTATTCTCTCCTTTATGGTTGCCCCCTTGCTGGCCGGCGGCCGGGTTATTGGCACATTGAACGTCGGCAACAAAAAAGCCAATAGTTTTACCACTCGCGACGAACGCTTACTGTTCCAGGTGGCTTCGCTCCTGGCCTCCACCATTGAAAGCCGGCAGCTTTTCGCCCAGACACAGGAAAGGGCCGAAGAGCTGGCGGTAATCAACCGTGTGGCTCAAACAGTGTCGCAACAGATCGAGCCCAAGCAATTGCTGGAAGCGGTTTACGAACAAATCCAGCGCATCATGCCGGCCGACGCGTTCTTTGTCGGCATCTACAACGACGCTACCGGCTTCATTAGCTATCCCCTTATTTACGATGACGGCCAGCGGTACGAAAATACGCCAGATGTTTTGCCTCTCGGAAGCGTCACACACGAGGTCATAGTATACGGCCGGCCAGCCATTTTAAACCGCACACCCGAAGAAGTGGCCGCGTTACAAGTTCAGAAACCGGACACGACGCTTGGCGACCAGGAGAAAATCTCTGCCTCGTTGCTTTACGTTCCCCTCCAGGTAGGCGTAGAAATCAGCGGCGTTCTTTCGATCCAGAGCTACCAGTACAATGCTTATGACCAGGCAGACGTGACCCTATTGACCGGTATCGCCAACCACGTGGCTGTAGCCCTGGAAAATGCCCGCCTGTTCCAGCAAACCCAGGCAGCGTTGGCCGAAACAGAAGAGCGGGCCGAAGAACTGGCAGTCATCAACCGGGTGGCCCAATCTGTCTCTCAACAGTTGGACGAGGAACAATTGCTGGAGAGTGTGTACGAGCAGATCCAGCGTATCATGTCGGCCGACGCCTTCTTTGTGGCTCTACACGATCCCAAGACTGACATCATTACTTATCCGTTGATGTACGACGAGGGGCAACGCTTTAACCAGTCGCCGACGACCATGTCGCCTAGAGGCCAGGTTTCCCAGGTCATTCGATCTGGCGAACTTATCCTGGTTCTACGTACGGCGGAAGAGGTGGCCAGGGTAGAAAAAGAGCGTGACCTCACCTTCCTGGGCAACGTCGAACGTGTGTCGGCTTCACTGCTCTACGTTCCGTTACGTATCGGCGCGCGGACGTTTGGTGTCCTTTCGGTCCAAAGCTACAGCCTCAATGCTTACGACCAGGCCGACGTGGCCCTGTTATCCGGCATCGCCAACCACGTGGCTGTAGCCCTGGAGAACGCCCGCCTGTTCCAGCAGACCCAGGTGACGCTGGCCGAAACGGCCGTTCTCTACCAGGCCAGCGCCGAGTTGAATGCCGCCCAAAGTTACGACGATGTCCTGGACGTTTTACGCCGGCATACGATCGCCGGCCAGGCCGTCAGCAACGTCAGTGTGATGTTCTTCAACCACCCCTGGACGGAGGGTAACTCACCTGATTGGGCTGACGTGCTGGCCTATTGGGACGCAGTCCCCTCCGACAGCCTCAAGCTACGTTATCCCCTGAAAGATTATCCCTCGGCCCTGGAGATTCTCCATCCTGAAGAGCCGACGATTATTGATGATATCGTCCAGGACCCCAGGCTAGACGAACGGTTGCGGAACCTATACGTACGGGGTTTGGGGGCAACCAGCACGATCTTTGTGCCCATGGTCGTGGCCGGCCAGTGGATTGGCTACGTTAACGCTATTTATCCTCAAAAGCCGGAACTATCGGACGAGGCTATTCGCCGCCTGACCACGCTGGCCCGGCAGGCGGCCGTGGCCGTGCAAGGTCTGCGCAACCTCACTCTGGCTGAACACCGGGCCCAGGAAGCGCAGCGCCGGAGCGAGGAGTTGGCCGTTCTTAACGAAATGGGCCGGCAACTCACTGCCCTGGTGGACGTGGATGCCGTCGTTGAGAGCATTTACCAGTTCACGGCCCGGCTCATGGATGCGACTAACTTCTACGTTGCCTTTTACGACCACAAGCGAGACGAGATCAGCTTTGCGCTGGACATTATTGGTGAACGGGTCCGCTGGCACTCGGGCAAACGCCGCGCCGGGCAGGGGCTAACCGAATACCTTATTCGTTCTCGCCGGCCGCTGCTCCTGGAAAAAGAGGTGGACCTCCGGCTGGCGGAGCTGGGCATACAGATGATTGGACCGCCGGCCGAATCGTGGTTAGGAGTGCCAATGATCGCCGGCAATCAGGTCATTGGCGTCATTGGCGTGCAGAGTTACACGGCACCGCTCACTTATAACGAGCACCACCTTGAATTGCTGACGGCTGTGGCCAGCCAGGCAGCCATTGCCATTGAAAACGCCCGGCTATTTGGACAAACGCAAACTCGCGCCGAAGAACTGGCTGTTTTGAACGAGATGAGCCGCGAACTGACAGCGTCTCTGGAGGTGAACACCATTATTAATCACGTTTACAATTACGCGTCGCGGCTCATGGACACGACCAACTTCTACATTGCCCTGTATGACGCAGACAGCAGCTTGATTAGCTTCCCCATAGCCACCCAAGAAGGCCAGCGGGTCAACTGGCGTTCACGTCCTTTCGGCGAAGGTATGACGGAGTACTTAGTAAAGAGCCGCAAACCTTTGTTGATTACCGAGAAGGTAGAGGAACGGCTAAAGGAGTTGGGGCTCGCCTCCATCGGGATGCAAGCTGAATCCTGGGCCGGGACACCAATGCTCTTTGGCGAACAGGTGATTGGCGCCATTGCCATTCAGCACCCCCAGCCGCACCTGTACGACGAACACCATATTGAGCTGCTCAACGCAGTGGCCAGCCAGGCGGTTATTGCTCTGGAGAATGCGCGCCTGTTTACCCAGGTGCAGGCCCGCGCTCGTCGCGAGCGCATCCTGCGCGAGGTAACCGCCAGAGTCCGCAGCGCCACGGACGTGGACACTATTATGCGAACGGCCGTGCAGGAAGTGGGCCAGGCCCTGGGGCGGCAAACCTTTGTTTACCTGGGTGACGGGGAACCCGCCCCATCCTCACAACAGGTAAAGGGAAGTTAACATGAGTGCGACAGACGAACCATTGCCAATCACTGACCCGGGCGACAGGGACGTTACCTGGCAAGGAAGTGAAGAACGGTATCGCGCCGTCCTCGAAAATATCCAGGATGGTTACTACGAAGTAGACCTGGGCGGCCACTATACGTTCTTCAACGAGGCCCTATGTGACATCTTCGGCTACAGCCGGGAAGAGCTGCTGGGCATGAGTTACAAACAAAGGGTAGACGAGGCCACGGCCGAAGATATGTACCGTTGTTTCAACCAGGTCTATAAGACGGGTGCGGCAGTTAAAAGCTACGAATACCAATTCACTCACGGGGATGGAAGCCAGCGAACCATTCAAATTTCGGTCGCTCCCATCCGGGATAGGGACAACAACGTGGTGGGGTTCCGGGGTCTGGGCCGCGACGTTACGGAAAGCAAGCTGGCCCAGTTGGCGCTGCTGGCCAGTGAGGAACGCTACCGTCTTTTGCTTGAACAGCGCCGGCGTGAAATCCGGCTGGCCGCACAGGTGGCCCAGGAAATTGCCACTGCGGCCAACCTGAATGAGTTGTACAAACGGGTAGTGACCCAGGTGAAGGAACAATTCGGTTATTACCACGCCCAATTGCTACGCTATGACCCGGCCATTGATGCCGTGGTCCTCATTGCCGGCTACGGTGAGACAGGGGCCAGGATGCTGGCGGCTGGCCACAAGGCTCCAATGCGGACCGGTCTAATCGGCGTGGCCGCCAGCACCGGCCAGTCGGTGCTGCGGCCAGACGTGGCCGGCGACCCCCAATGGCAATCTAATCCCTTATTGCCCGAGACGCGGGGGGAGCTGGCCGTACCGATCAAGCTGGGGGAGCAGGTCCTGGGGGTACTGGACGTACAAAGCGACACGGCCGGGGCGTTGACGGCCGACGACCAACTGGCGCTGGAAGGTCTGTGCGGCCAGATTGCCGTGGCCATTGAAAGTACCCGGTTACGCCAGGAAATGGCCGACCGCCTCCGCGAATTGGACCAGCTCCATCGCATTTTGAGCCGCGAAGGGTGGCAATCTTTCCGGGCCACTCACGCCAAAAGCGCCCAGGGTTATCTGTTTGACCGTGCCTCAGTCCAGCCAGTGGGCTCAGAGGAGCAGCCACCCAGTGGCAATGGCCATTCTCAACCACAAGAGGAGTCAGTACGCTCTGTAGCAGCGGAAAATGCTATTACCACGCCCATGACGGTGCGTGGGGAAGTGATTGGCGCGTTGGGGATCGAAGACGACCCGGCTAATCCGCTCTCGCCCGAAGACCAGGAACTGCTGGCTTCTATCTCTGTCCAGGTCGCTGAGGCCTTGGAAGGCGCCCGGCTGTTGGAACAAATCCAGCGACGTGCTTCGGAGCTAGAAACTGTGGCCCGGGTGAGTGCAGTCGCTTCGACCATTTTGGACGCGTCCAGGCTGTTGCAAACAGTAGTAGATCTGACGAAGGAACGGTTCGACCTCTATCACGTTTCTATTTTCTTGTTTAACGAAGAAGATCTGCGCCTGGAACTGGCGGCCGGCAGCGGCGAAATCGGCAAGTTGATCCAGATAGAAAATCCGGTCCTGCCCTTGCATCTGCCCAAGTCCATTATTTCCCGGGCCGGGCGAACCCGGCAGGCCATCGTCGTGAACGATGTACGCGCAGCCCCAGACTATATGGAACACCCCTTGCTATCGCAAACACGCTCGGAGTTGGCCATTCCTCTTGTTGTCGGCGACCAACTCCTTGGCGTGTTGGATGTGCAATCAGAGATGATCAACCGCTTTACTGAGGACGACGTACGGGTCCAAAGCACGCTGGCGGCCCAGGTAGCCGTTGCCCTGCAAAATGCTTATCTGTACGCCGAACAGTTGGCCGCGGCCGAGCGGCTGCGCGAGGTAGACCGGCTTAAGTCGGAGTTCCTGGCCAGCATGAGCCACGAACTGCGTACGCCGCTCAACTCCATTATCGGCTTTGCCGACGTGATCCTGGAAGGCATTGACGGCCCCTTGACTGAACGGATGGAAGAGGACGTTACCCTGATTCGCGACAGCGGCCGCCATTTGCGGGAGCTGATCGGCCACATTCTGGATATGTCTAAAATTGAAGCCGGCATGATGGAGCTGCGTTACGAACAGGTCAACGTGCAGCAGGTGGCCCGGGAAATTATTGCCAACGCCCGATCGCTGGCGTTGGATAAAGATATTACAGTCCGGCTAGAAATTGATCCGGATGTGGAAACCGTGGAAGCCGACCGCACCCGGTTGACGCAGGTGTTGTTCAACCTGATCAGCAACGCTATCAAATTCACCGAAAAAGGCTCGGTCACCCTGGTCATCGGCCAGAAAAATGACCAGTTGTTGGTGTCAGTAATAGATACGGGTATTGGCATCCGCAAAGAGGACGTTCCTATTATCTTTGAACAGTTCCGCCAGATTGACGGTAGCCTTACCCGCCGGCATGGCGGCACAGGGCTGGGACTACCTATTAGTAGAAGCTTGGTGGAATTGCACGGCGGAGAAATGTGGGTGGAAAGCGAGCCGGACATCGGCAGCACTTTCTCGTTTTCTATTCCAGTGCAAAAAGCGGCTAAGAAAGGGGATACCGGCCCCCTGGCCCGTAGAGGGCATACCGGCCCGCTTCGCCCCCTACCCGGCCAGTCTCACTAAAGTCGTGAATAAATGGTAGCTATGGCCAAAAAAGTTCTTGCGATTGAAGACAACACAACTAACATGGTCCTGATCTCTCGGATCGTCGAAGCCGAGGGCCTTAAACTGCTGCAAGCCGAGGATGGACCAGGCGCGCTAGAACTATTATCCAGAGAAGTACCGGACCTCATTCTGCTGGATATTAATATACCCGGTATCAACGGCCTTGACTTGGCCCGCCAGATTAAAGCAGACAACCGGCTGGCCCACATTCCACTCATTGCCACGACGGCCAACGTGCTGCTGGGCGATCGGGAGCGATGCCTGGAGGCCGGCTGTGACGATTACATGCCCAAACCCCTCGACATCCGCAAGCTGCGGGAGCTGATGCGGGATTACCTGAGCGGTACGAAGCAGATTTAGTCAGCAAAACCCCCGCAGGTCTTTAGAGCACGATAGTTTGTGCCCCGACCTGCGGGGGTTCGTGTCAGGGTTTATAATCCCGGCCGATTAAGACGGTGGCTTCCCCCTGAACGTGTGTCAAAAAGATAACCCGGTGCTCGTCTCCTTGCAGGCGCAACCGTTGTCGTAGCTCGTCGGGGTCAAGTGGCGAGCCACGTTTCTTGATCGTCACCTGGCCTACGTGGCGCTGCTGCAAGTAGTGACGCAGCCGCTTCAACTGGAAAGGGAAAGCATCTTCCAGGGCGTAGCAGCGGGCAAAAACCGTCTCCTGGGGAGCACCGGCCGTCAGGTAAGCAATATCCTCGTCAATCTTGGTGGCGCCCAACCGCCCGGCCAGTTGCTCGACCAGGTGGGCGCGAATGACGGCGCCGTCCGGTTCGTAGAGGTAGGCCTGGGGCCGGGTGACGGCCACGTGGCCCACCGGTTCGTCGGCGAGGGTGTGGCCGCCCGGCAGCAGGGTGGCCCGCCGGCCAGCCCCCGAGCGTAGCTCTCCAAACCACAAAACTCCTTCCCGCACTTCGCCATCCACCGAAATAAACTCTACTTCTGCTTCGGCCGGCAACTCGGCATACTCTACCCCTGGGCTGATTTTGATGCCCATGTAGGGGACCCACAGCCGCCAGCGGTCCAGAAAGTCCAGGGGCGGCTGGTAATCGTGGACGGAATAAAAGCGGCGGCCGGCCTCATCCCGCCGGGAGGGGTCGGCAAAAAGGGCCTGTACCGGCAGCGGCGTCAGCTCCAGCAGGTCGGCCTGCAAGGGGTGAAAGCGCGTTGCCTGGCCGTAAACCCGAACGTTTTCCTGGGCCATGGCCAGCCGCAAGCCATCCCAGTCCACGCCGATAACGTCGGCCTGTTCAGCCAGGGCCAGCGAGTCTCCGCCAATGCCGCAGCCCAGGTCGGCAATGCGCCCCAGACCGGCGGCCGCATACCGGCCGGCCCGGTACCGGGAGATCACTTCGGCCGAGGCCTGCTCCAGGGCCGGCCGGGTGAAATACATCTGGGCGGCGCGGCTAAACTTGGCCGCCGCCAACTGGCGCAGCAGGGTGGTTTCCAGGATAGCGTGAGCCTTCTCCGGTCCCACCTCCCGGCGCAGACGCTCGGCCAGTGGCAAATGGCTTTCGGAGGTCAGGCCGGCGGCCGCCGTTTCGTCCAGCCCTCGCTGTCCTTCTTCACTGAGCAGAAAATAAAATTCGTCTAATCCCACGCAGATTTGGCTGTCTTGATGTGACAGCCCCTTTCTGGCACCACCCGCTCAGGGTATCTCTGGCTCCAGTTCAAGGGATGTCTCGTCTAGCTCCCAGGCGTTCCAATCCTGCCCGGCCGCCTCCCGGCCGCAGTAGACCTGGTAGGCGCAGCGGGCGCATTCGGCCAGGTCGTTCGTCAGTGGCCACGGTTCCAGAACTTCCAGTTGCCGGTCAATTTGGGCGACCAATTCCTGGAGTGCGGTCCAGTTCTCCTGGTGGGCGGCCGGGCTATAGCCGATGGTGGCGGCCGCTTCGGGGGCGTGGACGTACCAGTAGGTGAGGCTAATTTGCTCCGGGGCAATGGCCTGGCCAAGGGCCACCCCACCCTCGGCCAGCAGGGCCAGGTAGAGACGGGTCTGTAAATCCTGCTCTAGTTCGGCCAACGGGCGCGGCCGGCTCTCCGTTTTCCAGTCAAAAATGTGGGCGCCGGCCTCACCCAACACCAGCAGGTCAAAGCGGCCGGTCAACAGGTGGCGGCCGATGGGCATGGTCAGGCTTGACTCGGGAAACAACCGGCCGGGCGGCAGTTGCGGTCCCTGGTCTACAAACCGCTCCCACCAGGCGCGCAACGCCGGCTCGGCTGCGGCCTCGCCGGCCACCGGCAGCCCCAGGAAGTGGCGGTGCAGCAGTTGGTGAAAGCGCTCGCCCAGGGAGCGGGCCTGCTCGACCGGCTCGTCCAGCGGCGCCACCGGCCAGGGTAGTCGTTCCAGGTAACGCAGTTGAAAGCGCCGCCGGCAGGCCAGGAAGTCGGCCAATTTAACGCGGCTGAATTGAATCGTTTCATTCATAGGAAGAAGTGTCACGTGTCAGGTGCCAGACTTTGGCAAGGCCAAAATCCTGTCAAGTGCTTTAGCCAACTTGCCGGCGGCGTTCCAGGATGAGTTGGAGCGGAACAAGCTCTGTAACCAAAAAGCGGAAAGAACCAAATCGTTCCAGGATTTGCGGTCCATAAGTATAAAGAATCCAAAGCCAGTATTTGCCGAGCTGATTCTGCTGCTTGCCGCTCATTTGCGCTCCTCGCTGAATAAAGTCTTTCACCAGGGCAGCCATCATTTTCGTTTCCCTGGGAGCGACCGGTTGCAGGGGTTCCAGCCAATAGTGGTAAAACCATGCCCATTCATTGATCTTCCTCTGCCACCCCTCTTCAGGCAGAGTAGACGGTTTACTTCGTCGCTCTTGTTGATGAGCTTGAGCATAGCTGGCGACCTCTATCCAGGGATTGACCAGACCCAGTCCACCGGCCGTAAGCGGCCAGTAGAACCAGGCTTCGGGTAATTCCATATCCACGTCAAGCCCCGACAATTTCGACCAGATCATTTCATCCAACAGCGCCACGATGCTGCGGCCGTTGGCAAAGTGATCGTGAAACCGGGCCATGGCCTCGTTGATGCTCTGGCGGTGCTGGTTGCCGAGTCGTACGTTAAGGGCCAACCCATTCAGCAACTCCCGCAGGTGATTGTTATAAGCTTCGACGCTGGCCATGAGGGATGAGGCCCGGAAAACCTCTTCGCGGGCATTGGCCAGGTGGATATCCAATGCAGCCTGATCAACTTGCCACTCACCATCTGGCCGAAGTTGCAAGAATTTCCACGCGGGCAGGCGAGAGGGAAACCCCTCAGGCAGGTTACTGTCCAGGCAAACTGCGCCGGATTTGCGTTCGTTAATCTCTAACCCTGTGGCTCCACAGAACGTCTGCAGCGCCTGCCACGCCGTTCGCGCGTGGGCTGCCTTGGCAGCCAGAATACAGATGTCATCTACCACTCGAATAATCTGGACAGGCGCTTGTTGATAAACGTAATGCTCTAACTGGACGAGTAGCGTTTCACCCAGTATATGAGAAAGGAGACGATCATTAGCTAGGCCTCGCCGGGCGACAATTATGTCGTCGCCAAGCTGCATCCGAACCGCTGTGATTTCCTCGACAATGCGCCTGTCTTCTTCCAGGACGCCGCCAGTTTCAAGAATAGTACGTAGCACCTCGTGGGAAATAGATGAATAAAAATCTTTGAGATCAGCCTTGAGAATGTAGCGCGGTTGTCCTGGAAAGGCGGAGCGCCAGAGCTGGGCTTCGGCGTTCACCAACCGCACCACTAACTCTGTGCCACCGCTGTATCCCGCCTGCGTATAATCCACTCCCCAGATAGCGTCCCTGAGTTCCTGGTGCGCCAGTCCGCGTTTTTCCCGGATTGCAATTCCCTTGGAGGTCCCCTCTTCCATAGACCATGTCTCTTGAAAGGCGCCTTCTGAAGTCCATGAAATACCTCTGAACCCACCTGTCTCCGGCGGTTGTTCCCCGGCCAGATAGGGGTACTTCATCATCCATCTGTCACCTACTACTTCTAGCAGAACGGCGGTTGGCAAATCTTCATCGAGGAACAATCGCCACCTTCCACCGACTCGCGTGGTCATAAGGGGAACCCCGGCCGCTGGCCAGCGCCAATCCTCCAGACTGTCCAGGAGAATGGTGAGGGCATCGGAGAATTCATTCAACAGAATTGGATCTTCGAGGAAACGACCGGCCTGTTGCCGCAGAGGGGCTGGACGGTAGATATTGTCACGGATACGTTCCAGGTTTCGTTCTAAGTAGCCGGTATCCATTCTGCGCTTGAGGTTACTCCCTCGTGACCCTTCGGCCACCTTTGCCATTGGCGCGAGCAGGGGAGCGAGGAAGGCCTGGTGGCCAGGAACCGATTTGAGTTCTCGCAGTTGATCCAGGATTTGCTGCCTGGCTACAATCTGTTCGGAACTGGCTGGCGGAGGGAGCGCTTCAGCCCATTCAACCAGGAGAGCGCCAAAGATATAGACAAAGTCTGCCCGTGATCGGCCAGTTTCAAGCTCATTTTCGAGTTGCCGGAGCCAAAATTGCAGAAACCCTTCGGCAACGATCTCTGAACTATCTAGCTGGTAGAGAATGACATCTAAATTTGCCACATTAGGGTGGAGGGGTTGTTCAGCGAATTTGAGATCTTGTATCCCCTTGTACAACCGGCGAAGGCGGGTAGCCGTGTCCTTCGCGGCTGCAACCTGCTCCTCAAGCTGGTGATACGCTTCCAGCAAACGCTCCCGTTGGCGGCGCAACTCCTGGAGCTTCATGCGTGTAATAAACTGCTCAACGTCCGTAAACATATTAACCTCCGAAGAGGGTTGGGGCCATTTGTATAGCTTTTTGTATCAGGGGTAGCAACTTGCTGGCGGCCGCGACGGCGCCGCCGGCCGCCCCGGCGATCTTGGTCACGCTTTCGAGCTTGCGCACCAGGCGGGCGCCATCCGGTTCTGTTTGAGCAGCCTCGTCCTGGGCATCGGCCAGTTCTTCAGCCGCATCTTCGGCGTCTCTCGGCCGCAACGACTGGCGGATAGCCTCAAATTCGCTGCGAATGTCTTGCAGCAGTTGGTCAAAATCCTCCCTGGTCGGGCCGGCCGCCGGGCCAACCGTAACGTCGCCAGTGACGTCTTTGACCTGAGTACCCACCACGGCGTCGCCGGTGAGGCTGACGGCGCTGCCGCCGGAAACACCAGAGATATTGACACCCTTGATAATATCCCGGCCGGCCTTATCGCCGGCCACTTTATCACCACCTACCTTATCGCCGCCCACCTTGTCGCCTTGAATTTCGTCACCCATTGTTTGTCGCTCCACGTAATCACCATAATAATTGTACTGATAAATGACAGTGCCGGCCACGCCCTGGCCTTTTTGGCCGGTGGCCGGCGCCGGCGTGGCCACCAGCCTGTCTGGCGGCTGCCAGAGGTAGCCGTCTTGGGCACGCATGAACAGCACCGGGATGCCCCAGTAAATTTTGTCGTCCTTACTGCTAAAAGCGCTCTTGCGAGCCTCAGTCAGAGCTGCATCAAGAGGAAAGCCAACAGACAGGTAGTAATACAGGTCATGAATAAGGGCCAGGGCCGTCTCGTAAGGTACTTTGAATTGCATGGCAACGACGGCCGGCACACCCGCTTCGACCAGGGATGGGGCCATACCCATAAAAGCCTCTCCCTCGTCGTGCTCGGCCGTCTGGCAGGCGGTCAGAACCACTGCCTTGACGCCACTATTACGAAGTAAGACTCTCATTTGCTCGGCGTCTACCAGGTGTTTGCCGTTTTGTGGGCCGCCCGGCCGCTCCAGGGCCAGCGCCCCCTGGCCATCCTCTTTGATAACCCCGTGGCCAACGTAGTGAAGCAACTGGTAGCCAGCAGCCAGTTCGCGCTGTAGCGCCTCCAGAGTAGTATTCTTCAGCACTTTCCATTGGATGTGGCCGGCTACCGGCGCCAGAGACTTTTCAATAAGCTGGTACTCTTCGTTTTCGTTCAAAGGAGCCAACTCAGGGTCTTGTGGGCTGGCCAGGGCCACCAGCAGCCGGGGTTGGGGCGTGGCCAGCCGCTCGGCCGGAAGCGACTTGGCCACGTAACGAACAACGGGTGACAACGAGTTTAAGGCAAAATAGTCATACTCTACCCCGCCATAGCAATATTCCCAGGGCAGGCGGCTGAGTTCCGGCGGATCTATGCGCAGGCGCAGGCGCAGCCCTTTGCCGTTCCTATCTACCTGGTCCAGGCTGCGCGTAAACAAGTTCCAAACTTCGGCCGGAAAAAGCAGCTCTCGCAGCCACTTACCAAGGGTCCTGGCGTCCTCCGGCCGGGCCATCAGGCCTTTCAAGTATTGAATAAGCTCGTAAAATTTGGGGTCGTCCAGCGGGAATAGCTGCGGAATAAGGCTTCTCGTCTCGCCGGCCGGGGAGTAAAGCACCTCGACGGCGTAACCTTTATCGCCCCAGTGGGCCAAACGGATGTCAAAATTTTCGTATTGCAACGCCTTCTTAGGCTGTTCCACCCTGTCAATGGAGTGCTGTGTCTGAGGGGCGTCGGATCTATCTTCCTGCCTCGGTCGGTCCAGGCGAAAAACGGCCAGGGCGAGTTTCGGCTTCAGCCGTTGCAGTTCGGCCAGCAGTTCCTCCCACCGGCCGGCCTGGCGCATCTGCTCCTGCAAGGTCCAGGCTTTGTTGCGCTTGATGAAATCGTCGTAATCCCAGCCCAGCAGCCCATCGGCGTCCAGGCCCAGGTTCAGCTTATCTACCCCCAGGCTGCGGCACAGCGTCGCCATCTCTGCTTCGCTGAAAGAGGCGGCAATCAGTTCGTAGAGGTACGGTTGCAAGTCCAATCCCGGCCGGCGGCCACTGACCTTTTGATACAAGGTGTCCAGCCGCAGGCGACGCCGTGCATCTTCGAAGAGCTGGCGGGCCATGACCGAAGGGTTACCCAGGCTAACGTACACGCCCAGATCGTGCGCCAGCTCCTTAATCTCTTCCTCGCCAAAATGTTGAGCGATTAAGCGATAAAACTGTTCCATCTGCCCTATCCCAAACGCACGTCGCTGCTGGCCAACAGCGGGTCGTGCTCCACTTTAAATAGGGTCGGCACGTGGGCCTGCCAGCCTTTGGCCAGCACCACGCGGTCCGTACCCATTGCTTCCCGCCGGACCAGGTCTTCGGCCAGCCGCTCCACGTAGCCTCGCGGATTGTACGGTAGCTTGTGTTTGGACTGGCCGGCGATTTTCTTGCCCACGTGCTCAAAGCCCACTTTCAGGAAAGAGCCAAGAGTAAAGCCATAGCGCGCGTTGAGGGGCATCTCTACCACCTGGCCCCAGACCTCCTGCCAGTGGAAATCGGTGCAGGCCAGAACGACCTTGCCGCTCTTTTTGCGGATCAGGAAGTCAAAGCGCTCGGCGTCGGGCACTTCGTGGCGGACCTGCTCGCTGAACTTGAAGCCAATGTTCGTGTTGAGCCAGAAGAACCAGATACGTAAGACAAAGTGATCCTGATCAAAATTAAACAGTTCAAAGTCAACGCTGCTGGGCGCGTACTTTTCTATGCCTGGAGATAGCAGAGATGGGGAAGTATTGTCGGTGATAATGATGGCCGGGTTTCCCTGGCCGGGCCATTCGACCAGGAGGCGGTTGTTGTCCTGGCGGATAGATAAGGACGGGGCTGTTACCTGTTGGTAGGTGACTTCGGCCGCCGGCCACCAGCGGGCGTCGTAATCGGCCAGGTAGTCGCCGGCCGCCTGCCACCAGCCGGCCCCGGCCGGCGCCAGGCGCACGACCCCGGCCGGCAGGTCGGCCGGCTTTTGCAGTGTGACCGGCAGGCTGGCGTACATGTGGCCGTTGGCCGGAGCGTAGGCTTCCAGGGTGACGGCAGCCATTTCCGGCAATTCGTCACCCTGGTGTTTGACGTTCAGGTAAATGGTGCTGGGCACGCCAGCCTTGAGGCTGACGCACTCTTCGGCGTGGCCGCCCTGGTCGTCGGCCTTGAGGCAGGGGCCTTCTTCGTGGCCGCCACCCCAACTGACCAGGAAGGCCTCGCCCTCATCGGCGTAGCCGCAGGTCATGCCCGTAGCCTGGGCGTCGGCCATGCGGCGTGTCCGCAGCCGCAGCGGCGGCAGATTTTCTTTGTCCGGCGTGGTCGAAACTTTCACTTTCAGGGTGCGGGTGCTCCACGGCCGGTAGACCAGGCTGGCCCCCGGCTGGCCCACGCCCTGGTCCAGCCGGAGGTGAACGGCTGCTTCATTACTCATCATTACTCCCGATGCAAAGCGCTCGACGTATTTTCCACGTACGCCCTGGCAGTATAACACAAATCGCTTTTCAGCAGGAAAATGGCCCTTAGAGGTCATTGCAGAAACCGGCCGAATGGCGACAATAGTAGGCAGGTATAGGGCTGACAATGGGGAGGTTACGCCCTACTCCTCAAGGAGTGTGTCATGTCGGGTTATCGCACAAAAATATCAGCCTGGTGGCTGTGGTCGGCAGTGCTGCTGGTTTTGTTCTTGCCAGCCTGTCGGAACAGAGACGAGAACAACGAAAATGACGGCGAAGGGACGGAAGTGGCCATCAACGCCCAAACACCGGCCGGCCCAACCGCGCGCCCGTCCGGCACAGCCAGGCCCGGGACGGGCAATGGAACGCCGGCCGGTAGCGGGCGGCCGACGCCGACGCTCCGGCCGACTGGAGAATCGCCCCAACCGGCCGCGACGGCGGGAGACCTCCAGGTGCGGGTGATTTTTAGCTCCATCAACGTGCGCAACGGCCCCGGCACGGACCAGAGGTCAATTGCCTACTTGTACGAAGACGACGTCGTCGAGGTCCTGGAGGTCAGCGACAATGAAGAGTGGTACCGGGTCCGGCTGGAAGATGGAACCAGGGGCTGGGTGGCCGCCAGCGTCGTCGAGACAGTAGGGCCCACCCCGGCCGCCACCCAGGCACGGCCGCCCGACCCGGACAATATCCAGCTCCGCGTCGTTCCGTCGAGCGTCAACCTCCGCCAGGGCCCGGGAACGGAGCATCCGATTTGGAGGGTGCTTTTTGCTGGCGATTTAGTGACGGCCATTAGCCGGACGCGCAACAGTGGCTGGCTCTACGTGGAAACGGCCAGTGGCCACCGCGGTTGGATAGCGGGCGGCGTTCTGAACTTCGTCGGTGAGGCGTCATGGTCAGACATTCCTGTCGCCCTGGTCGAGCCCACCTCCCCTGCTCCCACGTCCACCCCATCCGCCACCCCGGAAGGATAAATCTAAAATCTAAAATCCCGGCCGTTCCTTCCGAGAACTCGGAACCTCATTCCCTCCTTTCGGAACAGAATCATAGTAAAATTCCAGCAACTGGCAGCTTACGGCTGATAGCTAATAGCTTTAGGAAGCGGAAGGAAAAATGAAGCAACAAAAATTAGTGATCATTCTAATACTTTTGGCAGCCCTGTTCACGGCAGCCAGCAGTTGGGCGGCGCCGGCCGCCGAGGAGCCGGCCGGACTGCAAACCAAACAAATCGCCGCCCCACCGGAAGAATTCCTCAGCGGCCAGCTACAGCTTCCCGACCCGGCCGCCAGCGGCATTCGCTCGACCTCGGCTATGCTGCCTGTCCACCTGGCGGCCACGGGCGGCGCGTGGACCTGGTCGGGTGAGGCAGCGGTAGACGCCACCGAGAACGTGTCGCTGATGGTCTTTGCTCCCCAGGCGGCCGGCTGGCAGGTGACGGTGACACTGCCTGGCGGCCGCCAGATAGATCTGGCCGGCGGCGCTACAGCCGCCGGGGTACGCCAGCGAGCCTCTGACCTGGGTCTGGGTGAGAACCGCTATCCGGGCACGGTCTATACCTTTGCCCGCCCGGCTAGTGGTGTCTGGCAAATCCAGGTGACGGCCGGTGGGCCGCGCCAGGGCCTAACCGGCCCGGACGGCTACCTGTTGCTGTCAGGCAAAAGCCCTTACCACCTCTTTACCCACCTGAGCAGCCACGAATTGCTGGCCGGCCGGCAGCTAGGGCTGGTGACTTACCTCACTTACGAGCCGCTGGGGAGTGGCCAGGGGGTCCCGGCGCCGCTAACCGGCCACATCCGCTCGGCCGAGATGCGTCTGGTGGCTCCAGATGGCACGGAACAGTCGCTGCCGATGTTTGACGACGGCCAGCACGCCGACGGCCCGGCCGGCGACGGCGTCTTTGGCGGCCTGGTGGAAGCAGCGCTGGCCGGCCAGTACACAGCCCAGGTTACCGTGCAAGGCGAAACGCCCGCTGGCCTGGCCTTCCTGCGCACTACCGAGCACGTCTTCCCGGTCATTGAGCCGGCTCTGACCCTGGCGGCCGGCCAGATGGCGACGGCCGCGGCGGCCGACGATACCCGCTTACGGATTGAGCTGGCCGCCCTGCCGGCGGCCGGCGAAACTGGCGGCAACGTGCAACTCTTTGCCGAGCTATGGGGAACCGATGGCAATGGCGAGGCCACGCCGGTAGCCTGGGTGGGCGGCATCGTCCGGCCGGAGGAAGGCCCGGCCGGGCTGGTCCTACCCCTCATACTCGACGGCCGGTGGATTGCCCTGGCCGGAGCCGGAGCGCCGTTTGAGCTGCGCCAGGTGCGCGTCCACGACCTGCAGACTCACGTGCCTCTGGCCCTGGCGGCCAATATCCCCCTGGAAGTCAGCAGCCTGCCGGCGGCGGCCGGCCGGGCGGTGACGGAGGTCACGGAAGAAATGCTGATGGGCGGCCGGCCGGCGGCCGGGCCAGGTGGGCGCGATCCCCAGGTTGACCGGCGATTGATGCTCGTCCACGGCTACTGCTCCGGGGGCGTCTGGCCAACGGCCGATTTTACGCAATACGCCGTTTTCCAGGATTTCAACCAGAACCGCACCCACGACCAGTTTGCCCAGTTGATTGGCAGCTACGGCGACCAGTTCGACTCTTTTGGCGTGGTGGCCCACAGCCAGGGTGGGGCGGCGTCGCTGCACCTCTACACCTATTACTGGAGCGGCCTGGACTACTCTTCTGGCTCGCGGCTGATCCAGTCGGTGGGCACTCCCTACCGGGGCACCTCCCTGGCCGGCAACCTGGCCCTGCTGGGCCAGATCTTCGGCATCGGCTGCGGCACTAACTGGGACCTGACCTACGACGGCGCAGCCCTATGGCTGTCGGGCATTCCCTCCTGGGCCCGCAGCCGGGTGTACTACTTCACTACGTCGTTTACCGACCTCTGGTACCGTTACGATTACTGCCACCTGGGCAGCGACCTGTTCCTCAGCGACCCCGACGACGGGGCGACCGAACGCTGGGCCGGCCAGCTCTCCGGGGCCAACAACATGGGCCACAAGACAGGCTGGTGCCACACGACCGGCATGCGCGATCCGGCCCAGTACAATGACTACAACCGGAACGCCAACATGAACACCTACGCCAACCGGTAGTGGAGGTAGGGGCACGATGTATCGTGCCCGATGCGTCGCGCCCCTACTCTTGATCAATGGCCATGAATTGGGGGAAGATGGCTATTCAACTGGTCAGTGAGCCAGAATCTTGCTCAGGAACAGCTTGGTGCGTTGGTGTTGGGGGTTGCTGAACAGTTCCTGGGGCGGAGCAATCTCGACAATCTGGCCTTCGTCCATAAAGACGATCCGCTGCGCGGCCGCGCGGGCGAAGCCCATTTCGTGGGTCACGCAGACCATCGTCATGCCTTCTTTGGCCAGGTCCAGCATCACGTCCAGGACCTCCTTGATCATCTCCGGGTCCAGGGCGCTGGTCGGCTCGTCAAAGAGCATAATCTTGGGGTTCATGGCCAGCGAACGGGCAATGGCCACTCGCTGCTGTTGCCCGCCGGACAACTGGCCGGGGTAGCTGTGGGCTTTTTCAGGAATGCCGACCCGCTCCAACTGCGCCCGCGCCACCCGTTCGGCCTCTTCCTTGCTGCGCTTGCGGACGATCCGTTGGGCCAGCATGATGTTGCCCAGCACTGTCAGATGGGGAAAGAGGTTAAATTGCTGGAAAACCATGCCCACTTCGGCCCGGATACGGTTGATATCCTTTTTCTTATCGCTTAAAGGAATGTTGTCTACGGCAATGTGGCCGCCGGTCGGAACTTCCAGGTGGTTGATGCAGCGCAGCAGGGTACTCTTGCCAGAGCCACTGGGGCCAACTACGACTACCACCTCTCCCTGATGGATACGCAGGTTAATATTGGCTAGGGCCTGGAAGTTGCCAAAGAGCTTGTTCACATTTTCGATGATGATAATATCTTTATCTTCGCTCATAGCTGATTTTGCCATCCACTATGGTATTAACGCCGGCCGGTAGCCAACCGCCGCTCTAGCCAACGCACCAAACGGGTCAACATCACAGTCAGCAGCAGGTAAATAAAAGCCAGGAGGTTGAAGGTCTGGAAGTAGAGGAAAGTGCTGGCCGCATACAAGTTGGCGGCCTGGGTAATGTCCCGCACCCCCAGCACGGAGACCAGGGAGGAGTCTTTGACCATGGCCACAAAATCGTTGCCCAGGGCCGGCAGCACCCGGCGGACGGCCTGGGGCAGGATGATGTAGCGCAGGGCCTGGAAGTAGCTCATCCCCAGGCTGCGGGCCGCTTCCATCTGGCCTTTTTCAATGGACTGGATGCCGGCCCGGAAAATTTCGGCCTCAAAAGCCCCGTAGGCCACGCCCAGGGCGAAAGTTGCCCGGACTGTGTTGCTGACGTCGCGGGTGCTCAATTCGCTGAGCGGCGTGCCCAGAAAGCTAATATTGACGGACAACAGCCATTCGCCAAGATTCTTCAGGCCTTCAATAATCAGCGGCACGCCGACAAAGGCAATATACATGATCAAAACGAGAATGGGAACGCCGCGCACAATCTCCACGTAGAAAGTGGCTACGTTGTAATAAATGACTTCATACCAGGTCCGTCCTTGGGAGACACGGCCCAGACCAACAATTAAACCGACCAGGACGGCCGTCGCATAGCCGACAAAAGCTACAGTCAGCGTCACTCTGATACCAGTGACAACAAACCGAAGGATGGCCTGCCATTGCTCATTGGTGGCGATACGAAAGACAATGAGTAGTCCCAAGGCAATAGCGAGCAGCAGCCACCACGGCCATTGGGAAATAGAGTCCAGGCCCGGCCACAGGCGCGGTTTTTGGGCGCTATCAGGGAGGGTTAAAGGTGGAGAGGGTGATCTTTCGGCAGACATAAGTAACCTCCGGCACGGCAATTCATCTCATTTTAACAAGTGAACCGGAAATACAAAAGAAAGAGGGCGCACCGGCTTACCGGCGCGCCCTCCTCAAGGAATTAACTCTCGCCAAAATGTGGCGGATCGGACGATTGTTGGTCCACCGCCACTAAGCGCCTTCTTCCGTTTCGGTGGCAAACCATTTGTCGAACAGCTCGTCCAGGGTGCCATCTTCGTCCATCTCAGCCAGGGCGGCGTTGACGGCGTCGCGCAGCTCGCTGCCCTTGGGGAAGATGAAGCCCAGCTCCTCGCTGGTCAGCGGCTCGCCGGTGATCTTAACCTCATCGGGATTGGCCCCGACGTAGCCCAGGCCGGCGACGTTGTCCATGACCACCGCGTCCACGTCGCCGTTGATCAGCGCCTGAACGGCCAGGCCGAACTGTTCGTAAGCCACAATCCGGTCCTCACCCACTAGCTCCGCCGACGTGTCGTAATTGGTCGTCCCCGGCTGGGTGCCCACCAGCAGGTCTGGGTCGGCCGCCAGTTCCTCGGCGTTGCTGAAGCGGTCTTCGTCTATCCGCACCAACAGTACCTGCGACAACTGGATGTAGGGGTCGGAGAAGTCCACGTGCTGGGCCCGCTCCTCGGTGATGGTGATCCCATCCGCCCCGACGTCGAAGGTGTCGAATTCGCCCTCGCCACCCATCACGGCCACCATCGCGTCCCAGCTCGTCTCCACGAACACCGGCGTGCAGTTCAGCCGCTCGCAAATCTCGGCGAAGATGTCATAGTCGTAGCCAACCGCCTCCCCCGTGTCAACGTCAATGAAGTTGAACGGGTTGTAGGCGTTCTCGACTGCGATCCGGATTTCCTGGCCACCCAGGTCCGGCAGGCCACCCGTTTCCGGTTCTGGGGTTTCTTCCATTTGTTCAGCCGTCGGGGTTGGCCTGGCTTCGGCCGTGGCGGCCGCGGTCGGCTCTTCTTGCCCGGCCCCACCGCCGCAGGCGACCAGGACCAGGGCCAGTAAGAGCGCCAGAAGTAAAAAGGTCTTATTCTTCATTTCTCTTCTATCTCCTTAATCTTAAAAAACACACCCTCTCTTGGACTGGCGTTTGTCCAACTGGGGTTGGTTCAAAAGTATAGTCAAATTAGGGGAGAGAGCAAGGTTCAGCAGGGGTACAGACCATCGTGCCCCTACAGTCCTTCCAGCGGCGGTGGTTCCTGCCGGCCGAGAAGGCGACGCACCTGGCGGGCAACACGCTTCAGGCCGCCTTCCTTGTGCCTGCTGGCCAGGACGGCTGCCCACTCCTCCAGACTACCATCGCCGTACAACTGGCTCAGTTGCTCCCGGTTCAGCGACAACCAGACAAAAAGGTCGGCTTCGGTCCGGCCGGGAAAGTCGTCCAGCAGCCCTGATTCGCGAATGATTAGAACAGTCGGCAGGTAGATCATTTCGTACCAGCCTTCCACCGCTTCCTCATAAGGGATTTCCCGGCCGTCAATGAGGGCCAGCTTTTCGCGCAAATCCCGGATCTGGGCCAGCAGCTCTGTGTACTGGCCGGGCAGCGTAAAAAGAATACTGTGGTCCGGCCGTAATTGGTCCAGGTGGGTCTTGTCCAGGAAATTTCGCTCCCCCAGCCGCAACAAAACTTCGTCCAATGAGTCCTGCGGGCCAATTGGTATTTCGCCGGGAAACTCCCAGACGTGGGCTTCGATGGTATCGTAGCCCATCTGGTGGGCGATGGCCACGCGGTGGTTGCCGTCGCGAACAAAGTAAACGTCGCCGACCTGGTAGACTTCAATCGGCAGCCAGCCGTGGGCAATGGCCAGGGATTCTACTTTGACCCATCGCTCGCGCATGCTGTCGTTGAGGGGCAGGAAACTGCGGGTGAAGTCCTGGTAGCGCCCCATGCTGCCGACGATGTTGGCCAGGGGAATTTGCCGGACCCCCCGGTAGAGCGGGTGCTGCTGCTTCAGCTCGGCCCGGATGGCCTCAAAAGGCAACAGGGATTGATCCTGGCCGGCCAGCCAGGCCGACATTTTTTCCCAGGCCGCTCGCCGCCTAGCCTGGTCAAAGTGCTGATCAGCCTGGCGGCGGTAGAAGGGGTTTTCGCTCATAGGCTCAGGGCCAGATTGTACCCCTTGCCTATGTAGGGTCAAGAAACCTCCCGGAGGTTTAAGCGATGGTCGCCGGGCTGCCCGGCGCAATCGCCAACCTCCGGGAGGTTGAGGAGGAGTCTAATCGTAGCGGATGCGCGGGTCTAGTCCTGCACTTCCAGCTTGGCCTCCCAATCAATGTTCCAGGTATACCACTGGTCGCCACCAAAGAGGGCCGTAATCTTGTCCAGCCAGTGGTGCTCGGCGACGTAGTTGATCGTGACCCAAATGGGCGCGAAAGGAAACTCGCCTTCGGGGCCGAAGAACATCTCTTCGATCTGGGCGTACAGCTCAATGCGCCGCGCCGGATCGGCCTCCTCGCGAGCCTCGACGATCAGGTCGTCAATCTCGTTGCAGGTCCGCTTCTGCCGGTTCTCGGCGTTGCCGCACCACAACACGTCGCCAACCCAATTGTTCTCGTCGGCGTAGTCCGGGCCCCAGCCCAGCGTCCACATGTGCGGCGCTTCCTCGTCCGGCACGTCACCCGCCGTCGCTGCCAGCAGTTCCGCGAACGGCTGCTGCTCGATGACGATCGTGTCAGCCGGGCAACCCAGGTTCTCTTCCCAGTTGGCTTGGGCAAACTCAATCCAGTTGAG
>JAKEFB010000236.1 GCA_022616275.1 Chloroflexota bacterium
CTCAACGGCCTGGGCTACCTGGCGCTGGCGGCCGCCCTGTTTCTGCCTCTGCCCCAATTACAAGCCCAGCGCGGCCGCATCCGTTGGGCCTTCATCGGTTACACGGCCGTCACCATCCTCTTTTACTTGATCTGGGGCTTCATGAGCGGCGAATGGACGGTTCCTCTAGGGCCAATTGATAAAGTCATCGAAATCATTCTGATCACCTTGCTCTGGCAGGAAAAGTAGGGGCTACGTTTGCCCAACTCGTTGGCATAGTGTTATCATTCTATTGATTTTGTAAGCACATCGTCCGTGGAGGCTAACGTGGTTAGAACACAAATACAGTTGACAGAAGAGCAATCAGAGATGCTGAAACGCATTGCCGCCGATCAAGACAAATCGGTTGCCGAACTCGTCAGACAAAGTGTGGACAATTTTATTCGGCTAACAGAAGGTGTCAGCCTTGAAGAAAGACGCCGGCGAGCGATTGCCGCCGCCGGGAAATTCCGTTCCGGCCTGGCTGACGTTGCCGTGGAGCACGATCGTTATCTGGTAGAGGCCTATAGCGCCGGATGATTTTCGTAGACACTTCAGCTCTCTATGCGCTCCTGGACGCAGATAGTGAAGATCATGACCGGGTCCGGCAACAGTGGGAATCGCTGGTCACCAGTGGCGAGCCTATGATTTGTACTAACTATGTCCTGGTGGAAACTTCTGCTCTAGTGCAACATCGTTTAGGCATGGCGGCCGTGCGGACGCTCCAGGAAGATGTGCTCCCAATTCTAGCGGTTAGCTGGGTAGAGGAAGCCATTCATCAGGCTGGGACAGCGGCGCTCCTGGCGGCGAATCGCCGGCAATTGAGCCTGGTTGATTGCGTAAGCTTCGTGGCCGCACGCAACTTAGGCATTAACACTGTCTTTGGGTTAGATCGACACTTTGTCGAGCAAGGTTTCATTTGTATTCCTTAAGTACCTACTCAGCCTTTCTAGCTGTGGCCGGTCTCATGACTATGGCTGGTTTCCAGCCACGGCCACCCAGGCGCGGTCATGAGCCGGCCTGAGCAGTTACTTCCTTGATTAAAACGAGGCTAACTATGAGCCTGGCAACAATTACTGAAACCGATATTCGCAACTGGGTTGGAGGCCAGTCATTTTCCCGGGGCCAGGGCTATTACGGGCGGAACGCGATCAGCGGCCCCTGGCGGCAGGACCAGCTCCTCAAGGCCAAGTGTTGGGGCTCCATGCCGGCCCCCTATCACGTCTGGGTCCTGCTGGGAGCACACGGCATTCAGGCGGCCGGCTGCTCCTGCCCGGTGGGGGATGGCGGCCATTGCAAGCACGCCGCCGCCCTCCTCCTCACCTGGCTGCACGAACCGGATAGCTTCCAGGCGCATGAGCCGCTGGAAGAGGCGCTGGCTCAAAGAGAGAAAGCGGACCTGGCGCTGCTCATTCGCCAGATGATCGCCCGCTACCCGGACCTGGAAGAGCTGGTCTACCTGGTCCCGGCCGGGGCGGCCGCGCCGGCCGGCCCGGCCGACGCCGGGCTTATTCGCCGCCAGGTGAAAAGCGCCATTGCCCACGGCGGTTATGGCGACGATTACTATGGCGCGGCGGCCACCATCGCCGGCGAAGTCGAAACGATTATGAGCCAGGGCGACGTTTACCGGGAGCAGGACGACTGGCAGAACGCCGCCCTGGTCTACAGCGCCGTTGTCCGTGAATTGCTGGACCAGTACACCGAAGTCTACGACCACGACGGCGAATTGAGCAGCCTCTTCTACGCTGGCGGCGAGCGGTTGGGGGAATGCCTGGAGTACGTCCAGGACGCCGCTACCCGGCTGGAGATATTGCACACCCTGGTGGACATTGTCAACGAGGATATAAGGGTGGGCGGCTATGGTTTTGGCGACGCCGCCTACGAGGTCGTGCTGGAACAGGCTACTCCGGCCGAAAAGAGCCAGATGGTGGAATGGGTCGAGGCGGAGCTGGCCGGCGCCAGCCCGGCCGACCAATTCAGCGGTAAGTGGCGCCAACAGTCCTACGGCCGTTTCCTGCTGGCGCTGCAGGCAGAAACGCTGACCGACGAACAATTCATCCAGCTCTGCCGCCAGGCTGCTTTAACGTCACAAGTGGTTGACCGCCTGCTGGCCCTCAGCCGCCTGGACGAGGCGGTGGCCGAAGCCCAGGCGGCGGCCGATTACGATCTGCTCAGCCTGGCCAACGTCCTGGTCGCCCACGGCCACGGGGCCACGGCCGAAGGCCTGGTCTGGGAGCGGCTGGCGAGGAGCAAGGACAGGCGACTCGACGGCTGGCTGAAGGAGTACGCCGTCAAAAACGAGGAGTGGCCCAAAGCTATCATCTATGCCGAAAACCTGTTCTGGCAGAACCCTGATACCGGGTCCTACCAGGAAATCCAGTCCCTCGCCGAAAAGCTGGGCGATTGGCCGGCCCGCCGGGAAAAAATCTTGCAGCGCCTGGCCCAGGAAAACCGGCACGATTTGCTCACCCGCATCCACCTGTTAGAAGGGGACGTGGCCCTGGCCCTGGCCGCCTTGGACCGGCTCCACACCATGCGAACTCCCGGCTGGGCTTACAGCGATAGCCTGAGTATCGAGGTAGCCCAGGCGGCCGAAGCCAGCTACCCCCGGGAAGCCATTCGCCTGTACCGGCGACAGGTGGAGCGGTTGATTGCCGGCCGGGGCCGTGGCAATTACGTTACGGCGGCCGAGTACTTGAAACAGGTCCGGTCCCTTTACCAGCGGCTGAATGAAACGGCGGCCTGGAATAACTACATTGCCGATCTGCGCCTGCAAAATCCCCGCTTACGCGCCTTGCAGGAAGAACTCAAAAGGGCCGGCCTTTAGACCGGAGGTGACTGTCACTTCTGCAAGTGACAGTCACCTCCCACGAAAATAATTTGACGCAAAGACGCAGACTTTGGCAAGGCCAAAGTTCACGCAAAGGTTTAAAGAATTTTCATTCATCGTGGTGCGCCTCGCGCATGAAAACTCCTAACGAAAGATGAAACGATTTTCGACCTTCGCCTTGTTAGGCGGTGTGATAGCAGTTATTCTTATTACCATCTGGTGGGTGTTTCCTGTGTTAACCAATAACGGATCGCATTATCCTTTTCCCCAGCACGTCACTTACGCGCCCAACACCATCCGGCCGGACCACCGCGGCCAGGCCCGGTTGGACCGCGACGTCCGCGCCTTTTACGAACATTGGAAAGCCAATTACCTGGTCGCGGCCGGGACGACGCCGCAAGGCCACCCGCTCTACCGGGTCTCCTTTGGCTCGACCGACTCCGGCCGGACCGTTTCCGAGGGGCAGGGCTTCGGCATGGTCATCGTCGCCCTCATGGCCGGCTATGACCGCGACGCCCAGGCGCTCTTCGACGGCCTGTGGGAGTTTTCGCGGGCTTACCCCAGCTCCGTTGACAACCGGCTGATGGGCTGGCAGGTGCCGCTTGAGCCTGACGGCAACGACAGCGCCTTCGACGGCGACGCCGACATTGCCTATGGGTTGATCCTGGCCGACAAGCAGTGGGGCAGCGACGGCCGGATCAATTACCAGGCCGCGGCCGAAAGCGTTATTGCCGGCGTCCTGGAGTCCACCATCGGCCCGGACAGCCGCCTGCCGCTGCTGGGCGACTGGGTGGACCCGGCCGGCGAGACCCACAACCAGTACACCCCCCGCTCGTCCGATTTTATGCCCGCCCACTTCCGGGCCTACGGTCGCTTCACCGGCGACCCGGTCTGGGCTGAGGTGGTCAATAATAGCCAGGCGGTCATTACCAGCCTGCAAACCAACCACAGCCCGGATACCGGCCTGCTGCCCGATTTCATCGTCCCCGTTTCCGCCAGCGACCACACCCCCAGGCCGGCCCCACCTGAATTTTTAGAGGTCGCGAACGACGGCGACTACTACTACAACGCCCTGCGCGACCCCTGGCGCATTGGGACCGACGCTTTGCTGAACGGCGATCCCGTCTCCCTGGCCCAGGCGCAGAAAATCTCCTTGTGGGCTGAGACGGCGGCCAGGGGCGACCCGGCCAATATTAAGCGGGGGTACCACCTGGACGGCGAGCCCATTTCGCCGGGCTCTCACTTTACCACTGCTTTCACCGCGCCGCTGGGCGTCGCCGCCATGACCGTCCCCAGCCAGCAGGCCTGGCTCAACGCCATTTACGACGCCGTCTACGACACCCACGAAGATTACTACGAGGACAGCCTCACTCTCCTCTGTCTGCTGGTTATGACCGGCAATTATTGGGACGCCACGACGATTACTCAGGATGAATGATGGCCCCCGGGGGTGACAAGGGGAGGCGGAGAGGGGGAGAGGGGGTGTGGCGGGGGTGAACAGGATTCTTGTTGACGGCGAAGTCGGGCAGGGCGGGAAGATGATTCAAGCATAGGCCCACCTTAAAGTAAAAGTACGAAATGAAAACTGGTCACTAAACCTGCCGCAGGAGCGCCAGCGCGGCCGCCACTTCCCTGCCTTTCGCTTCGATGATATCCAGCAACTCCTGGGGGGTGCGCGTATCTTCGTCAACGACAGCATTGGGGTTGACCGCTTTCAGGTCGTAGACTGCGTCTTCAATCGCCTGCGCTTTGGCTTTCAGCTCGCGGACTTCTTTATCAAGTTCTTTGAGACACCGTTCTAACTCGCCATATTCGGCGCTGCCCTTTTTGAACTGCTTCAACTGTTGCAGCAGTGGGGCCGCTTCGCGTTGCCTGGTCTCTATCTGCTTCTTGACCGGCCGGACTTCCCCGGCCGCCTGCGCCTTGCGCGCCTCCACGTCTACCGTCCAGCTATAGTCGCTCTCGGCCCGGCCGGGCAGCAAGGCAAAGAAATGGTCAAAGTGGGCCAGCGTCAGCGGGCTGCGTTTGCGAATGTTCAGATGCGACAGGTCGTAATACCAGATTTGTTCGGTTGGCCCGCCTTTGGTGAAAAACAGGAGGTTGGTCTTCACGCCCGCGCCGGCCTGGGTGAAGACGCCGCCGGGCAAACTGAGGATGCACCACAGGTTGCACTCCTCCAGCAGCTTCTTCTTCGTCTTGACGAAGGCGCTTTCGTTGGTACGGAACAGCACCCCCTCGTCCACGACCATGCCGCACACGCCGCCGGGGGCCAGGCTCTCGATGACGTGCTGCAAAAAGAGGAGTTGCGTCGAACTCGTCTTGTAGGCAAAGCGGGTCTGGGCCTCTTTGCCCTCCTTGCCGCCAAAAGGTGGGTTGGTCAGGATCACATCGTACAGGGCCGGGGTGTGGCCAAACAGCCCGCCGTACTCCTCCCGGCCGGTCAGCGTGTTGCCGTGCCACAAATTGGGCTGGTCAATGCCGTGCAGAATCAGGTTGGCCAGGGCAATGGGGTAGACGGTGTTGTCTTTCTCCCGGCCGTAAAAAGTGTGGTGCTTCAGCTCGTTGATTTCCGTGCCCAGCAGCCCGTCCCGGCTCATGTACTCGTAGGCCTGGGCCAGGAAGCCGCCTGTGCCACAGCAGGGATCGTAAACAGCCTGGCCCACGTGTGGATTAACCGCCCGGACGATGGCCCGGATCACCTCGCGCGGCGTAAAAAATTGGCCGCCGTCGTTGCGCTTCTCCCCCATGCTCAACAGCAGCCCCTCGTAGACCTGGGAGAGGGGGAAGATGTGGGTCGAGTCAATGGCGTCGTCCTTGATCTCGTGGATTTTGTCAACGACCTCCCACAGGTTGTATTCCGTGTCAATGCGCGTCCGGGCGATGTTGGAGAGGATTTCGCTGATAACCTTCTGGCGCGGCGTGGCCCCCGGCCGCTCCTCCAGCCCCCGCAGGTGCGGCAGCAGCTCCTCGTGCAGAAACCTGAAAAACGCCCCCAACTGCGCCTGCTGTAATTCCAGCCGCTTCCGGCCGCCCGGCGCCGCCCAGTCCTGCCAGCGATAGGGGTAGGCCAGTGACGGCGTGAATGGTTCCCTCACCGCCGCCTTTTCTTCCGCCTCGGCCGTCTCCCGCTCGTCCAGGATGCGCAGAAAGAGCAGCCAGCTTAACTCCGGGACGTACTCCATCGCCCCCGCGCAGTTAGAACGCCGCATAATATCGCAGATCGCCTTAACTGTGCTGTTGACCGATTGCTGGGTGGTTAAGGTTTTACCATTTTTACTGGCCCGCGCCATCGTTATAGTTCTCCATTAAATGCTTGCCGTAGAATGGCACTGGGTGTGCCCTCCATTATCTCAAATTGTTCTCTTAAGGTTTGAACGATCTTCAAAGCCGTTGAAATCTGCTCACCTATCTTTTGAGCAATCCTTTTTTGTTCTGCTAGTGGAGGTAAATTGATGGCGACTGTCGCTACTTCGTCAGTTCGGATACGCGGTAATTGTCCAGGGGTAAGGCCGATAGGTGCGCGTGTTAAATAGGTTGGGCTGCGCATGTACCAGGCCACAAATTCCGTGTCTGCCTCATCAGAATTAACCGAATAGACATACTGGTCTACAGAACACAAACCATCGAATTCAGCTATCCAGACCTTGTTCAGATAAGGGCGCAAGTAACCATAAACAATATCCCCCTTGCAGAATCTAGGCTTTCGTCCTGTTAACTCTGACATTTCTACATGGACTGAACCTGTGCGCAAACCAGTTCCAGACTCAATATGCTCAAGGCCCACGAAAACGGCCGGCCCCTGTGGGTTATTTCTAGGATGAACTATTTCTTTTCTTAGTCGCAACACATCGCCGAGACGCTTACGGGGCCACTTTGCGGCCGCTTCCCCCTCAAATACCTCACGCAGACAAGCGGCCGGCAACGCCTGGGCAGCTTCCAACTGGGCCTGCACGGCCGCCCGCGCCTTTTCCACGGCCGCCAGCTTTTCGTTGAGAACGGCCGTGATTCGCTTTTGCTCTTCCAATGGAGGTAATGGTATTTCGAGCGATTCGAGATCAGTTCGAGTAATAGCTGCAAATGTACTGCCGCTACCAAGTTTGGCCAGAAGGTTTTCGTAATATTTCAAGGCAGAAAGCACCCAATCACGATGTATACCTTTTTGAGGCCTGATAGCTGCTAAGCCTCTACCAATGCAACATTCAACATCTGCAACATTTGTTGGTCCGACGGGAGCACGAACTGAAATCAGAATATCACCCGCCAACGCTACTTTGATAGGGGCTACGCACCAGATTCGTGGAACAGGATGTTTGTCGCCAAAATCTGCTTTGCCCTGAAAAAAAGGAAGCCCTTCAGGTTTTTTGCGATAAGTATGGCTTGGCGGAGATTGGCCAGCAATAATCTGACATATATTGCCTAGTTTTTCTCGGTTCCAGCCCTGTGGCAGTTTTTGCTCACTCATCGTCAATCTCGTTTCTAAGGCCCTCAACAACGTGGCTCAAATGAAACCTTATTCCTTAAACAAGACGAACTGCATCAGGTAAATTGGTTTGCCCGTTAATTGTAGCACCTTGTCAAATGACCCTGCCTGGTCTAACTGTAGACTATCTTTAGGGCCTTTTGCTTCAACAAAGTACCAATCACTCAAGTCAGGTTTATAGACGAGTAAGTCTGGATAGTACCGTTGGATACGTAAAGCTTCATCTGCAACCTTGACTCCGACAAATTGCCGAAATAATCCATTTTTGCGAGAACCCTGATGATATTGATAATGATCAACCAGGCTTAAGTAGCCTGTTGTCTCATACATGACTACGGCTGCCAACCATTCATAAAAGTAGTAGCCTCTGGGAGCATGCTTGCGCGCACGTTCTTTATCAGTCTCATCAAAAATGAGAGGATAACTTTCTGACCACTGCTGCCACAGTTCTCCCGCCTTAAATCGTTCGTGCTGTTCTTTCGTTACTGGGAGGGGGCCAAGCGACTTGAATTTCGTGTTCATCACTACAAATCCCTATTGCTCATCCTGCCACAGGTCATCCGCTTATCCGCTTCCATCCGTTGCCCACCTGCCACCTACCACCCGCATACTCGCATACTCGCCCACTCGCCCACTCGCATACCTGCCCACTCGCCACCTGACACTTGACACCTGACACTTATTCACGCCGCAAACATCCTCACCTTCGTATCCCGCAGCACCTCGGCCGGCTCGCCCAGCGCCCGCAGCGCCTGGACGCCCCCGGCCCGGCGCACCGCCGGCGTCTGCCAGATGTAGCGGTTCTCCAGCTCCTCCGTGCCGCCCCGGGCAAACTGGGCCGCCAGCGCCCGGATCGTTTCCGCTGCCCCGGCCGGCATACTGTTCAGCCAGGTGGCGTGCTTATAGGTGAAAGCGTCGGCCCGCTCTTGCAGCGTGCGCGGGGCCATGCCGTAGCCCAGCTCGGCCAGCACGTCGTACAAATCATACGCGGTCATATTCTCCAGCTCCCGGATCAACAAGGCCGATTGGCCATCGGCCGGCAGCCGGACCAGCAAGGCCTGGCGCTCGTCCGGCTCGACCCATTTTTGCCGGAAAGCCCGCAAGTCAGGCGCCTGGGCCACCAGCCCGGCGGCCACCTGCTGCTTATACTCCTCCACCGTCACCGGCTGGTCCCGGCCGTCCACCTGGGTCACGATGTAGCGGCCGGCGTCGCTGATCGCCACGTCAAAGCCGACGACTTCAATCCGCTTGATGGGCGCGTATTCGTCCACTTCTTCAATCCCGCTCTCGGCTTCGTCCAGTTCGTCGCCCACCGGCAACTCCGCCTTGACCGCAAAATCGGAGATGAATTCCTCGCCAAAAAGCTGGGTGGCGTTGGTGTAGTCGTAGACCCGGAAGACCAGCTTGTTGTCTGGCTCGTAAATGCGCGTGCCCCGGCCGACCATCTGGTAAAAGGAAATAGGCGACTTCAGGTAGCGGAAAAAGGCGATGTTTTGCACGCGGGGCACGTCCACGCCCGTCGTCAGCAGGTCAACGGTCGTGGCCACGAAGTAATCGTTGGCGCTGCCGCGAAAATCAGGCAGCATGTCGTTGCCCGAACTGGCGGCCGTGCATTTGAAGGCGTAATGATCGCAAGATTTGCGGTTATTTTTCTGGCACCACTGCCGGTACCAGTTGTTCATCAAACTGGCAATGTGGTCGGCGTGGCTGTCGTTAACGCAGAAAATGATCGTTTTTTGCTCTGGTCCACCCGTTTTCAGCAGGTAGAGGAACAAATTGTAGCTCATGGCCACTTCCCGGTCCGGCAATAAGATCTGGTCTTCGTAGCTGGTTTTCTCGTACCATTCGCGGATGGCTTCGGGCGGCACGGGACGGCCGGTAATGGGATCCAACGGAAACAGAGGGATAATCTCTTCCAGGGTCAGGCCGGTGTCGTCAAGGTTGACCCGCCCTTTCTGGATCTCGCAGGCTGCCAGGTAGCCGTCCTTAATGCCCTGGCTCAGGTCGTATTCGTAGACCGGTTCGCCAAAGTAACGGAGGTTGTCGGCCGTAATCTGGCTGTCCAGCTCTACCCCTGGCGCGCCGGGCTTGACTTTTAACTGCCGGGGCGTGGCCGTCAGGCCAATCTGGACCGCGTCAGGGTTGCGCGTCAGGACAAGCGACCACTTGCCCCAGGCCGAGCGGTGGCACTCGTCAATGATAATGTGGCTGAAATAATTCTCCGGGTAATGCTTGATCAAAAAGCTGGCGTCGTCGTCTTCCGTGTCCACGCCCAACGTCTGGTACGTGGCAATCAAAATCCGGGCGTTCTTGCGCGGGTTGCGGCCGTCCACCGGTTGGGCGTCGTTGCCAAAGACGTTCTGGAAAGCATTGGTCGCCTGGTCGCGCAGCTCCGTCCGGTCGCAGACAAACAAGACCCGGTGCAGTTGCCCGGCGTCGGCAATGCGCTTCAGGAGATAGACGACGATGCGCGTCTTGCCCGAACCGGTGGCCAGGGCCAGCAAGGCCCGCTTGCCGCCGGCGGCAATCCGTTCCAGGACGGCGCGAATGGCCGCGTCCTGGTAATAGCGGCGCACCGAATCGCCGCCGGTGTAAGGCGTCAGCAGCGGCCTGGCCGCCTCGTCGTCAAGCTGGAAGCCTTTGTAGATTTCGTAGCGGCGGCGTAGTTCGGCCGGCGTGGGAAACTCGGCCATTGGGCGTGGCCTCGAAGTCAGGCCGGTCGTAGCGTCGTACTCGACAAACAGGTAGCCGTTGGAGGTATAGACAAAGGGCACGTTCAGCCGGCCGGCCTCGGCGTACTGCTTGGCCTGCTCCAGGCCATGATCCGGCGGCAGCGTATTCTTCTTGGCTTCGATAAGGGCCACGGCCACCCGCTCGGCGTTGTTGCCCACCTTGACCCGCAGCACGTAGTCCACAAATTTCGGTTCACGCTTCCACTTGCCCCGCACCTTGTAGATGCCGCCGGCGTTTTCCTCCCGGCGAATATGCTCCTCGGTCCAGCCACGCCGGTAGAGCGCCGGTTCAATCAGCTTGACCCTCGTATCGGTCTCGCTATATTTGGGAATCATGCCCCCTCCTGATTACCGTAGAAAAACAACTTGCCCTTCAAAAACGCCACCAAAAGTACACTCCCTGGTTAAACTATTATACCAGAGATACCTTTGAAACACCCCCTTACTAGGGCAATCGCATACTCAACTTGCCGGCCCGACACCCTGCGAATGAATTCGCAGGCTATAGTAAAAACGTGTTGAAACACGTTGGCCGGGACAACAACCAGCCTACCTAATTAAATTCTGTGCTACAATAAATGCCAGGAGACCACGATGACGCTAAATGTGCAGGCTCAACCAATCCCCTTACGCCAAGACAAAGACGGCAACTGGCGCGTTGGCGCCAGCCGTGTCTTGCTCGAACTGGTAATTGATGCCTTTAACAACGGCCGGACGCCGGAAGAAATCATGCAGAGCTACGATACCTTGCGGCTGGAGGATATTTATGCCGTCATCACCTACTACCTCACTCATCGCAACGAGGTAGACGCCTATATCCAGCGCCAGGAACAGGAAGCAGCGGCCCTGGAGGCAGCCATAAAAGCCCGCCCTGATTACCAGGAGTTCCGCGAGCGTTTACTCGCCCGGCGTAAATCTGAAAAGTAGCCTTCTCTCCTCCAATCAACTTCCGTCTCCTCATGAAATTCCTGGCTGACGAGAATTTTGAGAGCGCCATCTTCCGGGGACTTTTACGTCGGCAACCTGAATTAGACATTGTTCGTGTACAGGATGTGGGCCTGGCAGAAACCGACGACCAGGTTATTCTTGCCTGGGCTGCTCAGGAAGGGCGTATTCTACTCACGCATGATCGCAAAACGATGCCTCGTGACGCCTATGAGCTGATGGCTCAAGGGCAGTCAATTGCAGGTATGATCGTTATGAAACACACGATACCTGTGGGACGGGCCATTGACGACATTTTGCTCATTGCTAACTACACTACGGCCGATGAGTGGATTGATCAGGTTCAATACCTGCCGCTTTAGGGCCAACGTCCGTCTTGAGGAGACAAAGCCAATCAGCCCCTTGCCAGACACTCCTCACATAGCCTTTCGCCAATCGCCGAATTAGGCTTAATTCTCTGGCATCCTCCCGGAGGCTTCGTCAGAGAAGACAGCATCATGTGGAAGCCTCCGGGAGGATTAAAACTGCGCTGAACTTTACGATTGGATTCATGAAGGGCGCGCCTCAGCGAACCTGCTCAGATTGCGACAACCGATCTGCGAGGAACTCCTCCCACGTTCTGGTACCAACGGCGTGCTCGGGAGCGAGATTCGCACCGGCCCGTAGCGCACGAGCCGCCTTTCCCGGCAGCCAAAGCGGCAACAGGAGCCGGCGCCGGTGGGTTCGTTCCAGGTATCCGCGGATCAGCTCGGCCGTGCCGTACGCGCGCGGTCCGGCGATGTTGGAAACTAGAACCGACGGCTGCCACAGAGCGAGTTCGACGAGACGCGCGGCTACCTCTTCCGAGTCCACC
>JAKEFB010000237.1 GCA_022616275.1 Chloroflexota bacterium
GTGCCGTGTCCGTTTTTGCGACATTTTTAACCTCCACAGAATTGGTTGATTATACAACTATCCACCTTAGCCTGTGGTCCAGTTTCTGGGGTTCAGTATAGGGTGCGCCGGATGATCTTCAAAAAGGATACGAAACACAAACGTGGCTCGCGGTAAGCGACGATAGCAGAGCTAAAGTAAGCGGTCGCTATTTCCATCATCTAACAGAAAGACGCTACAATCCGCAGGCTAGCGACGTCATGCTGCAAGAGAGATTTCTGAGCCTTTGCAGAGACATCACAGGCGTTCCTTTCCCCCAATAGATCCGGTCGGAACGAAGTGCCAAGAACGATTGAACTCCGTTGTCACCGAAAGATCAACCCCGGCAAGGTCTTCGACTTGACCCTGCCCCTGGAACAAGTGACAGAAGCCTATGTGAAGATGAAGAATGGAAAGAAGGAGTTACTATGACTGATAAAAAAGTTTGGTTTATTACGGGTACCAGCCGTGGTATGGGCATGGACTTTGCCAAGGCCGCCCTGGCCGCCGGCCACGCGGTCGTCGCCACAGGCCGCAACACCAATGCTGTCAGCAAGGCCGTCGGCCAGGCAGAGGAGCTGCTGGCCGTTAAGCTGGACGTCACCAGCCCCGCCGATGCACAGGCGGCGGTACAGGCCGCCATCGCCCGCTTCGGTCGTATTGACGTGCTGGTCAACAACGCGGCCAACTTTTATGGCGGATACTTCGAGGAGCTGACGCCGGAGCAAATTGGGCGGCAACTGGCGACGGGGCTGATCGGCCCGATGAACGTCACCCGCGCCGTCCTACCTGTCATGCGCAAGCAGCGCTCGGGCCACATCATCTCGATCTCGTCGGGCGCGGGCCTGATGGGCTTTGAGTTCAATTCCGCCTACTGTGCATCGAAGTTCGGCCTGGAGGGCTGGATGGAGTCGCTCGCCCCTGAGGTCGCGCCGTTCGGCATCAGCACGATGATCGTCAACCCCGGGATGTTCCGCACCGAGCTGCTCACGGAGGCTTCGGCCACCTACGCCGAGCCGTCCATCGCGGACTACGCAGACCGTCATGCGGAGCGGGTGCAGTGGTACGAGGCCCA
This sequence comes from Chloroflexota bacterium, assembly GCA_022616275.1. Lineage (GTDB taxonomy): Bacteria > Chloroflexota > Anaerolineae > Promineifilales > Promineifilaceae. The sequence goes on from JAKEFB010000237.1 coordinate 1,094, forward strand.
GAACAGGCGACAGGCCGGCGACCCAGCCAAGCTCGCGCAGGCGCTCGTCATGATCGCCGGCCAGCAACCCTCGCCGCGCCGCTTCATCGCCGGCGCCGATGCCATCGCCATCGCCGAGCAGAAGGTGCGGGACCTGCAACAGCAGATCAACGCCTATCGCGACCTGTCGACCTCGATGGCACTGGAGGAGATGTAGCCGTGTCCTGCTGTCGATGAGTGGCCCCGCCCGGTGCGCCGCTTCCTGCCCGAATTGGTCAACCTGATCTGGAGCCGAAAGATCAACCCCGGCAAGGTCTTCGACTTGACCCTGCCCCTGGAACAGGTGGCAGAGGCCTACCGCGCGATGGATGAACGGCGAGCGATTAAGGTGCTGCTGCGCCCGTGAGGTGGGAACCCATGACTGCATGGACGAGCGATGAACTGGACAAGATCGGAAAAGCAGAAGAACTGCGGATCGCGTCCGTAAGGCGCGATGGTACACTGCGAAAACCGGTGACGATTTGGGTCGTTCGCGTCGGCGACGACCTCTACGTCCGCTCCTACAGGGGGCGCGGCAGCGCCTGGTTCCGCGCTGTCCAGGCATGCCACGAAGGTCGAATCCTGGCTGGCGGTGTTGAAAAAGACGTCACCTTTGTGGAGGAAACCGACCCTGGCATCAACGACAAGATTGATGCCGCGTACCGCGCCAAGTATGGCCGTTACCCACAGTACGTCACCCCTATGGTGGCCCCTGAGGCGCGATCTACGACAATCAAACTGGTGCCGCCCGCAGCAAGCGCTGCGTTCAACAACACCGGAGAAACGTGATCACCGCACCCCAACAGCCAGCCGTGGCACATTCCTGGACACCCTTACCTACACTAATGACTTACCCGAACCTTAGCTGTTCGGCCGCTCTGGCCGTGATCTGTCTCCGGCACGAACCACGCGCTAAAACCTCCAGGTGCTCTCTCTGTGTTCGGAGTAAGGCTCAGGCATGCAGCCGCCCGGCCGCTTCGCGGAGCAGCTCCCAGGCGCGGGCTACGGTCGCTTCGTTGGTGCGCACGTTGTTGATCGCCAGGCGGATGGTGTACCGGCCGTGCAGCCGCGTTCCTGAAAGGTAAATCTCCCCGGTGGCGTTGGCCGCCTCGATCAGGGCTTCGTTCAACCGGTCCAGGTAAGCTTCCAACCCGGCCGCTTCCTCAGGGCCGGCCTGGGTTAGACGGGCGGCCACGTCGCCGGGGCAGGCCCGGAAGCAGACGGTGCTCAACGGCGTTGGGGCCAGCCGCTCAAAGTCGGGGTCGGCGTCCACCCAGTTGGCCAGCAGTTGCCCCAGGCGCAGGTGTTCGCGCAGGCGGGCGGCCAGCCCCTCGTGGCCAAAGGCGCGGATGACCCACCACAGCTTCAGTGCCCGGAAGCGCCGGCCGAGTTGCACTCCCCAGTCCATGTAATTGGTCACTTCTTCACTCGTCTGCAGGTAATCCGGCACCAGGCTGAAGGTCCGCCGCAGCAGGTGCGGGTCGCGCACGTAAAAGGCGCTGCAATCCACTGGTAGAAAGAGCCACTTGTGGGGGTTGACCACCAACGAGTCAGCCTGCTCCACGCCGGCCAGGATGTGGCGCATCTCCGGCGCGACGGCCGCCATGCCCCCATAGGCCCCGTCCACGTGCAGCCACAGATCATGCTTTTGGCAAATGGCGGCAATCTCCGGCACAGGGTCAATACTCGTCGTCGCCGTCGTGCCCACCGTGGCCACCACGGCAAACGGCCGCCAGCCGGCGGCCAGGTCTTCCTCAATGGCCCGGGCCAGGGCGGTCACGTCCATACGGAACTCCTGGTCTACCGGGACAGCCCGCACGCCCTGCCGGCCGATGCCGACGACAATCGCCCCTTTTTCCACCGAAGAGTGGGTCTCTGCGGAAATATAGAGGCGCAGGCGGGGCAGTTCGCTCCGGCCGGCCATGCCCTGGTTGCGAATGTCCAGTCCCAGCCGTTCGCGGGCCACGGCCAGGGCCAACGGGCTGGACATGGAAGCGCCGTCGGTAATCACGCCGTGAAAGCCGGCCGGCAGCCCCAGCATCTGGCGCAGCCAGTCCAGCGTCACGTTCTCCAGCTCGGTGGCCGCCGGAGAGGTCCGCCAGAGCATGGCGTTGACGTTCAGCCCGGCCGATAACCACTCACCCAGGATGCCCGGGACCGAGGCCGAGCTGCTGAAATAAGCCAGGAAACCAGGCTGGTTCCAGTGAGTGAGGCCGGGCAGGATGACGTTTTCAAAATCGGCCAGGATCGTCTCCAGAGATTCCGGCCGCTCTGGGGGTGCGATGGGCAGTTGGGCAGTGACTTCGCCCGGCCGGCTAGGCGACAACACTGGGTATTGCTCCGGGTGCTCCAGGTATTCGGCCACCCACTCGACTATCTGGTGGCCGTAGCGCCGGAACTCATCCGGGCTGAGATCTCCCAGGGCAGGGACGTTGTGCTCCATACCATAGCCTCCTGTGCCACACGTTTATGTAAAGCGGGCTGTTAGCCTGCGCCAAAGCTCACAGACTCGACAGTCTGTGCCCACGCGTTTATGTAAAGCAGGTTGTTAGCCTGCGCCGAAGGCCACAGACTTGACAGTCTGTGTTACAGAGTACAAAAAAGCCCTCCTCAAGGTTGAGAAGGGCTTTTAGGGTTATCAGGTTTACGCCGCCATTAACCGACAGCCAGTTCTTCCACTTGCGGCACGGCCGGCATCTCATCCTGGCGAGTGAACACCAGGCCTTCGTCGTTGGCGTCAATGAGCACCAGGTCGCCGGGGGCGAACCGACCCTGGAGCATCTGGACCGACAGCGGACTTTCCACGTAGCGCTGCAGCGCCCGCTTCAACGGCCGGGCGCCGAAGTCATTGTCAAAACCCTGGTCGGCCAGCCACTCCCGCGCCGCCTGGGTCAACTCAATCGTCAGGTTGTGCTCTGACAGGCGTTCCCGCACTTCCTTCATCTGCAGGTCCACAATTCGGAGCACATCCTCTCGCTTTAGCGGCTCGAAGATAATGATCTCGTCAATGCGGTTCAGGAACTCCGGCCGGAAGGTGTTCTTCAGCGCTTCTTCAATCCGTTTGTGGTCGGCTTCCACTTCGGGATCGCCCATGCCGGCAAAGCCCAGCGCCCCGGAACGCCGCACAAAGGAAGTGCCCACGTTGCTGGTCATGACGATAACGGTGTTGCGGAAGCTCACCGTCCGGCCCTGGCCATCGGTCAGGCGGCCGTCGTCCAGCAGTTGCAGCAGGGCATTCCACACGTCCGGGTGGGCCTTTTCAATTTCGTCAAACAAGACCAGGCTGTACGGCCGGCGGCGGACCTGCTCCGTCAACTGGCCGCCCTGTTCGTAGCCAATGTAGCCGGGCGGTGCGCCAAAGAGGCGGCTGACCGTGTGTTGTTCCCGGTATTCGCTCATGTCAATGCGAATCAGGGCGTCTTCGTCGTCAAACAAAAATTCGGCCAGGGCTTTGGCCAGCTCGGTCTTGCCCACGCCGGAGCTACCCAGGAAGATAAAAGAGCCAATCGGCCGGCGCGGGTCGCTGAGCCCGGACCGGCTACGGCGGATGGCGTCGGCCAGCGCCGCCACGGCCCGCTCCTGGCCGACAATGCGCTGGTGTAGCCGCTCTTCCATGTGCAGTAACTTCTCGGCTTCGGTTTGCATCAACTGGTTGACCGGGATACCGGTCCAGGAAGCAACCACATCGGCAATGTCGTGCTCGTCCACCACCTCATCCAGCCGGTTTTCCGACTGCCAGGCGTTGCGCTTCTCTTCAAACTCGGTCTCCAGGCGCAGGCGGTCGGCCCGCTTGGTAGCCGCTCGCTCGTAGTCGCGAACAGTGTGGGCCTCCTCCTCTTCCATCTTCAGCCGGTCAATTTCCCTCTTCAACTGTTTCAGGTCCGGCGGCAGCGTGTGCAGGGCGACCCGCAGCTTGGCCGCCGCCTCGTCAATCAGGTCAATGGCCTTGTCCGGCAGTTGCCGGTCGTTGACGTAGCGATCAGACAACTTGGCCGCCGCCACCAGGGCCTCGTCCGAATACTTCACCTGGTGGTGGCCTTCGTAGCGGTCGCGTAGCCCTTGCAGCATTTCAATCGTCTCTTCCACCGACGGCTCGTCCACAAAGACCGGGGCAAAACGGCGCTCCAGGGCGCTGTCCCGCTCAATGTACTGGCGGTATTCGTCCATCGTCGTCGCCCCCACGCACTGCAACTCCCCCCGGGCCAGAGCCGGCTTCATCATGTTGCTGGCGTCCATCGCCCCCTGGGCCGCGCCCGCGCCGACTACCGTGTGCAGCTCGTCAATAAAGAGGATGATCTCACCCTGGGCGCGCTGGATTTCCTCCATCGCCGCCTTCAGCCGCTCTTCAAACTCGCCCCGGAAGCGGCTACCGGCAATCATCGCCCCCAGGTCCAGGGCAACCACACGCTTGTTGAGCAAATTCTCCGGTACGTCGTTGTCGTTAATCTTCTGGGCCAGGCCCTCGACGATGGCCGTCTTGCCCACGCCGGCCTCGCCAATCAGCACGGGGTTGTTCTTGGTCCGGCGGCTGAGCACCTGGATGACCCGCAAAATTTCCTTGTCCCGGCCGATGACCGGGTCCAGCTTATTCTCGCGCGCCAGTTGGGTCAGGTCACGGCTGTAACGTTCCAGCGTCCGGTAGCGGCTCTCGGCTCGCTGGTCGGTCACCCGCTGGCCACCCCGCAGGTTCTTGATGCCTTCCAGGACCCGTTCTCGCGTCACGCCAAACTCCTGCAAAATGCGGGCCGACGGCGTATTGCGCTCGCTCAGGATGGCCAGGAAGATGTGCTCGGTCGAGATAAATTCGTCCTTGAGCCGGTTGGCCTCGCCCTGGGCCAGCTCCAGGACGGTGCGAATGCGGGGCGTGTAAAAGATTTGTCCCACGCCGCCGCCGTAGACGGCCACTTTCGGGCTGGCCCGCAGCTCGCCGTCCACCCGGGACTGCATAGCGGCCACGTCCACGCTCAGTTGATCCAGAATTTGGGGGATGGCGCCGTCATTTTGTTCTAACAAGGCCAGCAGCAAGTGTTCGGTGTCCACCTGGGTGTGGCCATAACGGTTGACAATCTCGTAAGCGCGAGCGGCCGCATCCTGGGCCCGCTCGGTAAATCTATCAAATCGCATGTTCTTGTATCCTTACTATGCGGCAATCTGGGTTAGAACGACAATAGTGAAAGTATAACGAGATGTAACCAGGTTACTATAAGATGGAGATTAGAGATTGGAGATTGCCAATCTCTAATCTCCAATCTCCAATCTCTTCTTCATAAGACCCGCGTCCCCTCCTCATCATATCCATCGCCCCAGGCCAGGATTTTGCGGGGGGTAATCTCAATCAGCCGCCAGTCGGCCGTGTCGTCGTAGCGAAAATCCCACTCGTACTTGTGGAAGAAATATTCGGCCAGGTTGTTGGTCGTGTTCCGGTCGGCCGCATGGGCCTCGCCTTCAATGACGATGACGCTGGTCGTATCGGGCAGCGCCAGGGCCACCTGCTGGTTGGCGCGCAGATTGGTGAACTTTTGCGTTTCGGTCCCCGTGGCCAGGTAAACCTTGCCGTCCAACCAGACGTACCACACCGGGGCCAGGTGCGGCCGGCCGTCGGCGCGCACCGTCGCCAGCCAGATAGTGGCCTCACGTCCCAGGCGGGCCTCAATCGCCCGCCAGCGCGCCGGATTGCGTCTCATGAAAATGGGATTATATCTGCTTCCCTGATCGTCGGGTAATGATCTTGTGCGGATAATGATTTATCATACTTTGATACCAATAGTCATGCCGGCCTTCTGAAAGTTGCTTTGTCTCTGCTATAATGAACCTGTATGATGTACTAGAGAAACAGCTTGAAAGCTGAAATCATACGCTCGTAACCCTATTCTGCTTTACTTACCAGGAACAAAGGGTGAAGGATGAACTGATCAATATCTTATTGCGAAAGGCTGCGCGAGTATAAATTGAAACATGATAATTGATCTTAAAGTCCTGAGCATAGCCAGTGCGGGGAAATCTCTCTAATGACAGATGTATTTTAGGGGGCACCCACGATTAATTAGTGGCGTATATGATATAACTGCGGTACCCAATTTTTCTAAAATCAAATCTATTGCTTTTCCCTGCTAATGGGTTGTATTTGGGGGTATTTAGGAGGTTCAAAATGAATTCAGAGGCATTACAAACGTTTGCTTGGCCAATGGCTGTAGTTTTGATTGTTCTAATTCTTGGTTTGTTATTTCGAAAGCAGTTGGCGAGCGTTATCGAAAATAAAGATGTGCGAGTGAAGCGGGGTGACACCGAACTTGAAGTACGTCGCCCTGTCGAAGCTACGATAGTGCCAATAACACCTGTAGAAGGCCAAACGGTTTCACAACCTCCCTCTGAAGAGCAAGCGGAGAAAAAGGAGGAGGAGCGTGAACAGCTTCTGGGGCCAGAGCCAAAGAGTTCGGCCAAATTAGCAAGTGAGATGTTTTTAGCTTTGTCATCTGGTGACTTTGAATTAGGGGAACAAAAGTATGAGGAACTGCAAAATTTGGAGAAAGATCGCATTCAAAAACTAAGAAACGAGGCCTATTACTATTATCTCCGATTCTTACGCGGTGATACTTCTGCATTAACAAAGTTACAGGATTTGGCCAGGCAGCCAGATGCCTCGGCGATCGCACATTACCGAATAGGAATGTGCTTTGACCAAGTAGACAATTATGATAGGGCCTCAATGGCATATGAACTTGCTGTGCGAGATGCAACGGAACCATCAACACGAGCTGCTGCTGTAGCCGCTGCCGCCAACTCCCTTTTCAAAGCGGGAAAAGAGGAACAGGCCTTCGTTCGAATTGGGAAAGAACTTGCCAAAACCACCGTTCCACAAGCAATTTCTAGATTGTATGAGGGCTTAGCGAATCTCTACGAAATGAAGGGAAATCATGAACTTCGGGCGCTGGCACTTGATAAGGCACTTGAGAATGATCCGAACAACACAAGGTTACGGTTTGACGCGGCCTATGCATTTGGTGAAGACAACATGCACCATCTCGCATTGTTGCATTATGAGATTTTATTACGTTTCAATCCGAAGCATGAGGCTGCTTTGAACAACATTGGGGTTGCCTACGAAGCTCTTAAAATGCCAATTCACTCAACCGAATCCTATAAAAAGTCGGTTGAATTGGGAAACACACTAGCAAGTTCTAACCTCGCTTTCAAATTTATGCAGGGGGGATTGGCACAAGAAGCTCTGGAGATTCTTAATGAAGCGAAATCGCGACAAAATGTAAACCCAAATGTTGGGACTGCCGTCGCAAGGCTAGCGAGCATGAAAGAAGCAGAAACGGAAGCCGAAGAAAGTGCTCAGGACTTAGCCCGAAGATTGCGACGGTTCTATCTTGAATTTGCCACAGCTTTTTTTGTTGAAACCTCGGATATTCCAAACTTTGGTAGCTCTTGGTTATCTGGCGAAGGTATTGAGATGCGAGTGACCCAGACAAACGGTCAAATCGAGGCGGAATGGAAGGAAGGGAATAAACCTCGTAAACTGGCAGGTGTAATTAACAATCGGGCTGCATTAGTCACTACTTTTACGGAGAAATACGACTTCTCTACAAACACAAGTAAATTAGCACCCGATGGTGGGATTGGAAGAGTTTATTTGTCTGGCGATGGACAGAGATTGTTCATTATTCTCAAAAAAGAAAACGAATATGACAGATTCAAAGGCAACGAGTATGTGTTTTTGACGTTTGATAGGGCAACTCCCAGTTGAAGCAATCCGTATTCACTACAAGGCTGGTTTCACCATCGTCATCGCTTTTTTAAACGCGAGAATAGCTTTTTACACTACTTCATCGGCTTGTATAGGCAGAGTAGATTCCCCTTTTGGTTCCAGTTCTCTTCACCTTGCCAGGCTAGCCCCGCCGTCGGAAACTCCTCGCCTAACAGTTGCCTGGCCTGCGCCGCCAGCCGGCCGGGGTCGCCGGTGGTGTACAGGTACACTTCACCCCGCTCCAGACGCCGGGACAGCAGGTTGCGCCCCTCTAACACCCGCCGCGCCTGGCGGGCCACGGCCGGGGCCGGGTCAATGACCACCATGTCCGGGCCGGCCAGGCGCTGGATCAGGGGCAGGACAAAGGGATAGTGGGTACAGCCCAGGACCAGCGTATCCACCCCGGCGGCCAGCATCGGCGCCAGGGCGCGCTGGACAATCTGCCTGGTCTCCGACCCGTCCAGCCGGCCGGCCTCGATTTGCTCCACCAGCCCCAGGCAGGGCTCTTCAAAAGCCGTAACGCCCTGGGCGAAACGCTCCACCAGGCTGGCGTACCGCTCGCTCTCCAGCGTGCCAACCGTGGCTAGAATGCCGATTTTGCCGTTGCGCGTCTGGGCCGCGCCGGGCTTGACGGCCGGCTCCATGCCGACGATGGGCAGGTCGGGGAAGGCAGCCCGCAGTTGGTCCAGCGCCGCGGCCGAGGCCGTGTTGCAGGCCACGACCACCAGCTTGGTCCTCTGTTCCAGCAAGAAACGGGTCAGCCCTTCCAGGAAGCGGCCGATCTCCCCGGCCGGCCGCGGGCCATAGGGCACGTGGGCCTGGTCGGCCACGTAGAGCAATGTCTCGTGGGGCAGCAACAACCGGAGGTGGCGTAGTACAGACAACCCGCCCACCCCGGAATCAAGAATACCGATAGGGCCTTCATTTTCGGCAGCCACGGCAGAACCATAAATCAACCCCACAAATTTGGCAAAATTTTAGTTATTTACGGGCGGAGAATGGAGATTGGCAACAGAACGCTGCCAATCCCCATTCTCTAATCTCCTCGACGCTTACGGCTGGACAGTCACCGTGCCCACCATTCCGCCGGTCCCGTCCGGCGTGCCGTGGAGCTGGCAGTAGTAGGCAAAAGTCCCGGCCGTGTCGAACGTGACCGAGGCCGATTCCCCAGAGCCATAGAGGCCGGTGTCAAAGGAACCGTCCACGGCCGTGGCCGAGTGCTGCTGGACGCCGTCGTTGGTCCAGGTTACCGTAGCGCCGACCGGAACGGTAATGGCCGCCGGGTCGAACTCGAAATCCTTCATGGAAACGATTACGGCGGACGGGGCGCTGCCGCCACCCCCGGCCGGCGCGCCGCCACCGGCGGGCAGCGCGCCCGTGCGGGTCATGGTAATGTCAAAGAGTTGGTGGCTGAGCCGGTAGATTTGTACAGCGCCACATTCATCGGCCGCCGTTTCGATCTCGCCGTTGCCGTTAGCGTCCACACCGTTGGCCGTAGCCTCAGTCACTTCGGCCAGATCTACCCCTGGCCCTTCGGCCGCGGCGGCGTCGGCCGAGCCGAGGACCTCCTGGATGAGTTGTTGGGTTTCCGGTCCCCAGGTCGCCGTAATATTGCGGGCGCATAGCACCATACCGCCGGCCGCCTGGCGGATGTTCTGTGGCAGGGTGGCTATTTCGGCAATTGAGCCGGCCAGCTCACTCGCCCTGGCCGCGTAAGGCAAGATACCGTAGCCGTCGCCGGGGTTCTGCGGGTCGCCGTCGCCGTTCAGGTCGCCAAAATCGGGCGAGGCGCTGCCGACGAGAATGTTATTGGTGTGTTCCACATGGATGCGGGCCACCGGGAAGTCGCCGGCAGCGATAGCATCCAGGGCGAGCTGGCCGTGGGTAGCGCCTACGTCGGCCTGTTCGGCCAGGCCAGGGTCATAGGGCGTGTTGTTGGGAGTGTCCGGCCCACTTACAACCAGCTCGCGCACGGCCGGGACAATTTCGGCCGGGATCGAGCCGGAAAAGAGCACGTCGGTGGGCGCAGCCAGGCCGCCTGCTTCCACGTTGGCCGGCGCTTCCAGGCTGAGGACGGCTCCCGAATAGAGCCCGACCAGGTTCTGGCCGTCGGGGTCTTCGTATTGGAAGGCCTGGCCGCCCTGAGCCGCGCCCAGCAGCCGGTACTGGCCGCTGTCGCCTACCAGCCAGACGGCGTAGGTCTTGCCGGCCGGGGCCGCTTCCAGGGCGCTCAGGTCCAGGGAAACGGCCGCCAATCGCCTGTCTTCGACCGTCTGGAACTGGAACAACAGCGTTACATCGGGCACGGCCGGCACAGTCGTCGCTGTTGGCGCGGCGGCTACTTCAGCTCCGGGAACAGGCTGCGGCTCGCCGTAGATAAAGTCGTCCATCACGGCCACGTCTATGCCGTTGCCGTCGTCTGGCCCCAGCGCGTCGGTGCCATACTTAATTTGTACCCTGGCCACGATCGGTTCCGGAAAGACGACGCCCAGGAAGGAAAGGCCGCTGTCGGCAATAGGGGTCTCAAATTGGCCCAGCGAGTTACCGGCCACGTCAAAGTATTCAAAGGCGGTGTGGGTCGTGTCTACGTCGGTGTAGACCGCGCCGAAACCGCGAACCACGGCCGGGGTGGTCGTGCCAGGTACGAAGAAGGTCAGATCCACGACGTTGCTGCCGACAGGTGAGAAAAGGCGCTCCGGGCTGAAGGTCTTGAAGATATTGGTGTAGTTGGGGTTGATATGGCCAAAATTAACCGGGGCGCCGGTCGGGTTGTCGCTGTCGGCACTGACCTGGACGCCCTCACCCGGCGTGCTGAAAAAGGCGCCGCGCGCCCGGGGTTCTTCGATGGCGTTGAAGAAATCGGCCGGGAGAAAATTGGGGGCTGCCAGATCGTCCGGCACGCCATCCCAGTTAATCTCCCGGAAGCCGGTGGTGTGCGGGCCAGGCGCACCGCCGTTGTTGCTCCCGCCCAGGGCCTGACGGAACTGGTCCAGCGTGGCCGTGATCTCCCCGCTGCCGGTGACGACCACTGGTTCGGCGCCTACCGGCTGGCTGGTGGCCGCGGTGGTGACCGCCGCGGTGGCTGCCGTTGTTGGGGCGCTCGTCGCCGTCTCTGGTTCCCCGCCACCGCAGGCGTTGAGCGCCAGGACGAGGAGCAAGAAAGTCAAGAACAGGATCTTCGGTCTGGAGCGAAAAACAGATTGAGGGAATCTACTGAGCATCATCTTCTCCTTGTGAATGAGGTATGAAATGAGGAGATTGGAGATTCAATCTCCAATCTCCAATCTCTAATCTCTAATCTCCTAGTAACCGGCGCAACTGCTCAATCAGGGTCGGCCAGTCGGCCCCCTTCTCGATAAAACCGTCACCGCCGGCCGCCAGGCCGCGGGCGCGGGCAGTTGCATCACCGTGGACGCTGAGAAACAAGACCAGGGGCGGGTCAATCGCTGCCTTCAGCGACCGGGCAACGGTAAAGCCATCCATCAGCGGCATCTCTACGTCCAGGATGACTACGTCTGGGAGCAGCCCGGCCGTCCGCTGCAAGGCTTCCAGGCCGTTGCTGGCCTCGCCAACCACCGTCAGGTCCGGCTCGTCTTCCAGCAGCCAGCGAATCGCCTCGCGCACGGCCGGCGCATCGTCAACAATCAGAATGCGATATGGCCGGGTTTGCTGCGCCATCTCCATCGTTACCGGCTCCGAGGCCGGTACCCTCCTTACTCCTTGGGCTAGTTGCATCTTTCACACCAGTGCCCCTTATAGTTTAGGAAGCCCTGACCATAAGCATAGAGCAAACACGGCCGCGCTACACCTGTCTACGGGTAGGATTTGAAAGCGAAAAAAGTTAGCTTAGGAGACTAACTTTGGTCAGGAGTAGTCTCTGACTAAAGTTAGTGGTCTGAAACCAGACCGTGCCGGACGGCATAGAGGGCAGCCTGCGTCCGGTCGGCCACGTCCAGTTTTTTGAGGATCGTGCTGACGTAGCCTTTGACCGTGCCCTGGGTGAGGTGAAGGGCCGCCGCAATTTCCTTATTGCTCTTGCCCCGGGCTATAAGGATTAAGACGTTAAACTCTCGTTCGGTGAGCCCGGCGTGGGGCGCGGCCGGCGGCGTGGCCGCCTGGCGCATGAGGGCTTTTTGGGCTTCGGGATGAAGAGTAGGGCGGCCGCGGGCAGCGGCCTCGATGGCTTGAAATAACTGAGACTTGAGCACATCTTTCAACAGGTAGCCCGTCGCCCCAGCCTGGATCGCATCTCGCACGCGCTCGTCCTCGGCAAAACTGGTCAAGACCAACACCCGGGAATGTGGATCGGCCCGAACAATGCGCCGGGTAGCCTGGATGCCATCCAACTCCGGCATAACCAGGTCCATTAGGATCACGTCCGGCCGCAATTGGCGGGCCATATCCACCGCCTCCAGGCCATTCATCGCCTCGCCAACTACCTCAACACCTTCCTCTTCGGAAAGGAGGGTCTGTAGTCCCTCCCGTACAACCTCGTGATCGTCAACAATTAATACCCGGATGGGTTTCGCCATTTCCCGTTCCTCCAACTTACCTGCCACTATCGTAGAGACGTTGCCATGCAACGTCTCTACCTGGGAATAAATACTTCCACGACCGTGCCGCCGCCGGGCGCGCTGGTCAATTGGAACTGGCCGCCCAGGGCCTCGGCCCGCTCGCGCATGGTCTTTAGCCCCAGGCCGCCGGGCCGGGTGGGGAGGGCCTGGCTCTCGCCGGCCGGCGAGGCAAAGCCCCGGCCATTGTCGCTGACCATCAGGCGGACAACGCCATTTTCCAGGCGCAGCGTGATCTGAACGCGCCCGGCGCGGGCATGCTTCACCACGTTGTTGAGCGCTTCCTGGGCAATGCGGTAGAGGGCCTCTTCATGGGCCAGGGGTGGCCGGCCGGTCGCCCCGGCTGCCGGGTAACTGGCCGTATCCACGCTAATTTCCAGGTTGTCGCCGGCAATTTCAGTGGCGTAGTGGCATAGGGCCACGGCCAGCCCTTCCTGTTGCAGGCGCAACAGTCCAGGGGTGGGCGCCGTTACCTGGGGCAGGGTAGAAGGGCGCAGCTCGGCCAGCAGCGCCCGCATCTCGGCCAGGGCCGACTGGCTTAACTCCAGCAACCGGCCGACGCGGCGTTCAGCCTCGGCTGGGTTGCGCCGCCAAGCTGGAGCAATAGACTGGGCAATGAGGGTAATACTGAAAATGAGCTGGGTCACCGAGTCGTGCAGCTCGCGAGCCAGGCGTTGCCGCTCTTCCAGGACGGCCAACTGCTGGCTGCGCTCATGAAGGACGCTTTGCTGGCGGCGGCTGTCAATGGCCGTGGCCAACTGGGCCGCCGTTGCCTGGTAGGGCCGCAGGTCTTCGCTCTGCCAGCGACGCACCGCCGGGTAGCTGAGGACCACCAGGCCAATGCGTTGCCCTCGGGCAACGAGGGGAATCATGGCCAGGGCCGGCCGCCTGGACTGCCGTTGAATTTCCCGCAACTCCTCGGAAACGCGCGGGTCGCTATAAACATTGGCAATGGCCACGGTTTCGCCGGCGTCCAGGAGCGGGTCCAGGGCGTCACGGCTATAGGGCAGCCGTTCGTTCAACAGGGCCAGACCCTCGTCGGGCGCCCAGCGGCCGCGCACCAGCACAGCCATACGCTCGCCAGTTTCATTAAACTCATAGAGGACGATGCTACAGGCATACCGGCCGCGGGTAGCCACCTGGTCCAGATAGACCCCAATAACTCCCTCCACGTCCATCGCCGTGCTGATACCCTCGCTGGTCTTGTAAAGCAATTGGGTCTCTTCCAGGGCGTGCTGCGTGTGGGCAAAAAGCTGGGCGTTGTCAATGGCCACAGCCAGTTGGTCGGCCACAATTTGCAGCGCGGTCAAATCCTCCTGGTTAAAGCGGCGCATGCCGGCCACATCGAGCACCCCCAGCAGGCGCTCGCCCAATAAGATCGGCAAGGCCAGCTCTGCCCGCAGCCCCTCAGCCCCGGGGACAGCCACGTAACGCGGGTCGGTGCTCACATCATTGATGACCTGCGCCACCCGTTCGCGGGCCGTCGCTCCCAGGATACCCTCCTCGATGGACTGGCGATAGCCAACAGCCTCGCCTCGCGACCAGCGACTGGCCCGGGCTCGCTGGACCAACCAGGCGGGATCGGCCGGGTCTACTAAGAACAGAGAGACGTGGTCGTAGCCCAACCGCTGGTGAAGCTCTTCCACCGTGGCAGCAAAAAGTTCGTTAGGGTCCAGGCGGGCGGCAATGCGCTGGCCGACGCGGCTAATGGTGGCAATGCGGGCGGCGCGCCGTTTTTCAGCCTCAAAGAGGCGGGCGTTTTCAATGGCAATCGCCGCGTGGCGCGCCAGGAGTGCGAGCAGCTCTACGTCCTGGTCGTTAAACGTGCGCGGTGGTTCGGCTCCAATGCCAAAGAAACCAATCAGTCGGTCGTGCCAGAAAATAGGCAGGCCGATGACCGCATCCTGCACCAACTCGGGCAGAATCGGGCGCTCCAGGTCGCCGTACTGGTTCAGGATGACCGGCTGAGGGGTCTGGAGCACCCGGCCGGCCAATCCCATCCCAGGGGACATCTCCGAGCCAATTTCACCAGGCGGCATGCGGTAGGCCGCCTCGGTCCGAATCAGGTTGCGCTCTTCGTCCACCAGGCCAATCGTCCCCCGGTCTGCGCCCAGCAACTCGCAGGCGTGCTGGACAATCCGGGTCAGTAGCGGTCGCAGCTCCAGCTCGCTGCTGATGGACTCAATGACGGCCCGCAGGCTTTCCTGCTGGCGGGTCAGGTCGGCCAGGTTAGGTGTTCTTACGTCGGCCATGGGTTTCATTTGTCGGGGCATGGGAGTTCGGCTGCCGAACTCTCATCATGCCCCGACAATAATTATAGTGTATCCATTTCCAGGATGATATAAAATGGCGCACCATGACCCACCAGGGATTTGCCACCACGACGCGCGGCCTGCGGCGCGACACCCCGCCCATGCGCCTGTTTGAAAAGGCCAAACACACCGATTTCTTCCGCATGATCGTCGAAGGGGTGCTGGCCGAGACCGGCTACCACGCCTACCTGACGACACTGGAGCGGAACAACCTGATGCCCGGCCAGTGCCGGGGCGTGGCCCTGCTGAAACAGGACGAGTCGCGCCACATCGCCTACGGCGTCTTCCTCTTGTTCCGGCTGCTGGCGGCCGACGATGGCCTATGGGCTGTGGTTGAAGAGACGATGAACACGCTGTTGGGGCCGGCTTGGCAATTGAGTAATTAGTAATTACCGAATTACTAATTACTCAATTGCTCCCCTGCTGCCGCCACCAATCCCTTAAACAACCCCAACATCCCCGGGTCGTCGTGGATCAGGTTTTCCGGGTGCCACTGGACGCCGACGGCGAAGGGGTGGCCGGGTATCTCCACTCCCTCAATCAGGCCGTCGGGGGCACAGGCGGTGGCCACCAGGTCGGCGGCCAGCCGGCGGACGGCCTGGTGGTGCAGGCTGTTGACCCAGGTGTGGCTCTTGCCCAGTTGGCCGGCCAGCCGGGAGCCGGGCTGGACGTCCACCGTGTGGGCCAGGTGGGTACGGGGCAGGTCGTTGGGCGCCTGGTGGACCACCTCGCTGGGCGCCAGGCTAGGGATGTCTTCCCACAGCGTGCCGCCCAGGGCGACGTTAAAGACCTGGATACCCCGGCAAATGGCCAGGAAGGGCTTGCCGTCCCGGGCGGCCGAGCGGGCCATGAAGAATTCGGTCCGGTCCCGCTCCGGGTCAATGCCCCACATAGTCGGGTGCATCTGGCCGTTGTAAACGCCTGGCTCTATGTCTCCCCCGCCCGGCAAGAGCACGCCGTCAATTCGCTCAAAAACTGTTTGCAGATCCTCGTCGCTCAGGCCCAAAGGAATGAGCAGGGGAGTACCCCCAGCGGCCGAAATAGCCTCCACATAAGAAGGCATCAGACCGTACATATCAATCGGCCGCTCCTGGGTGATGGTCTTGCGGTAAGTGGTGCAACCAATGATTGGGCGTTTCATTCCTGTGACTGTTAGTTAACTGGTCTGCTTTTCGCGTAGCCGGGCCGACTTGCCGCTGCGGTTACGCAGGTAATACAGTTGGGCGCGGCGCACGTGGCCGTGGCGATGCACCTCGACCTTCTCAATCAGTGGCGAGCGCAGCAAGAACGTTCTCTCCACACCCACGCCGTTGGAAGCAATCCGGCGCACGGTAAAGTTGGCCTGGTTGCCGCCCTTGCGTAGCCGAATAATCGTGCCGCGTACCAGTTGAATACGCTCCCGTTTGCCCTCGACAATACGCAAATGGATCGTGACTGTATCACCCGCACGCAGTTCTGGCAGCTCTTCGTTGGCCGGCGTATCAAAAGCCTTCAATAATAAGTCAGACATCAGGTTGTCCTCCACCTGGTTTTACAACTCGCATAAAAGTAGCCCGCCAGGCGGGCCAGAAAGTGAAATATATCACGGACAACACAATCTGGCAACCAAAAACAAGCTTTCAAGTTGCTAACGGCTCATCTTGCAATTCACTGGGATGCAGCCACAAGTAGTCACGCACCGCCAGTTGCATCCGGTCAATCTACTTGGTTACTAATGGCAGGACAACAAACTCGGCCGCCCCCGTCCTCAACCGATCCCCACTGTCCACATCATACAGCCCCACCCGCAGACTCAACCCCCCGGCCGGCAGTTCGGCCGGCAGAGCCAGGTTGTGGGTGTCTACGATGTATTCACGGGGCGCCCAGCCGGTGGTCGGCCGGCTCCAGGCGGCCGGCTCGGCGTCTGACTGGGCTACAATTTGGCCTGTCTCATCTACCAGGTGAACGAAGACCCGGTAACTCACCGCCATTTCGGCCAACCCCTGCCACACCAGCGTCACGGTGAGCGGGGAGTCCGGCGCAGGCCCGGCCGGCTCCAGCGTGACGCCGGCCAGCCGGGCCTGCGCCTCAAAGACGGCGTCCACGGCCGTGGTGTAAGCCGGCTCGTCGAAGACCCGGTCGGGGGCGTGGATGGCCAGCGTTCCCAGCGCCACCCCCTCAAGCGCCAACTGGTACTGGCCGCCGGCCAGCCCCGCCGCCAGGCGGAGCAGGTGTTGCCCGCGCACTCGCTCCCCGGCCGGCCACCCGGCCGGCGGATAATCGGCCCGCGCGGGGGGGAGAAGCCAGCTTTGGGCCGCCCGGCCGGCCGCGTCCAGCAGTTGCAGTTCCAGCGTGGCGGGAGTTTCCTGAGCGCCGGCCAGCTTTTCCCAGAAAAAAGTCAGCAGCAGATGTTCGCCCGGCAGGGCTTCCTGCCTGTCCTGGTTATAGCCCAGCAAGAGCAGCCCGGCGACGGCCTCCTGCTGGGGATACTGCGGCTGGAACTGCGGCGGCGTCTCTGGCCGGCTGACCGTGATCTGGCCAATAACGGCCGTGGGGCCGGCAGCCGTGCCATCCGGCCGGCGCAGGGTGAGAGGCTGCAAGTTGGCCAGGTCAAAGAGGGTCAGAACGACGTCGTAGCGGCCGGGCGGCGTGCCGGGGAACACAGTTACCTCCCAACTATCCCAGGCCCACTGCCCCGCCAGCCACAAGTTGGTGACGGCCGTATCCTCGTACAGGCGCGGCCGGAACGTTTCCTTGTCACTCCAGGCCAGCCCCTCCGGCCCCACCAGCCAGACGTTGGACTGGTAGCGGCCGGCCGGCCGGCTGTCCACCTGCCAGGCCAGGTCTATGGTAAAAGCGTCGCCGGCCGCCACTCGCTCCCGGTCCAGGTTATAGCCGGCCAGGCGCAGCCCGGCCGCCTGAAGCTCGGCCGGATAACTCACCGGGGGTGGGGCCGGCTGGCGGAGTGGGGTATCCACCCGGTCTACGACGAATAGCTTGAGGGCCAGCATGGCCAGGGCCACGCCCAGGAAAGGGAGCAGTGCCGCGCCGGCCTGTCGTCGGCCAACCAGAACGGCCGGGCGCCGGCCGGGGCGCTGGCCAGCCAGGGCTACGACTGTAACGGCAAAACCGGCCAGGGAGACGATAGTGACAAAGAGGAAAGTGGCCCGCAGCGGCGTCAGCTCCCAACGCACTTCGACCGTGTGCCGGCCGGCCGGCACGGGAAAGGTCAATAACCCTTCGGGCACAGTAGGAGTTATGGGGACAGGCCGGCCATCTACCGTAGCCTGCCAGCCGGGGAAGGCAAAGCTGAGATAGCGGGCCTGGAAGGTTGCCGGGCTATCCACGGCGACCTGGACACCAATGGGCCAGGTAGCCAGGATGTCGGCCGTCGCCCCTGCCGGCAGGGCAGCCAGGTCGAAGCGTTGCGGCGGCCGGCCGGCCTGGTAATCGGCTTCCAGCGGCGAACCATCCGGGCGAAGCTGGACAGTTTTAGGGAAGTAGCTGCCGGCCGGGTCTACGCCCACCAGGCCGGTGCGGCGTTCGTAGGCGTGGACGGTATTGATAGTCGGGTAAGGCTCATCCTGGCAGTAAAAGGGGTAGAGGCCAGGTAAGGCTTCCAGTAACAGCAGGGCCACGGCCAGGGCGGCCAGGTGGGGCAGGCGCCGGCCTGGAAAAACCCCGCAGGTTGGGGCACGGAACGTGCCCTTAGAAACCTGCGGGGTTTGGTCTACGAGCGGCGCGGCAAACGGCAAGCCGGCCAGAAAGGCTACCGGCAGGGCCGCCCGGCCGATAAAGCGCCAGGGAAATTGAACAAATTCGATCAGCGGCAGGTGGTCCCATAACGGCCGGGACAGAGGCAAGGCCATCAACAACAGCCCCACCGCAGCCAGGGCCATCATCAGGCCATGGCCGCGCTGTTCAAACCTCATCGCGCGCAGCAAACTCAGGACACCCAGCAGCGCCAGGCCGGCCGGCGCCCAACCCAGGCGAATCGGCAGCGGCGGGTTCAGCAGGGTCGGGTCTTCCGGGACCGCCGGGGCCAGGATTTCGGCCAGGCTGGTAAAATTAAAACGGTAGTCGTTGTTGCGGGCGGTCACCGACTGGCTGATAGTAATTTCGTCCAGCTCCGCCAGGGCCGGGCCGAGGTAAAAGCTACTCAGCCCCAGCCCCAGGCTCACCAACAGCGCCAGGCGGGCCAGCGCCGTCCGCCAGGTAAGCTGTCGCAGCCAGCCCACGGCCAGCAGATAGACCAGAAAAAGGGGGGTAAAGAGAAGTAGAGAGATATTGTGGCTGAGCGCCAGGAGGGCCAGTCCCAGCGTGGACAGGACGAAAGGCCAGGCCGTCCCCTGAAGGATAAAACGCCGGCCGGCCCAGAGGAGAACAGGCAGCAGGGGCAGGGCCAGCGACTCCGGCTGGTTGCCCCGGACCAGGGCGTCTACCAATTGGTAGGGCGCGGCCATATAGGCGACGGCCGCCACCAGTCCGGCGGCCGGCCCCAAGACGTCCCGCACCCAGAGGAAGGTAAACCAGCCGGCCGCCAGGAGGCAGAGGGTATAAAAGAGATTAATAGCCGCCGGCAGCGGCAGCCCCAGGAGGTGGGGCAGCAGGCTCAGGTATAGCGGTGCGGCTTCCCGGTAAAGGAGGAAGGGATAGCCGTAACCGAAGGCCAGGTCGGGCAGCCAGCGGGAAAAGGGCAGGCCGCTTTCCCAGGCGTAGCGCAGCGCCGCCACCCGGTGATAGTGAAGGTGGCCGTCGTGGGTGCAGAGGCTATCCGTCCAGCGCAGCAGCGGCGTCACCAGGGGCAGGCCCAGGAGGGCTACCAACAAGCTGTAAGCCAGTGGGGTTCGTCGTAACGACTTTAACCGTTTCATCGTTGAAGGGCTGCTTCAAGCCGGGCGCCGGCCGGCGCCCGGCCTGCTTCCGTCACGGAACGGTAATCTCCACCAGGTATTGGTCATCAGGTAGCAGCGCGCCCCCGGCCGTGGCCGCCGGTAAGCGCCAGCCGTTGGCCACGTCGTACAGGCCCACAGCAATCGTATAGCCGCCGGCGGCCGGGGCCGGCAGTTCGTACCCCTCCACAACCACCTGGCCCGGGGCCCAGTTCGTCGTTGCTTCGGCCGGGGCCCGGTCTACCTGGCTGAGAATATTGCCGGCCGTATCGCGCAGGTGGATAAAGACGGTGTACGGCCGGCCGGCCGGCGCTATCGCCTGCCAGGTCAGCGCCAGGTGGATTTTACCATCGGCTATACCGGCCTCGACCTGCTGCAAAAAGGCCAGGTCGGCAAATCGGACCATCAGCGGTTCCAGCCCGGCCGGCAGGTCAAAACGGCGTTCCCGGGCTACCACTTCCAGTTGTCCCAGGGAAATCGCCTCCGGCCACTGGGTCTGGCCCGTTTCGTTGCGGAGCTGCACAGCCAGGGGGTAGCGCCCGGCCGGTAGCTCGACAGGAACACGCCAGGTGGGGCGAATCTGGTAGGTCTGGCCGGGTAACCAGCCAGTGGTTTCCAGGGGCGCCAGAGCGCTGGCCGGTCCCAACTGTAGTTCCAGATTGCCGGCTGGCGGCGTCGCCGGCCCCTGGTCCCACCACAACTCCAGCGTCAGCAGGTCGCCGTTGCCCACCTGGGTGGGCAGGTCGCCATAGCCGGCCAGTTCCTTCTCGCCGGGCAAAGGATGGGGGATGGCAATCAGTGGCTGGCTGGCCGGCGGGTCGAGTGTAAAAGTTGCCAGGGGCACGACCGTGCCGGCAAAGCGGCCGTCCTCCAGGAAAGCCCCTAACTGCGCTCCCTGGCTGTCAAACAGGCTGGCCGCCAGGGTGTATTCGCCGGGTGGCAGGGTGGGGGGGACGGCTTGCAAGTAATAGACGACCTGGGTCGCACCGGCCGGCCAGTAACGGGCCGGGTGGTCTTCTTCGTTTAGCAGAGCCGTCTCCTGGCCGGCCCAGACCTGGCCGGTCTCGTCCAGCAAGGCCAGGCGTAGTTGAAAATCGGCCGGCTGGAGGACCTGCCAGCCCAGGACAGCCTGGACCCGGCCCGGCCAGGTGGCCGGAACTGCCCCGGCCGAAACCAGTTGCACCGCCTGGTTGAACCGAAAAAAGCGTGGCCCGGCCGCCAGGGGTTGGAGCGCCAGATCGGCCGCGTCCAGGCCGGTATAGACGGCTGCCTGGGGCACTGCTCCGAAACGCAGGCTGTAAGCGACAGACGCCTCGCCCAGGGCGACTGGCCGGGGAAGGCCGGTCGCCGGGTCCGGCTGGAAAGCGGCCGGGTTGAACTGCCAGTCCTGGCTGACATAAAGCAAAGCATCCCCGCTTTGCAGCCGGGAGAACGCTTCTGTCTTCAAAAGCAAAACCGGCCCGGGGTAAAAGGGAGCGGTCGCCGGGATGTTGCTGGTAAAGAGCGCCCGGCCGGCCGGGTCCGGCGTCGTTTCGGCCAGCCAGCGGGCCGCCGCGCCGGCCGCTTCACCCCAGCCCACAGGCAGCGCCGTCTGGGCCGCGGCCGGACCACCCAATAGCCAGTTATAGGCCAGCAGCGGGTAGGGGAGAGCGACCAGCCAATAAAGCACTTGCAGCAGGAGCAAGGCCAGGGCCGGCCATCGGGCGATGGTTGGCCATCGCCTGACAGCCAGCCACCGGCCGCGCCCCAACTGCGCTACGCCCCAACCGGCCACGAGAACCAGCGGCAGAACGGCCGGCAGGGCGTAGCGGTCATACCGTTTGGCTGGCAGGTTGATTAAGACGATAAAACCCAGGCTGAACAGTAGCAGCCCGGCCACCTGCCCGGCTCCGCCGGCCTGAACGGGTCGTTGGCGGCGCAGCCCCGGCCGGATCAGCCGGTAAACGGCCAGGCTCACCCCGGCCAGCAACCCCAGGGTGACGGCCGGGGAAAGGCGAAACAGAATAGCCACCGGGTAAAAGGCCAGCCCCGGCTCCAGTATCACCTGGCCCAGAAAAAAGGTCGGCCGGATGGCGCTGTCCACCAGCCGGTCGGCCAGGCGACTGGTCATCCCCACCACCCGGTCCGGGGCAGCCCAACTCGCCGGCAGGAGGAGGAGCAGGCTGGCCAGCGCTGCCCCAGCCCAGGCCAGCGCCGGCCGCAGGGACAGGCGGAGGACCGGGAGTATGCGATTGGCCAGGCCAACCGTATGCCCGCCAAATTGAAAGGCGCTGGCTCGCCAGGCCCGCCACAGGAACGCGGCCGGAACCGCCACCCCCAACCACAGGCCGGGCGTCTTGGACAGGATAGCCAGCGTGGTGGTAATGCCGGCCAGGATCGCCCGGGAAAGGTCTATAGCCGGCTGCTCCGCCTCCCGGGCCGGCAAGGCCAGAAGAAAGGTGATGAGCATAAAGGTGGCCAGTAGAGCATCCAGGTGTAGCAACCCGGCCAGGCCACTGGCAAAAGGGTCCAGCGCCAATAAGAGCGCCCCCAGGACGGCCGGCCACGTCCCCAGCCGGCTCCGGGCCAGGGCGTAAATCGCCACCACGCCCAGACCGTTCACTAGGGCCACGGCCAGCCGGGCCGGCCCCAGGAAAACGGCCAGGTGTTGGAAAGCCGCGCTGTTGTCCGGGGAGAGCCAGTAGAGCCGGTTCAGCCACTCCAGGTGGACGCGGGCTTCCGGTTGCAGCCAAAGTTGAAACTGGATGGCGACGGCCCCTAGCCAGGTGGTAGTGACCCCAGGATGGCCGGTGCGGATGGTGGCCGGCCAGTCGGCGGCCAGCAACGCCTGGCGGAAGAGAAGGCTGCGATAAACCCACATTGGCTCGTCAGGGGTGACGTAGCGGCCGAGGGCTACCAGGCGCGCCGCCAGGGCCAGCGCGCCCAGGAGGAAGGGAAAAAGCCGGGTAATGGGAGGGAGAGCGGCGACCTTCGGTCGCTGGGAGAGGGGGAGAGAGGGTGGCTTAGAGATAGCCAAGGCTGCGCAGCCGCTCCTCCACCTGGGCCGTTTCCTCGGCGCTCAGGGCCTGGCTGGCCCGAACGTCTTCGGCGTCGTCTTCGTCGCTGTAGCTCACCTCGGCCGGCGTGGGGAACATCTCTTGCAACACCTGGCCGTCCATGATGCGGGGCACTGGCAGGCCAAAGAGGTGCATAACCGTGGGCGCCAGGTCAAGGATGTTGGCCTCGGCCAGCCGCTCGCCCTGTTTGATCGCCGGGCCGCAGCCAATAAAGACACCCTCTCGCCGGTGGCAGCCGGAATCGCCACGAATCTGGCTGGTAATAACCTTGCCATCGGTGGCAAAGAGGGGGAAGGCGATCATATTGTAATCGTCCAGGACCAGGTGAATGTCGGGCCCCTGGTCGGTGTAGGGGCCGTGGTAGGTCTCGCGGCGCAAGATGATCCGGCTGACCAGCGGCCGGCCGGCGTCTTGCAACGTTTGCAGCGCCGCAATCACCTCCTGCAGCGTTTGCTGGTAAGTGGCCTCGGTGACAATGCCGTAAGGCTCCCGGCCGGCCATATTCAAGTAAATCTGGCCGACGTGCCCCATGCTGTAAGCCACCGTCTGGCTCCAGTCCACGTTGTCGAAGCTCAGGAACTTACCCACCACCCGGTTGCGGGTGTCCTTGGAGACGCGGGCGGCCAGGTTTTGCAGGCCAAGCTGTTCGACCCTGTGGTAGACGCCGGCCGGGGTTAAGCCCAGGCGAAAAGCTGTGGCTTTGAGCTGGGTCCAGGGGTCCCGCTTCAGCTTGAGCAACCCCTTCTGCATCAGAAAGACGTTCAGGTTGACGATGTTGCGCAGTGGACCAAAGCCGTGGTCGGACATGACCAGGACACTACTATCCGGGGGCAATCGGTCTAACATCCGGCCGATGTATTCGTCTACCAGTTTGTAGCCGTCCCGGATAGCATGTTCGTAGGGGCTGGGCTCGTAGCGCGGGTGCGTCCGGTCCATAAAGCGCCACAAGGCGTGCATCATGATGTCCAGGGCGATGAAATGGACCATGAGCATGTCCCACGGTTCCTCGGCCATCAGTTGCAGCGCCCAATCGCCGTGGGTGCGGATGAGGGCGTAAATGTCGGCAATGTACTCGGCCTCAATCCCGGGCTTATACTGGATGTTCGGACCCACGCGGTAGTCGCCCAGGCCAGCTTTGTAGCGCTCAATCAGGTCGGCCGGATAGCAGATGTGGCTGCCTTTGGGGCTGAGAATACCGGTAATCATAAAGCCGTTGACCGGCTGGGGCGGGTAAGTGACCGGGACATTGAGCACGCCCACTTTGTACCCGCCCCTGGACAGTCGCTGCCAGAGCGTGGGCTGCCGAATCTTGGTCGAGTTCACCAGGCTGAAGTTCAGCCCGGCCGGCTGGATAAAGTCAAAGACGCCATGCTTGCCCGGGTTGCAGCCGGTCATAAAGGTCGGCCAGGCCGGGCTGGTTACCGGCGGCAGAGTGGAAGCCAGGTTGGCACGCACGCCCCCCTGGATCAGCCGGGCCAGGTTCGGCAAATGCCCGGCCTCGACCCAGGGCAAAATCAAATCAAACGTCGCGCCGTCAATGCCAATAATCAACAATTTCATAGTTATCAGCCATCAGCCATTAGCTATCAGCTATCAGCCCTCATCACTCATTGCTCATCCCTCAGTCCTCAGTCCTATTCTACTTTGGACGATTTCGCGAATATGGTAAACAGGTTTGTTCTGGCTTTCGTGGTAGGTGCGGACCACCAGCTCAGCCAGGAGGCCCATGACCAGGAATTGGACGCCCAGGATGATCAAGAGCACGGCCAGCATCAGCAACGGCCGGTCGCCAATGCGCACACTGCGGAAGCCGGCCGCCCCCTGCTCGATGCCAGCCCAAATTTTAATCCCGGCCAGGTACAGCCCAAAGAGAAACCCCAGGCCGCTGGAAAGAATACCCAGGCCACCAAACAGGTGCATCGGCCGGGCGCTGTAGCGGCGCAGGAAAAGAATCGTCGCCAGGTCCAGCAACACGCGAACCGTGCGCGACAGGCCGTACTTCGACTTGCCGGCAACCCGGGGGCGGTGGCTGACCGGGACCTCGGCCATGGTAAAGCCGGCCGCGCTGGCCAGTTCGGGGATAAATCGGTGCATTTCCCCGTACAGACGGAGTTCCCGGACCACTTCCACCCGGAATGCCCGCAGCGAACAACCCCGATCACGTAGCCGTACCCCGGTGGAGCGAGCAATAAGCCGGTTGGCCAGAAAGGAGGGCAGCCGGCGCAGCAGGCCATCCTGGCGCTTCTGCCGCCAGCCGTTGACTACGTCGTATCCCTCGGCCAGCCGGGCCAGAAGGACAGGAATGTCGGCCGGGTCGTTTTGCCGGTCGGCGTCCATGGTCACGATCACCCGGCCCTGGGCATAAGCAAAGCCGGCGGCAAAGGCGGCCGTCTGGCCGAAGTTGCGGCGGAAACGGACACCGCCAACCTGAGGGTATTCCTGGTGGAGGGCCTGGACCACCTCAAAACTACCGTCCTGGCTGCCGTCGTCAATAAAAAGAACCTCGTAGTTCCAAGGCTGGTCGCCCAGGGCAGCTCTAATCTCTTCCACCAGGGGGCGCAGGTTATCCGCCTCGTTAAGGGCGGGAATGACGATACTCAAGTCAACGGCGGCCGGCACGGATAAAAGCGCTTTTGGTTCTATCTGCAACAGGGTCATGCCTTCTTTCCCAGGCCTTTCCGGCTGATTCTATCACGCCCACCTTCTCTGACAACCCGGCCCAATGTGGTAACATTTAGCCATGAACGTTTCCGTCATTGCCACAGTCAAAAACCCTGGGGAAGAAATCCGCTCCTTGCTCGATTCCTTGATGTACCAGACACGCCGGCCGGACGAAGTGGTTATCTGCGATAGTAGCTCCACGGACGACACCTTGAACCTGCTGCACGAGTACCAACTCCGGCTGCCGCTGTGTATCGTCGCGGCCCCCGGCAGCAACATCAGCCAGGGACGCAACCGGGCCATTGCCGCCGCGGCCGGCCCGGTCATTGCCGCGACGGATGCCGGCGTCGTCCTGGCCCCCGACTGGCTGGCGGAATTACTCCGTCCTATCGAAGCGGAAGGGGCGGCCGTAGTCAGCGGCTGGTTCGAGCCGGACCCTTATACTGATTTTGAAGTGGTCATGAGCGCCACCGTGTTGCCGGAGCTGGACGAGATAAACCCGCGAAAATTCCTGCCCTCCAGCCGCTCGGTCGCTTTCCTGAAGAGCGCCTGGGAAGCGGCCGGCGGTTACCCGGAGTGGTTGGATTATAGCGAAGACCTGATCTTTGACCTGGCCTTACGGGAGCAGTATGGCCCCTTTCCCTTTGCCCCCCGGGCGGTGGCCTACTACCGGCCGCGGGCCAGCCTGCGGGCTTTCGCCCGGCAATATTACCTGTATGCACGCGGCGACGGCAAAGCCAACCTCTGGCCAAAGCGCCACGCTATCCGCTACCTGACTTACCTGGTGGCCTTGCCGGCCCTGCTCAGCCTCATCTGGCGCAACCGGTGGTCGGGCTGGGCGCTGGGGCTGGCCGGCATGGCCGTCTATTGCCGCCGGCCGGCGCAACGATTGTGGCCGGCCACGGCCGGCTGGCCGCCACCCGACCGGCTGCGCGCTTTTGCCCTCATTCCTCTCATCCGCCTGGTGGGCGACGTGGCCAAAATGGCCGGCTACCCGGTGGGCCTTATATGGCGCTTGGGTCACCGGCCCAAAGGCCATATAAGAATCCGCTGAACGTTTTTGACGCGCCCCCCTTGCCTTGCTACCATTGCTGGCTGGCATCTTCACAATTTTGCCAAAAAAATTAGAACAGCAATATATTTAAAGGTCCTGTTGAGTAAAAACTCAGTCCCCGAGGTTGCCTTCAGCAACCGGCGTCCTCGGTCCTTATCATTATTGTTTCATGGTCATTAAACGCACGTACCCCCGCCGCCGGCGAGGCGGCCCCTCTTGCTTGTTGGTGCTGGCTTTCCTGGCCATCTTTGCCCTCAGTGCCTTTGTCATTGCCAACGCCGACACGGTGCGCGATGTGGTTATCTTGCCCCCCACGCCGGAGCCGACCCGCTCGGCCGCCTCTTATGCCGCCAGCGCCGCCCTGCTCCAGGAAGACGGCGAGTATGTCGAGGCCATCGAGCTTTACGAACAGGCCATTCGCGCCGACGGCACCCGCGTTAGCTTTTACATCCCTCTGATCGAGCTGTTAATCGCCACCAACCAGGCTGAAGAGGCGCTCAACTGGGCCGGGCAGGCGGCTGTCCTGGCCCCAGATAACGACCAGGTCTGGTCGTCCCTGGCGGCCGCCCACCTGGCTTATGGCGACCGTCTCATAGACATGGGGGACGACACCAACGCCCAATTGGAGTACGCCGAAGCAGTCCAGGCGGCCCGGGCGGCCACCGAGATTAACCTCAACAACGCCGAGGCCCATGCCTACCTGGCCGGGGCCCTGTCCCAGTTAGGGCCGGAGCAATACAGCCGGGCCCAGGAAGAGGCGGACATTGCCCTGGCTATCGAGCCGGATAACCCCATTGTCCGCCGCCACATGGCCACTGTCCTGGAGCTACAAGGCTTTTACCCGGCCGCTATCGAACAGTACATGCTGGCCCTGGACCAGGCCCCGGATATGGTCGAGCTGCACATTGGCCTGGCCTACAATTATTACGCCACCCGCGACATTCCTACCGCCATTCTCACCTTCCAGGACGCCCTGGAGATTAACTCCAACAGCGCCGCCGCTTACGACGGCCTGGGCTGGATGTATTTCCTCATCGGTGAATACCCTACAGCCCAGGAAAACCTCATCAAAGCGGTCGAGCTGGACCCGGAAATGGTGCGGGCGCACGCCCATTTGGGGGCCGCCTATTACCGCAACCTGAACTACGACGAGGCTATTCCCGAGCTGGAGTGGGCAGTAGAGCGGTATCAGCAGGTCACCGTGCCCAACTCCACCTACTTCCTGATGTTGGGCCTGGCCTATTACTTTAAGAACGAAAGCAACTGCGACCAGTCTGTGCCGCTTTTCCAGCAAGTCCTGACCGTTATCCCTGACGAGCCAAACTCCCTGGAGGGGCTGGAACTTTGCCACGCGGCCGAATTGGGGAGCAGTCCCGGCGGCGACGACGCCCCCGACGCTGAAGACACTCCTGGCGCCGGCGAGTAGGGGCCCGATGCATCGGGCCCAATGTAGGGGCATGATGCATCGGGCCCCTACATTAGCACTCCCTTTACGAGATTGCTAAAATCCCCTTGACAACCCTAAAATCTATGCTAGAATGCTGGCTATGTTAGCACTCTAGAGCCATGAGTGCTAAGAGTCCGTTCGTACTTTTGAACCTAAGAAAAAGGAGAGGTTGCTTCATGTCTACAAAGCTTAAGCCACTTGGAGATCGCCTGGTCGTTGAGCCAATCGAACAGGAAGAAATGACTGCTTCGGGGCTGGTTTTACCCGAAACGGCCAAGGAAAAACCGCAGCAGGGTAACGTCCTTTCCGTCGGCCCCGGCCGGCGCGATGACGACGGCAAGCGCATCGAAATGGACGTGGCTGTTGGCGACCGTGTCTTGTTCGCCAAATACGCCGGCACCGAAATCAAGATTGAGAGCAAAAAACTGCTGATCCTCAAAGAATCTGACGTTTTGGCCATCCTCGAAGGTTAAGCATTTCTAAGGAAAGAAGGAGAAAGTAAAAAAATGGCGAAACAACTGATGTTTTCTGAAGATGCCCGCCGTAAGCTCAAGTACGGCGTTGACGCCCTGGCGTCGGCCGTGGCCACTACCCTCGGCCCCAAGGGCCGCAACGTGGCCCTGGACAAGAAATTTGGCGCCCCGACTATCACCCACGACGGTGTGACGGTGGCCAAGGAAATCGAACTGGAAGACCCCTACGAGAACATGGGCGCCCAGTTGTTGAAGGAAGCGGCGACCAAGACCAACGACATCGCCGGCGACGGGACCACCACCGCCACTGTCTTAGCCCAGAACATCGTTCACGAAGGTCTCAAGAACGTGGCCGCCGGAGCCAACCCCATGCTCCTGAAGCGGGGTATTGAGGCCGGTACGGCCGCCGTGGCCCAGCGTATCCGCGACATGGCCGTCTCTATTGACAGCATGGAGGAAATTGCCTCCGTAGCCGCCATCTCCGCCCAAGACCGGGAAATCGGCAAGCTGATCGCCGAGGTCATGGACAAGGTCGGTAAGGATGGCGTCATTACCGTGGAGGAGTCCCAGAGCCTGGAATTTGAAACCGAATACGTAGACGGTATGCAGTTTGACCGGGGTTACATCAGCGCCTATTTCATCACCGACGCCGAGACGATGGAAGCGGTCATCGAAGATGCCTACATCCTCATTCACGACAAAAAAATCAGCTCCGCCCAGGATCTGGTGCCCGTCCTGGAGAAGTTGATCCAGACCGGCCGGCGCAACCTGGTCATCATTGCCGAAGACGTGGACGGCGAAGCCCTGGCTACCCTGGTCCTCAACAAGCTGCGGGGCACGATCAACGCCCTGGCGGTGAAAGCCCCCGGCTTCGGCGACCGCCGCAAGGCCATGCTGCAGGACATTGCCGTCCTGACCGGCGGCCAGGTGATTACCGAGGAAATGGGCCGCAAGCTGGAGAGCGTCCAGATTGCTGATCTCGGCCGGGCCGGCAAGGTCATTTCCACCAAGGACGACACCACCATCGTGGACGGCGCCGGCGACGAAGCCCAGATTAAAGGCCGCGTCGAGCAGATCAAGGTCGAGATCGAGCGCAGCACCTCCGACTACGACAAAGAAAAGCTGCAGGAGCGGCTGGCCAAGCTGGCCGGCGGCGTAGCCATCATCCGCGTCGGCGCTGCCACCGAGGTCGAGCTGAAGGAAAAGAAGCACCGCGTCGAAGATGCCCTGAGCGCCACCCGCGCTGCCGTAGAAGAGGGTATCGTGCCCGGTGGCGGTGTGGCCCTGATTAACGCCATGAACGCCCTGGACGACGTCAAGTTGAACGGCGGCGACGAGCAGACCGGCGTCACCATTCTGCGCCGCGCCCTAGAAGCCCCGATGCGTAAGATCGCCCAGAACGCCGGCCAGAACGGCGACGTCGTCATCCAGAACGTCCGCGTCGAGCAGGAAAAACAGAGCGACAAGAACGTCGGTTACGACGTTCTGACCGAGAATTATGTCAACATGATCAAGGCCGGCATTATTGACCCGGCCAAGGTCACCCGTGGCGCGCTGGAAAATGCAGCCAGCATCGCCGCCATGATCCTGACCACCGAAGCCCTCATCACCGACCTCCCCGAGAAGGAAAACGCCACCCCGCAAATGCCCCCGGGCGGCATGGGCGACTTCTAAAGAAGAGATTGGAGATTGGAGA
The DNA here is from genome assembly GCA_022616275.1 of Chloroflexota bacterium. Classification (GTDB taxonomy): domain Bacteria; phylum Chloroflexota; class Anaerolineae; order Promineifilales; family Promineifilaceae. The sequence continues at coordinate 31,003 of JAKEFB010000237.1, forward strand.
TTGGCAACCAAGGGTTGCTCACAATCTCTAATCTCCAGTCTCCAGACGGCTGGCCCCTCACCCGAGGGGCCTTTTCTTTTTACCCGACTCTTTGTACACTTTGGTCCATAGCGGTCTTGACTGCCAGCGGCCGGCCGGCGCCTGTCCGGACGGGCACTGGCCATCCTTCTGGCGAGGGTAAGGACAATGGGAAAAGAGTTAGTCGAAAAAATGCTGCCCAGCCTGGAAAAAACGCCCTGGCCCCAGGGTACGTCGGCCAGCGCTCTGGGCAAGCAAACGTACGACGTCGGGCTGGAAAAACTGGCCGATTACACCGGGGACCCGAAGGTGCTAGCGGCGGCGCTGCGCACTTTCCAGACCGGCGATTCGCGGCCGTACGCCCTAGCCGGGGTGGCCTACACCCTAGTGCTGGCCTCGCGGGAGGAGGACGGCAGCTACGCTCAGGAAGGGCTGGACGCGGCCATGCAATGGCTGGAACAGGCCCAGGAGCTGGCCCCGGACGTGGTCAACATCAACACCATTGAAGCGTTCGTCTACATCTACAGCGGCCGCCACGAGGACGCCCGCCTGGTCCTGGACTATCTGTACGAGCAAGACCCGGCCTGCTATTTCCTGGCCACGGCCGAAATCGCCTTCTGGCAGAGCCAGGGTATGATCGAAGAGACGGTCGAGCAGTACGAAAAAGCCGTCGCCGCGGCCGACACCGTGCCGCGCAAGCTCCGCCTGCGCAGCCGGCTGGGCGATTTCTACCTGGAAGCCGGCCAGTACGACCGGGCGCTGCAAGTGTACAAAGAGGCCGTCCACTTTGCCCAGGACGACGCCCGGCTATGGCACCACATGAGCCTGGCCTTCTTCCACCAGGAAGATTACAAAGAAGCGGCCCGCTGCAACAAGCGCTCCTTAGAGCTGCAAGACTCCCTCGAAGCCCGCCAGTTGCAGGTCGCGCTGAAAGAGAAAATGGGCTCGGGTGGCCTGGCGGGGCGGTTGTTCGGCCGGTAGGGGTTATCGAAAGGTAATAGCCACTCCAATTACTTTTGAGGACAAGCAGGAGATGGATGAGGAGAGCCAGCCAGTTCGGTTAAATCATACCCCAACCACTTTTCCCCCTCCTCAAAAGGTTGAAGCGTCGCCGGCCATCGAACCCCAAAAACTAAAACGGCATACGAGTATTCTTTCGTTTGCCATTGTTGCCTGGAGTGTGTTGGCCTGGTTCTCTGTCCGGAGCCTGCCGGGTCCGGCAACTGAAGCTGGTAGTGATAATACCAGCCCCTTGTACTTGTTCCTCTGTATTTATCTGACAGTGGCCTTTCACGAGGCCGGCCATCTGCTGGCCGGGGCGCTGAACGGCTTCCACTTCATCTCTACTTCGATCGGTCCTTTCAGACTGACCCGCGAATTTCAGGGCTTAAAGTTGCGCTACGATGGCTTCGAGCTTTTCGATTTTAGTGGCGATGCCAGTAGCGTGCCTACCAGGCCGGACCACATTCATCGCCGGGAGATTTTAATGACGGCCGGCGGGCCGCTGGCTACGTTGCTTCAGATTGCGGTAGTCGTAGTTTTGCGTTTGACCTTTCACCAACAGATTATCGTTTTCTGGCAGGCCGAACTGCTCTTTTGGTTAGCCTTCTGTGCAATCGTTGTCTTACTGCTCACACTTCTCCCTCTCCCTGGATTGCAGAATGACGTTTCGCACATGTTGTCCACGCTGAAAAGCCCACCACTGCCAAAGCGGCGTGCGTTACTTACTATGTATTACGGGGCTTCAGCACAAGGCCAACAGTCCGGCGCGCTTGACGCCGCTCGACTGGCAGAGCTGCTGATTCCTGAAGACGGCTCAATAGAGGAACTGGAAGCCAACGTCGTGGCCTACGTTAATGCTGTGAGCCAGGGAGAGATCCGCCGGGCTGGCGCTTTCCTGGACAGATGCCTGGCTATTTTACAAATACTCCCAACTGAACAACGGTGGGTTGGCGTTCTGATCGAAGCGGCCTACTTTGAAGCGCGGTTTGAGCAAAACCTGGCCGCGGCCCGTGACTGGCTGACACTGGCACATCAATACAAGGAAGAAGAGTACAATCTGTTAACTGAACAGGCGCTCCTGCGGGCTGAGGCGGCTGTGCTGTTAGCTGAAGCAAAACCGGCTGAGGCAGCCAGAAAAGCCAGCGCCAGCCTTGTCCTTCTGGACCGGTTTACCGACATTGGCAACGCTAAAACGGAAAAGGAATGGCTGGAGAGCATGTTATCACAGATATCCAAGCTGGCGTAGCCTGCTTTACCAGTCGCATAGAGAAGGACTGTGCCGGACAAACCTCGCTTACTCGCTAACTTCCTCTAAAAAGCTTAGCGCCCGCCCCCGCACCTCGGCCGCGCTCAACCCGCTGGTGTCCAGGTACAGGTCGCAGTGCTGGCGGGCGTGGGCCAGGCGGCGGCGCTGCTCTTCCAGCTCCTCCGGCCGCAGGTTGAGGTGGGGGCGGCGGCTCCGGATGGCCTCGTAGCTCACGTCCAGGTAAATCAACACGTCCGGCCGGGAGATACGCTGCCACATGGCCGGCACGTAGGAATGCTCCTGGGCCACGTGCCGGGCTTCGTAGCCGGCCTGGCGCAGGCTGGCCACCAGCGTGCTCTTGCCGGCCGCGCAGGCCCCGACCACGGCCACGCGTAAAGGGGGGTCTTTCTGCTCCTCCATCACCTGGCGCTACAGCGGCACCCGGCCGTTCAGCCGCCGGGCGTCGTCCCCCGTTCTTTCCAGGACGGCCACGGCCATGACGCTGATGTCGTCGCGCGGCCGGCCCTGGTCCAGCTCGACCGCCCGCTCCAGCAGCAAATTGACCACCCGTTGCGGGTCGAAAATGCCTATCTCTACCAGCCCCTGGACCACCGCCAGCGGCTCCAGCCGGACCATCCCGCTGTAGCTGCCGGCGTGCGGCAGGCCATCGGTAAAGGCCACGGCCAGCGTTTGCCTCACCAGCGGCACCTCGGTAATGAGCGGCTTGACGTTGCGGCGCACGCCGACCACCTCCGACGGCTCGTCCAGCACGTAGAGGCCCCTTTCCGGGGTATGGACGATGACCGGGGCCGGGTTGTTGCGCGAGATGACCAGCGTCCGGCTATGGGTGTCCACCGAGAGAATATTCAACGTGGCGCTGACCTTGCCGCCGCGATAGGTGAAGAGATAGTCGTGGGCCGCCCGCGCCGCCGCCCCGTCGCGCACCCCCTCCGAGAGCAGTTGGATGGCCTTGCGGGCGACGACGTTGCTGATCGCCTTGGCCGACTTGCCGCTACGCTGGCCGTCCACCAGCACCAGCGACAGCCCCCCATGCGGCCGTTCAATCATCTCCAGCGTATCCCCACTCTCGCTGCTGGCGTACTTGCCCACCTTAGCCACCGCAAACTGCACTTCCATCGTCTTCTTTTGCCACGAATTGCACGAATTCCACGAATTTTTCGTTCAATTCGTGTAATTCGTGGCTAAAACTTTACTCGCGTATTTCCAGCCGGGCCATACTGGCCACCAGCTTTTTAATCCCTAGGCCGGCAAAGGCGACGACCACTTCTTCGTCGTTGCCGGTGGATTTGCTTTCGATGACGATGCCTTCGCCAAACTTGGCGTGGCTGACCTTCTGGCCGGTGCGGAATTGGGTCTGGGTTGCGGCCGGCTGGCGCGGCTCTCCGGCCGGCTCCGTCCAGCGGCTTGGCTCCGGCAGCGATTTGCTCTCCGGGTAGGAACTATCCGGCCGCCACTCGCCTGGCCGGTAAGCAGTCGTGGACGCTGGCGAGGCCCAGTTCCAATCGCTGGCCCGCCGCTTCGTCTCTTCCCGGCGCTGCCCGCTGCTGCGGCCGCTGCCAATCCCTTCCAGCAATTGATCGGGAATGTCCAGCAAAAAACGGGACGGCGTCGTCACGGCCGACTCGCCGTACAGGTTGCGGCGGAAGGCGTAGGACAGATACAACTGGTCCTTGGCCCGCGTCAGGCCGACGTAAAACAGCCGCCGCTCCTCGGCCAGCTCCTCGCCGTCGTCCAGCGAGCGGCTGTGCGGCAAAACACCATCCTCCAGCCCGGTGATAAAGACCGCCGGGAATTCCAGCCCCTTAGCCGCGTGCAGCGTCAACAGCGTCGGCGCGCTGGCCTCCTCCTCCAGGTCGTCCACGTCAGAAATGAGGGCCACGTTTTCCAGGAACTCGCTCAGGCTCACCTCGCCATACTCGATGGCCACGCCGCGCAACTCCATGACGTTGGCCCAGCGGTCCTGTCCCTCTTCGGTCCCGTCGTCCACGTAGCCGCGGTAATCGGTAGCCTGCAAAATAGCGTCCAGCAAATCGCCGGCGTTGGCCCCGTTTCTCAGCAGCCCCAGCCACTCTCGCAGCATCTGGCCGAAGCCGGCCAGCATGGCTGTGGCCCGGCCAGCGAAGGGGTGCTGCGTGTCGGGGTCGCTCACCAGGCGCAGCAGGGCCTCGGCCGGCTGCAGGCCCTGCCCGGCGGCCCAACTGTGCAGCAACCCCTGCGTCTTGGCCCCGATGCCCCGGGGCGGCGTGTTGATGATGCGATTAAAGCTGATCGAATCGGCCGGGTTGTGGACCAGCCGCAGGTAGGCGATCAGGTCCTTGATTTCCCGCCGGGCGTAGAAGCGCGTCGCCCCGACCAGGCGATACTTTAGCCCGGCCCGCAAGAATGCCTCTTCGATAACACGGGACTGGGAGTTGGTCCGGTACATCACCGCAAAATCGCCGGGGTCCAGCCCTTGCAGCATGAGCCGCTCGATGGTGGCTACGACCATGTCCGCCTCTTCCACTTCGTTGTAAAACTCGTGGACGACGATCCTGGCCCCGCCTTGCCGCTCGGTAAAAAGCTCTTTTTCGACCCGGTCCTTGTTGTGGCGAATGATGGCCTTGGCCGCGTCGAGAATGATCTGCGTCGAGCGGTAATTTTGCTCCAGCAAGATCATCTGCGCCTCGGGGTAATCGCGGCGAAACCGGTTGATGTTGCGGAAATCAGCCCCTCGCCACCGGTAAATCGACTGGTCGGAATCGCCCACGACGAAAATGTTGCCGTGCCCGGCCGCCAGCCGCTTCAACAAAGCGTACTGGGCCGTGTTGGTATCCTGGAACTCGTCCACCAGAATGTGCTCGTACTTTTGCTGGTAGCGCTCCAGCACGTCCGGCCGCTGGTCAAAAAGCAAGACGATATTCATCAACAGGTCGTCAAAGTCCATGGCGTTGTTGGCCAGCAAGATTTCCTGGTAGCGCTGGTAAACGCGGTGGGTCACTTCGGAAATGTAGTTGCTGGCAGCGTATTGCTCCGGCGTGATCAGCTCGTTTTTGGCCGCGCCGATGCCGGCCAGCATCTTGTTGGGCGAGAACTTCTTCTCGTCCAGGTTCAGCTCTTGCAGCGCCTGCCGGACCACCTGGCGCTGGTCGTCGGTGTCGAAAATGACGAAATCGGCGTCGTAGCCAACCATTTGCTGCGCTTCACGGCGCAGGATGCGGGCGCAGGTCGCGTGAAAAGTGCCGATGGTCAGGCCGCGCAGCCGGCCTTCGAGCGCCGTTTCCAGCCGCTGCTGCATCTCCCGGGCTGCCTTGTTGGTAAAGGTCACAGCCATAATATTCCAGGGCGAGACCTGCATCTCCTGGACCAGGTAGACGATGCGGTAGGTGAGCACCCGGGTCTTGCCGCTGCCCGGCCCGGCCAGCACCAGGATCGGTCCCCGGCCGGCCGTCACGGCCGCTCGTTGGGCCTGGTTTAAACCTTGTAAAACGTTCATTTTTCCAGGTCCACCACCACCCGCACCGTCCCCGCCCGCTGGTGGACGGCCGTAATCGTCGCCTGGCCACCTTGCGGCGCCTGGACCACCCACTCGACCTTGGCCCGCTCCCGGGTGGCGTCGCCGGCCCAGAAGGCCACCGCGCCCTTGTCGTCCCGGCCGGCCAGTTGGCCCACTTTCGCTTTCATCTCGCCAGAGAGCAGTCTGGCCCCCTCCGGCAGGCTGATGTCCACCTCCAGCTCTCGGACCGCCTTCATCTCCAGCGCCTTCTGGCTGACGTTCGTCGGCAGCCAGCCGGTGTTGTGCAGCACCAGGCGAATGGTGAAAATGTCCCCCTGCTTTTCGGTCGTCAGAGTATGGATTTCCAGCTTCGGCGAAATCAGGCAGTTAAAGATCACAAAGTCGGCCAGCGGGGCAATTTCCTTTTCCAGCAGGTGGGGCGGCGGGTTGCGCCAGGTAATCATCACGTTCCAGCCGCCCAGCTCCACCGGGCCCAGTTGGGGGTGCTCAAACGGCCGCCACTCGACGTAACCGTCCTGGCCCAGGATCTCCCTGGCCCAGTGGAACAGTTTCAGGTCTTCCTCCACCGGGTGCTCGCGGAACCACTCGATGTACTTTTTTACCTCCAGGCCGGCCTGCCGCTGCGGCGACCAGATTTCCGTGGTCCAGGCGTACAGCCCCAGGTGCTCGTACAGCCAGTCGTCAAAAGTGCCCTTGATGTAATCCTTGGGGTCGTATTTGAACTCGTGGTAGACGGAGGCGGCCGGGTAGCCGGTCAGCGCCTCCCCTTTCCGGCCGATAGCCTGGTAGGTGCGCAAATCCTGGGAGGGCAGGCTGTCGTCCGGGGCGATGGACAGGGGACGCAGGTGAACGCCGCTAAAGGTGTGGAAGGTCAGCCCGCCGGTAATATTGGGGTGGTCGGTGACAAACTGGACGGCCGCCCGTACCTCCGGCTCACTGGTCGGGAAGGGGCCGGCCCCCTGCTCGCTGGGCAGCCAGTTGACCGGGAAGTTGCGGTTCAGGTCCAGCCCGGCCAGCGGTGGGGCCATTTGAATGGTGACGCCGTCGTAGTTGCGAATGCGCCCTTCGGGCAGCAGCCGGTAATAGTCGCCGCCGGGCAGGTCGTCCGGCTCGCGACGAATGAGCAGGCTGGGCTCGTCCGGGTGCGGCTTCCAGGCCCCGTGGGGGTCCTTCAGTCGCATTTGCAGGATCCGGCCGTCGCCGTCCATGTCTTCCTGGTGCAGGCCGTCCAGCTCGTCGGTGCGGGGGTAGGGCCGGGTGCTGCTGCGCAGGAAGCGCGGCCGGTCGGCCAGGGCCAGCTCGGCCCCGTCGGGGTTGAGCCGGGGCACGACGTAAAAGGCGCGGCTGTCCAGGACGTAGGTGAGCTTCTCGTCCCGGCCGTACTCGTTCAGCAGCTTATGAATCAGGTAGAGGGCGGCCGCCGACGGAGCAACTTCGGTGGCATGGATGTTGGCGTCCACCCAATAAGCCGGCTTGTCCTGGTCTGGCCCGGTCTCAAAGTTGGTCAGCGTCACCACCCAGATCTCCCGCCCCTCGAAGCTCTGCCCCAGGCTGCCCAGCCGGCACAGGTTCGGGTAATGCTCGGCCCACTCTCGTAAAAAACCGGTCAGGGTCTCATAACGGTAATAAGTATCAAAACGGATGTCAGTCAAGGTTTTCTCCTGAAAGAGCAATGAGTGATGTCTAGACCGGCTGCTTCAGCACCGGCCGGGTCGGCTGCCATACGATTACTGGATTAAGGAGTTGATCCGCCGGCTTCGACCTCATTCAGCAGAGCTTGAATTTCCGCCTGCTGTTCTGGGGGTGCAGCCGCCAGCGCCTCCTGGCCCAACAGGCGGGCCCGATCGAGATCGCCCATGTCCAGGAAAAGGGTAGCCATCAAATAGTCCACGTTCCACGGAGGAACCTGGGCGTTCGCTCGTTCGCGAGCTTCCTCGTAAGCTGCCAGCGCTTCCTCGAAATTCTCCAGTTGTTGGTAAACCTGGCCTTTCTCTAGCCAGAAGCGGGGATCGCCGGGCTGCCGGGCCAGCCCCTCTTCCAGGCTGGCGATAGCCCCGGCATAATAGGCCTGCTGCTCCTCGCCGGCCGCCTGCTCGGCGCAGGCCAGGTAAATCTTGGATCGGTCAAAGTAGGTATTGCTGTAAAAGGGGTCTATCTCGGCCGAACGGTCGTAAAGCTCAATCGCCCGGTCGCACTCACCCTGCAAGCTATGCACGAGCTGGGCGTACTCGTTCCAAATGACGGCGTTGTGGGGGCTGAGATTCAAGGCGGCCTCGTAGTAAGAAATGGCGGTCTGGATATTCTCTTCCCGTTCCCCGTCCGTGCTCAGGGCGGCCCACCGGGTGTGGAGCCGGGCCAGGTTGGTGGTGTGGTCGGCATTCAGTGGGCTAATCACCCGGGCCCGCTCCAGCTTCTCTCGCGCTGTTTCCAGCAGGCTGGCCCGGCTCGCCGGGTCGGCGGTGACTGAAGAGTTCTCCAGGTAGGCCCGGCCCAGCCACAAGTAGTAAGTATCTTCCAGGGGCGCCAGTTCAACGGCGCGCTCGTAAATGGCGGCGGCGTAATCCCACCTTCCCTCAAAGGCGGCCCCCCGATCATAGACCATGTCGGCGTGAATCACCCGCAGGTTGGTTTGATACACGACGTACAGGCCCACGATCACCAGGGCCACCAGGCTAATAGTGGCCACGGCCGGAGCAGCCTGGTGCTCCCGGCTGGCCCGCCATTGGCTCAGAGCAAGCGCGAGTATGACCAGCAAACCGGCGACAAACAGGTAAGAGACGGTCAGATAACCGGTTTGGTAGTCAGCTTCCAGGACGCGCCTCTCCACCTCGTCTACACCTTGCAGTCCACTGATGATAATGGCGGTGCGCACCTGAAAAGCCTGGAAGTAGGCGTAGAAAAAGCCTATAGCGGCCGACAGGAGGCCAATGACGGCTGCCGGCCCGAAAACAGGCGTCCAGCCCTTGTCCCACAGCAGGTAGAGGGCAGCCAGGGAACCCAGGCCGAGAATCAGGCCAAACAGGCTGGCGTAACCACCGGCGACCATCGCCGGAATGGCCGCCAGCAGGCCGATCAGGCCAATGATCCCGGCCGTGCGCCGCGCCGCCCGGTGGCCGGCCAGGAGCAACAAGGCGGCCACGCCGGCCGCAAGTATCCATAGCCAGAATAAGGCCAGCCCGATGAGCCGGGTGGTACTCACTCCCTCTGGTTGCGGCAGGAAGGCCCGCAGGATTAACCCCACCACCACCATCAAGCCGAAGACCCCCGCGGCCAGGCGCGGCCGGCCGGCGGCCAGCTTGCCGGAGACAGGGCCAAAACTCACCAGCCCTTGCTTGGCCATCTCACTGAGGGTGGCCAGGGTGCCCAGCGCCCAGGCGGCGGCGATCATCAAAAAAACAAACGGCGAATCCACAAACCCTCTATCGGAGTGTACGAATAGGGACTGGTGGAATATTTCACCGGCCGAGGGTACGTCGGCAAGCTGGAGGATTTGCCTGCCTGGCGGGGCGGTGTAGCGCATAAATTCGTACCCCAGGATGCCGACGAGCAGGGCCATCATCAGGCCATAGACCAGGGCAGAGCTTAACCAGCCGCTCTGGGCCGCCGCCGGGGCCTGGCGCAGCCCCTTCCGCTGGCGGGACGCCTGGTTCTCTTCAACCGCCACGGCCGCTTCCTGAGCATATGGCTGCCAGTGGCCAATCACGAATAGGAGAGCCAGATAGACGAAGAAATGTAGCCGCGTCGCGGCAATGGCAATGCCAAAGTGGATTTCCACGTAATGGGCGGCCACTGCCCCAACCAGGGCCATCATCAACAGGCGCTCCATCTGGAAGGGGTGAACTTTAGCCGCCTCTTCGCCAGGCTCGGCCAGCAGGGCGTAGTAGATCAGGTAAAGCACCAGGCCAAGAATGCTGCCAAAAGGAATGGCCACCCCCAGATAAACCGGGCCGCGCCACCAGGAAAAAGCCAGCCCCACGACCACGGCCCCGGCCACCCACAAGCCAATGAGCAGATTTCTATCTCGCCTGGTCCGCACCACGCCCAACCAGCGAAAGGCGTAATAAAAGACACTGACGTACAGAATCTGCCAGGCCAGGAAGCCGGCCACGCCGGTAATCACCAGGGCATCAAACGTCTCATTGTGGGAGCGGTCAGGCAAAGCGCCGCGGGCTTCCACGGTCCCCAATTCCGGCGGGAAGAAGCGATTGTAGACCAGGTACATGGATTCCGGGCCGTAGCCGATCAGCGGCCGTAAAAAGTTGAATTTGTCCGGCCGGCCGCCTGGAAACTCGATCGGTTCGTGCGGCCGGATCAACTCCAGCACCCCTTGCCAGATGAGAACCCGCACCTTGCCGGTATCCTGGTTGTCTTCCAGCAGGCGGCCCAGGCGGCCCACGCCACGAATGTCGCGCCAGGAAGAAAGCGTCGTCAAAACGTTGCCGGCCACAGGCGTATCCTGGTACGGTTCCGTCGCCGCCGGCGGGGCGTTAAACAGGACTAACAAAGCCCCCAGAAGCACCGCCAGCGAAATCCAGTCCAGCCACACCCAGCGCCAGCCGCGACGAATCGCGTCGGCGATCAAGATGGCGGCCGCCAGGACGGCTGTACCAGCAGCGAAAATAACCAGCGAGTTGACAGGACCGGTAGAACGCAGCGGCCCGCTGGCCAGGTACAGAGGCAGCAGCACGGCCACGGCCACGACCACAAAGGCCCGGACCCCTTCCACCAGGCGAATCCGGCCGCCCTTCGTCTCCATGTTCCGCAGCGCCACCAGCAAGATCAGGGCAAAGACAAACAGCCCGACGCCTAAGCCCAACCAGGGGCCACGGCTCCCCGACCAGTAAATGGCCATAATTTGGGCCAGGAAACAGAAGACGTAGTAGATGAAAGCGCGAATATAGTCCGTATAGGGGACAACCGCCTCGTTCATGATCCCGGTAAAGGCATCAATCATCCGGGCCACGGTCAGGAGCAGGGCCATGATGAGGTAGGCAGCGATAAAAATAGCGTTGCCCATGTGGCCGGCCACCCGTTCCTGCACGTCACCCCCCCACGGCAGCGGGTCCACGCCGGCGTGCTGGAGCACCCCGTACAGAGAAACGGGAATACTGGTCACAATCACGGCCGTGACCACCCGCTCCACCTGGGCCCGTGTGCGCATCGTGGCCGCCATCAAAGCAAAAATGACGATGTAAGAGAGTGTCGTGTACGTCCCCTGGAGACGCTGGTACGACCCGGCCCAACTGATCCGGGGCGCGACCGAAAAGAGGGTCGAGACCAGATAAACGATAACCAGTAGAAAAACCGGCAAAACAAACGGCCGGCGCCAGATAGAATCAGCGTCCTTCCAGCGCAGCCAGCCCAACCTCTGCCAGCCACGGCCGTCAATAAATTTCACCAGCCAGGCGATGGCCATCAGCAAGGCAATAGAGCGCAGCAAGGCCAGCTTATCAGGTTCAAAAACGCGCGCGGAGTAGACGTTGAAAAATAGAGGAACGGCAATGACGGCTACCAGCCAGCCAGCCTCGATAAATCCTTCACACCAGCGCGAAAGCCTGGAATCCATCAAACCTCTCGGTAAATAGCTGTCAGCTATAAGCTGTAAGCTTTTTCATTCGTTCGTGGTGGGCTGTCGCCCGTGTGAACTCCTTCCTTACTACCAGAGTCCACCTGGCCGGCCCTGGCCGGCGCCATACACACTGCTATTGATCTTACCTGATCGCCAAAGGGTGAACAACTCTATAGTGCCTGGCATGGGACAGAACCACTCCTCTGTCTACCATAGTGCCTGGCACGGGGCAGAACCACCGCGGATAATTTAAGACCGTTTGCCCCGTGCCAGGCACTTCGGGATCTAACGCTTCGGCTGCGCTTCCTCCAGCACCTCCTGGTAGATCCACTCAACCTGTTCCGCCATTCTCTCCAAGGTGAACTCGGCCAGCGCCCGTTGCCGGCCGGTCTGCCCCATGCGCCGGCGCAGGTCAGCGTCCTTGAGGAGACAGTTGATCGCCTCGGCCAGCGCGGCCGGCTCTTTAGGCGGGACTACCAGCCCCGTAGCGCCATGCTGGACAACGTAAGACGTTCCAGTTCCCAGCTCGGTGGTGACGCAGGCCAGTCCCGAAGCCATCGCCTCCACCAGGACAGTGCCAAAGGCTTCGGCGCGCACGTTGGCCGGCAGCACGAACAGGTCGGCGCTGGCGTAAATCCCTGGCAACTCCTGGTCGCCGACGTGCCCCAGGAACTTCACCCGGCTGGCCACCCCCAGGGCCGCCGCCAACTCTTGCCAGACCGGCTGCATAGGCCCATCCCCGGCCAGCAACAACTCGGCGTCAATTTGGGTCATCGCCCGCAGCAGGTCGTCCACCCCTTTGTAGTAGCGGTGGCGGCCGACAAACAACAGCCGTGGTGGCCCGGATAAAGGCAGCAGTGGTTCGGCGGCCGCAAATGGCTGCGGGTTAATGCCTAAGGGCACGACGGTACAGTTGTCGGCCAGTTGCTTCAGGTAGGGCGAGGAAGCAAGGTGGTTGGGGCTGGTCGCCAAAATCCGGGCTGCCCGGCGTAGGGCCTGCCAGAGGAGCGGCCGGTACAGGGCCACTATTCTTCTTTGCCGCACCACGTCGCTGTGGTAGGTGAGCACCCATGGCCGTTTACCCCCGGCCAGGAGCTGGCTGACTTCGGCTACCGGGTAGGGAAAGTGCAGATGAACAATATCGGCCACTTCACGCCCCAGGGCAATCGGGAAGACGAGACTGATCGGCGTGGACGCTATGGTTGCCAGCCGTGGCACCCGGACCACCCGTACCCCGTGTAAAATTTCCTCCGGCCGTTCCGGCCCAGGATTAGTGACCAGGACTGTTACCTGGTGACCGGCCGCGACCTGCGTTTCAGCCAGGTCCTTGAGGTGATTCTCAATACCGCCGACGACGGGGTGGTAGTCCTTATAAAGGTGAAGAATTCTCATGATCTTTCAGGCCGCCCATGTTATGATTGCGGCAATGCAACTTACTGCCCACGTCATTTCTTTCCCTGTTCGCTTCAAAATCGCCCGCTCGTACATCCTCTATTCCCACCACGTCGTTGTCACGACAGCAAGCAGCACTTTCCTGGGGGCGGGCTCCGGCGTATTGTATCGTAGCATGGGCTGGCGGGTGTGGCAATTGTGGCACGGCTGGCTCCGCCAGCGATTGGCTGCTTTGACGCCGGATAACCTGCAAAGGGGCTGGCAGCCGCTCCTGGAGGAGATCATTCCAGTAGAACCGGGCTTGGCCTTCGCCGTTGACGCCGCCCTTTGGGACTTGAAGGGCCAGATGGAAGGGCAGCCGGCCGCGGCCATGCTTGGCGGTATCTGCCGGACAACCATCCCCATCACCGAGCAAATCTTTATCGCCGATTGGGCGCAGAGCCGGGAAGAACTCAGGCAAATAATGGCTCGCGGCACCAGGCAAGTAAAGGTTAAAATTGGCTTCGGTGTGCGGCAGGACGTCGCTCTGGTCCGCCGTGTCCGCGACTTCGTTAGCCGGGACGTGGAATTGCGTGTGGACGCCAACCGGGCCTATACATTTTCTGAATCGGCCGGCCTCTACCGCCAACTGGCGGAATTGGGGATTCTGGCCGTCGAGGAGCCACTCCGGGAGCCGTGGCCGGTGCTGCGCCAATTCCGCCAGGCTATAGGGTTGCCGGTCATGCTGGACGAAAGTATTTTGACGCTGGACGATTTGCGGCAGGCGATTGACGCCAGGGCGATTGACAGCCTGAACATCAAGCTGACCCGCACCGGCGGCTTAAGCCAGGCTCTGCTCTATCGCCGCCTTTGCCAGGAGGCCGGCCTGGCTGTCTCCCTGGGTTGTAACGAAGATTTAGGACCGGGCATGGCTGCTATTTTGCACTTCTCGGCCGCTACCAGCCATCTCTATGCCACAGAAGGGCTGGGTAATCTGCGTCTGGGCCTGGACCTGGTTCGCGAACCGGCCGTCATTCAGGATGGGGAGGTCGCGCTACCGGCCGGACCGGGCCTGGGTGTTCATTTATCCCCTGATTGGCCGCAGCAGTTAGCCGGCCGGACCACTGCCTTCGACCTGGATCAAGGACCGGCCGGCCGCCTGCGGGCTTTCAGCGCCGCCGCTCGCCTGCGCCAGCGGGCGGCTAATGCCCTGTTTCGGGCGGGCAGGTTATGATGCGTATCTGCTCTCCCCAGTTGGGCCTGTCACCCCAGGCGGCGCTTGGTGGCGAAGTTTATGACCGGGAGTTGTTAACCCGCCTGGCCGGGTTGGGAGCAGACGTGGACGTGTTATTGCCGGCCGGCCAGCCTTACCCCCCGGTGACCGGCCTCCACGTCACCTTTCTGCCCCTCCGGCGTGGCTATCGCTGGTTTATCAGTAACCCCCTCCTGGTACACTACATCGGCCGGGCTTACCGGCGGCAACCCTTTGACGTCCTGCGCGTTCACTCGCTGCGTTTTACCGGCCTGGCCGCCCTCTGGGCGCGGCGACTTTATCACCTGCCGGTTCCTATTATGGCCCACCACCACCACCTCGACCGCGACCGGTGGACCGGCCAGGTCGAGCGACGGGTTGCCCAGGCGGTGGATCGCCTTATCACCGGCAGCCACTTTGCCCGGCAACAGTTGGTCCGGGAACTGAAAGTGAGCGGAGATAAAATTGCCGTGGTCTATTACGGTGTGGCCGACCATTACCGGCCGGGGCCGGCCGGCGAAATGATCGGCCGGCAACTGAACCCATTCGGTGGCCCCATCCTGCTCCACGTCGGCTCGCTGAAACCCCGCAAGAACCTGCCGGCCCTTCTGGAGGCCTTTGCCAGCGTCCTCCCTCACTTTCCCAAGGCGCGGCTGGTGCTGGTCGGCCGGGGACCTAGCAAGAGCGTTTTGCAGGCCCAGGCCCGGCAACTCGGCCTCGCCCCGGCCGTGTACTTTGCCGGTTTCGTCAGTGAAGAAGACAAGCTGGCCTATTACCGGAGCGCTACTCTCATTGTCAGCCCATCGCTGCTGGAAGGATTTGGCTTTGCCGTGGCCGAAGCCATGGCCTGCGGCCGGCCTGTCGTGGCCACCCAGGCCGGCTCCCTGCCGGAACTCGTCGCCGATGGCGAAACTGGCCTGCTGGCCCCGGCCGGCGACGCAGCGGCCCTGAGCCAGGCCATTCTACGACTGCTCAGGGACGAGGAACTCGCCCGCCGGATGGGCCAGGCCGGCGCAGCTCGCGTGGACGCGCTCTTTCGTTGGGACCGGGCGGCGCGCCTAACCTGGCAACAATACGAGGCTTTGTTATGCCCGCCGGCCAGTTAGACCGTGCTTACCTCCAGGCTGTGATTCACCTGAACCGTCTGGCCAAGTCGGCCGCCGTACGCCTGACCCGGCTTACAGGTAAGAGCCGCGTCCCCATCCATCCCAAGCACCTGGCCAATCTTAGCCAAAGCCGCTGGTATCTGGAGTACGTCGAGCCCGGCCAGCCCGTCCTGGATGTTGGCTGTGGCAATGGGATCCACACGCTTCGTGTGGCCGGCCGGGCCGGGACAACCGCTGGCCTGGATTACAATTGGCATCACCTGCAAATGGCCAAAATGTTGAGCAACGGGCCGGGGGCGACGGCCGTGACCTTCCTGCTCGGCCGCGTCGAGCAGGGTCTGCCGTTTGCCGCCGGCGCTTTCCAGCGGGTGTTGTTGCTGGACGTGATCGAGCACCTGCACCAGCGGGTAGAACTCTTGCGGGAGATTTACCGGGTCTTGCGACCGGAGGGCCTGTTGCTGCTTTCTGCTCCCAATAGCCACACCCGCTGGAAGCAGCGCCTGCGGGCGGCCGGCCTCTTGTCATATACCGATCCCGATCACAAGGTCGAGTATTGCTGGGACGAACTCGTAGCCGAGTTACGGGCCGGCGGCTTTGAACCCCGGGATAAACCAATGCCGATTGTTTACGATACGCCCTGGGCCGGCTTCATTGACCTGACCGGCGGCCTGTCGCTGTCGCTCTACCGCCGGCTCAGCGAGTGGAAAAGGCAAATGGCCGGCCGTTACCCGGACGATACTACCGGCTGGCGCGTCGTCTGCTGCAAGGTGGCCAGCCCATCATGAACATCGGCTTCGTCAGCGACTACTTTCCCCCCTTTGCCCCAGGAGGGGCCGAGTGGAGCACCTTCTACCTGGCGCAGAAGCTGGCCGGGTCGGAGCGTGTCGTCGTCATAACGCCCAATTACGGCGCGGCCGCCCGGGAGAATATGGACGGTGTCCTGGTCGAACGCTTCGCCTTTCCCTTCAAGCTGCGCTCTCATCAGGCCCTGTTAGCCTACAGTTGGCACGCCAACCCGTTGTTTTATCTCTACTCGGCCGTCCCTATTGCCCGCCGGGTGAAAAAGTACCGCCTGGATATCTTGCACGTTCATCACAAGCAGAGCCTGGTTGGCGCAGTGCTGGCCGGGACCTTTACCGGCACGCCGGTAGTCGCCTCAGTTCGCGATGGGATGGTGCTTTGTCGCTATGGTATGTGCCTCAACGACTTTGACACCCGGCCCCAAGGCTGCGATTGGTTGACTTATTTTCGCTGCCTATCTGACTACCTGGCCTTGTACCAGCCTGGTATCGGCCGGAGAAAACGACTTCTACGCCAGGCAACGGCGCTTTACCACCGCCTGGACAGCCATCTAAAAAAATCAGCCCTGCGTCGCGCCAGCGCCATTATTACCAATAGCCTGAAGATGCGACAGATTTATGCCTCGCGCGGCATTCACCCAGAAAAAATAGTCACCATCTATAACCCTGCTCCTGTGCTTTCAGAGTGCTCGCCTGCTCCTGTAAAATCTGATGACGCCATCCATATTCTTTACGCCGGCAAAATATCGTGGGGCAAAGGAATCCACTTGCTCGTCGAGGCGCTCCCCCTCGTTTGCCAGGCCCTTTCGCCCGGGAATTTACGGGTCACGGTGGCCGGCCGCGGCCCTCTCGAGGAGAAACTCAAGCGGCGAGTCGAGGAGCTGGGTCTCGCGCGCCACGTCTACTTTAGCGGCCATCTCCCCCATGAACTGTTGCAGCAGCTCTACCACCAGGTGGACCTCGTCGTCGTTCCTTCTGTTGTCCAGGAGAGTTTCGGCCGGGTGGCCCTCGAAGCTCTTCTGAGCAGCGTCCCCGTGGTAGCCAGCAACCGGGGTGGCCTGGCGGAAATTGTCGAAGATGGCGTCACCGGCTTCATTGTCGAACCGGAACCGGGGGCGATTGCCCGCGCCGTGGTCCAGGCCCTGCAGTCGCCACAACTGCGGCAGCAGGTCCGCGACGCCTTGCCCGGCCTGCAGTCCAGGTTTGGCGCCGACGTCACCCGGCAATACCGGCAACTTTATCGGGATGTGCTCGCCGGCCACGGCCGGCCGCGCCAGGAGCCTCTCCCTTGACAAATACGCCACTTACCCTGGGCCTCTTGCCACCCTTAAATGGCGGCCTGCAAGCCCTGGCTCAGGCCGGCCAGCAAGATCGGCTGATCGAGCATTACTTTCGCGCTTATGCCCGGAGCTTTGTCCGGGTCTTCTACTTCAGCTATTTCCCGGAGCAACTGGAACAGTACACCGGCGAGGCCGAGTTGCTGGCTGCCATCAAGCTTTTGCCCGGCCGGCCGGGCCGGCGCTATACTTTCCGCCTGCCCTTTCGTTGGGCCGGGGAATTACGGCAATGCCAGGTGCTGCGCGTTTTTCAACTCACCGGCGTTATTCCGGCGGCCATGGCCAGAGTGCGCTGGCGAACGCCCTTCGCGGTGACTTATGGTTACGACTACGCCCGCTTTGCCCGCGCCGAGGGACAGCGGCGCCGCGCCCTGGTGTTGTGGCTGCTTGAACAGCTTGGCCTGCGTATCGCCAACGCCGTCATCGTCACCACCCCGGCGCTGCGGCAACACGTCAGCCGTTTTATCCC
Organism: Chloroflexota bacterium; assembly: GCA_022616275.1. Taxonomy (GTDB): domain Bacteria; phylum Chloroflexota; class Anaerolineae; order Promineifilales; family Promineifilaceae. Next base: position 48,687 of record JAKEFB010000237.1, read on the forward strand.
GGCCAATCGCGTCTACCTGATTCCCAATACGGTTGATACCGCCCGTTTTGCGCCCGCGCCACACCTTCCCCCCGGCTGTCATCTGCTTTTCGTCGGACGCCTGGAGCGACAGAAGAATTTGTTCATGCTCTTAGATGCCCTGGAACAAATGGCAAACAAGCCCCGGCTCGTCGTCGTCGGCGACGGCTCACAACGGGCAGAGCTGCTGGCGGCCGCCGCCCGGCGCGGCATTGACCTGGAATGGCACGGCGTGTTGCCCCACGAGAGCCTGCCCGGCGTGTTGCGCCAGGCCAGCGCCTTTGTGCTGCCCTCGCTCATTGAAGGCCAGCCTAAGGCCTTGCTGGAAGCCATGAGCTGCGGGCTGCCCTGTGTGGGCCTGAACGTGGCCGGGACCCGGGATGTCATCCGCCACGAGGAGACGGGCCTGCTGGCTCCGCCAACGGCCGCGGCCCTGGCGGCCGCCCTGGCCAGGCTGATGGATGATCCTGGTCTGGCGCACCGCCTGGGCCGGGCCGCCAGGCGTTGGGTGGAGAGCCGCTTCAGCCCGCAACAGGTTATACAACAGGAAATCGAGCTGCTGTGCCAGCTCGGGGAAGCGAAAATCGGATGAGTGACCAGCAGCGGCAACTGTTGCGGACCTACTACGAAGCAGAAGGCGCCGGGGACTACCAGGCCAGGCTTTACCAGGAAGGCGACTGGATTCACCGGCGCTTAAAAGAGGTGGTCCTGGAGCAGGCGAGAAGTCGCTGCCGGCCGCAGACCGTGTTACTGGATGCCGGCTGCGCCGAGGGCCTCTATTTACGCGCGCTGCACCCGCTTATCTGCCTGGGTATCGGCCTGGACCTCTCCTTTCCCAAACTGGCCCGTGGCTGCTCCCTCGCCTCCGGCAACGATAATGCGGGAGGCATTGGCAACCTTTTCTTTACTGTAGCCAGCCTGGAGCAAATCCCATCCCCGCCGGCCGCCTTTGACCTGGCCCTCTGTGTCGAAACGATTGAGCACGTACCGGATCATCGCCTGGCCATTGCCGAGCTGTTCCGCGTGCTCAAGCCCGGTGGCCAGGCGATCATATCTGTGCCCACGGAGAGAAATGAGTTGGGCGGCCGTCACAAACTAGGGTTGGACTGGCGCGAAAAAAGCGGCCACTTGCACAGCTTCAGCCGGGTAGAGTTTACAACCCTGTTGGAGCAGGCCGGCTTTCAGGTAGAAAAACAGATCACCATTGACGTTTTGGGCGGCCGGCTGCGCTACGCCGTCGTTTCCAGCCTGCCCTGGCGGGCAGCGCGGGCCGCCTGGCGAGCCTGGGCCATGCGCCGCCGGAAGCGAAAAGCGGCCGCCGGCGACGAGCCAGGCCGCAACGACGACGATTTACCCCCGGTTACTTCCGGCTTCTGGCAGCGGCTGGACGCCTGGCTTACTCGCCTCCCCGGCCCGCGCCGCTGGAGCAGCCTGGCCGTCTGGCTGTGCCGCAAACCCTGACGTGAAGCGCTTGATTCGTTCTTTCTGGCAAACGCGCCTGGCTCGGAAGTGGCTGCCCCGTAATTTGCCTTACTACCTGAAAGGAGGCAGCAGTCTGGTCTTCAACCACACCGCCGGCCTGTTACTAGGTTTTTTCACTACTTACGTGTTTACCAACTACACCTCCCAGCAAACTTACGCCAACTTCGGCTACGTCCTGGCCGTCCTGTCCATCGCCTCCCTGGCTGCGCTGCCCGGCGTAGACACGGCCGTCCTCTACGCGGCCGCCAAAGGCTACGATGGCGCGCTGCCGGCCGGCGCCCGGCTGCGCCTGAAGACCTCCCTGCTGGGCACAGCGGGCATGCTGCTCTGGGCCGGCTTTCTCTACGCCGTGGGGCGCAGCAGCGAGGCGGCCGTAGTCGCCTGGTGTAGCCCCCTGGTCCCTTTGCTTTATCCGTTCAGCAGCGTCTTTTCCTACCTGCAGGGCAAAGAACGCTTCACCGAATACACCCTGGCCAACCTGGCCGTAGAAGTGGCCAAGACGGCCGCTGTTGCCATCGTGGCTATCGGCCTGGGCCTGAATGGCCCGCCGGTCATTCTCTCCCTCTTTCTGGTCATGGGTCTCTCGCACCTGCTGCTAACTCGCGCCTATAGCCAGGGCCTTGGCGGCGACCCCGGCCCGGAATTTGCCTCGCTCGGCCGGACCCTGACCGGCGTAGCGGTGGTCGGAGCGGTCGCCGGCCAGCTTGACCGGCTGATTGTCGGTACCTTTTTCGGCGTTAGCAGCATGGCCGCCTACAACCTCGGCTACACCCTCACCAGCCCGCTGCGTGGCTTTGGTGTCCTGGCCGGCCGCCTCCTCTTTCCCCAGATTGTCAGGTCCGACGCGGCCGCGCCCCTCTTTGTGCGCAAATATGGGCTGGGCCTGGCGCTGTTGCTGGTGGGGCTGGCCGGCCTGGTGGCCGCTTACTGGGTACTGTTCCCCCTGGTGCAGCCGGCCCTCTTTGCCGGCTACGAAGCGACCATCCCTATGATTCGCTGGCTCATCGTCGCCACGGCCTTGGGCATTTTTGACATTGTAGCCGCCCAGGCGTTGTGGGGATTGAAGGAGCTGCGGATCGTTTACATCACCCAAACCCTGTTCCCCATTCAACGCATCCTTTTGCTGGCCCTGGGTGGCTCCCTGGCTGGTATTTCCGGTATTCTTATCAGCCAGGTCGTCCATTACTCTGTCAGCGCCCTGGTGATTATTGCTTTCTGGATTGGTAAGTCGCGGCGACGGCGGCCAAAGGGGTAAAGAAGTGCCTGTTGCCATCTACGCCCAAACGGCCGGCGAATCCCACTGGAATCAGCTATGGGAACAAAACCAACTTGACCAACTTCTGGCAGTGGCCAGGCGTGACCCCCTGTCCAACCACCTCCCACGCCATTTGCCTTTGTCTGGCCTCACCCTGGAAGGCGGCTGCGGCCTGGGCCAGTACGTCCTTTACTTTCGCCAGAAAGGGTATCGTATCATTGGCGGCGACCTCAGCCTGAGCGCCTTGCGGGCCCATCACCGCCAACGGCCGGAAGCGCCGCTGGCGGTGATGGACCTGCGGGCCCTGCCTTTTGCCGGGGAGACCTTCACCGCCCACATTTCCCTGGGCGTCGTCGAACACCTGGAAAATGGGCCGGCCGCTATCATCCGCGAAATGGCCCGCACGTTGAAACCAGGGGGAATAGCCCTGGTTTCCGTCCCCTGGGTTAACGGCCTGCGGACCCTCTTCCGGCCGCTGTTGCGACGGCGCGAAAACAGGCAACGCCAGGCCGGCCTGGCCTTCTACCAATACCTTTACACCCGCCGTGAAATTCGCCGTTTCCTGCGGCCGGCCGGCCTGGAGGTGGTCCGCTTCTATCCCTACAGTCCGGCAAAAGGGCTGCGGGAATTTTTACCGGTGCGCCGCCGGCCGGTTGTTCCCTCTCGCCCGGTTGCCTCAAATCATCCGCTAAAAGTCACTGTCTCTGGAGCGCGGCGGCTGCTTTACTGGCCGCCCATCCTGGCTCTGACTGCCCACATGATTCTGGCTGTAGCCGTCAAAAAAGAGAAGGAACCACCCTTATGACCAAACAGGCCTGGCTACTGGCAGCTATCCTCCTGGCAGCTTTCATCCTGCGCTTCTGGAACCTGGACGCGCCCAAAATGGGCGCCGACGAAAGCCTGCACTACTTCCCGGAAATGCAGCAAATTCATCGCCTGCCCTTTTCCCAACAGCGCCTTCACCCGACCGACCTCTATCACGCCACCTCCCCGAATCCGGTCGGCCATCCCCTCTTTGCTACTCAGGTGGTGAACCTGGCCATGCGCCTGTTTGGCGCAACCGAGACGACCGGCCGGGGAGTAATGGCCCTGGCCGGGGTGTTGCTGGTCGGCCTGACCTACCTGCTCGGCCGTGACCTGTACTCGGCCCGCCACGGCCTGATTGCTGCGGCTATCGCCTGCCTCTTACCCCTGGCCGTCCGTTACCAGCGGACGCTTTACCTCGACCCAATCTATAGCTTGTTGACGGCCGCCTGGATCTGGTGCCTCTTTCAGGCCTGGCAACCCGCCGGCGCCCTGAAGTGGACGGCCGCGGCCGGTATCCTCCTGGGGCTGGCCGCCGCCAGCAAAACCTCTGCGCCCATCCTGGCCGTTCTGGCTATGGCCTACGTCGCCTGGCGCTGGCGGCCGGCGGCGGCGCCACCTGCGCCGGCCAGACCCGAAACTAAACGGGCCAGGAGAAAGGCCAGGCGAGTTAGCCAAAGCCGGTTCCCCGGCTGGCTATATACGCCACCGGCCAGGCTCGCCCTCATGGTGGGTCTGGCTCTACTGGTCTTCCTGGTTTTTGTGGCTCCAGGGCCGTACATTCAGGCCATCCGCAACCCGGTGGACACGGCCTACCAGAATCGCAGCGCCGCCTTTTATCTAAACCACCTCTGGCAGCAGCGGACCTGGCTGGCGGGCGTGGCCCTCACCTTGTGGACACCCCCCGTGTTGATAGCTGCCGCCGCCGGCCTGGTGATCATCGCCCGGCGCTGGCGGCTGGCCAACTCCGCCGACGCCCTCCTGCTCTTGTGGCTGGCGGCGACCGGACCATTGCTCTTCGTCCATCTGGCCGGCCTCAGCGGTGAGCATGGCTACCTGTCGTTCGTCGCCCCTGTCGCCCTCCTGGCGGCTGTGGCTGTGGCGGCCCTGCCCCAACGCTGGCTGGCCCCAGCCCTGGTTGCCATCCTGCTGCCCATGCTCCCGGCCACCCTCCTCTATGGTCACCGCCTGCTCCCCACGCCCTATAACTCTTACCTCAACAACGTGGACGCCCCGATCACGCCTTCTCCTTAACGATGCGCTCCCAGACCTTTCTCTGGCTTTCCACCACCGACTGGGACGCGCCCCAATTCGGCAGCCGCCAGCAACTGGCGCTCTGCCTGGCCGGCCGGGGCCACCAGGTGCTTTTTGTCGAGGTGCCCCGGTCACTCCACTCCTTTATCTCTGACCCGGCCGGAACGCGCCGGGCGTTGAAGCGGTTAGGGCGGCTGCGCCCCATTGCCGGCCGCATCCAGGCCTATACGCCCTGGCCGGTTCTGCCCGTCTATTACCACCCGGCCGGCAACGCCATCAACCAGCGCCTGCTGCGGCTAGACTTGCGCCGCGCCCTGCGCCGGCTGGGCCGGCCGGCCGACGTCTTGTGGACCTACTGGCCTAATACCGCTTACCTGGTCGGCCGGCTGGGCGAGCGTCTGGCCGTATATCACTGCATTGACGACTTCACCGCCGTCTCTTATCCTCTATCCCCGGCCGGGGCCATCGCCCGGATGGAAGCCGACCTCTGCCGGCGCGCCGACCTGGTCTTGACCCGCACCGAAACTCTGGCCGAGGCCAGACGAGCCTGCAATCCTCATACTCACTTCCTGCCCGGCGGGGTTGACGTGGACCACTTTAACCCGGCGCGGGTCGAAGCTCCGGCGGCCGACGTGGCGGCCCTGCCCCGGCCAAGGGTTGGCTTCGTGGGGACCATTGACAACCGGCTGGACGTGGCCGCGCTGGTTGCCTGCGCCCAGGCCCTGCCTCACGTCTCCTTTGTGCTCGCCGGCCCGGTCAAACGCCACCTGGTCGAGTTGGACCCACTTCAGGGGCTGTCTAACGTCTATTTCTTGCCGGTCCGCCCGTACGCCGCTGTTCCGGCCGTGATTGCCGGCCTTGACGTTGGCTTCATTCCCTACCGCCGGACGCCCTACACCGAGGGACTTTCCCCCCTCAAGCTGTACGAGTATCTGGCTATGGGTAAGCCGGTGGTCGCTGCCGACCTGCCTTACCTGCGCCGTGAAGCGGCCCACGTCCACCTGGCCCGCACGGCCGAAGAATACGTGGCTGCCATCCAGGAACGGCTGGCCCGGCCGGCGACCCCCCAGGAACAAAGCCGGTGGGCGGCCGTGGCCAGCGCTTACTCCTGGGAGAGCCAGACCGAGGAGATCGAACGGTTGCTGGCGGCCGCCAGTGATGGATGAAACCTATGCGCGTCTTGCACCTGGTCGCTTCTTCCCGGGGCGGGGGCGCCGCCCACGTCCGCGACCTGGCCCTGGGGCTGGACAGGCGTCGCTTTGCCGTGCAGGTGGCCATGCCGGAGGACGGCGGCCACGTCGGTCGCGCCGATTTTACTGCCGCCGGTCTGCCTTTCCACCAGATCCCTATTGCTGCCGGCTTCTCCCTGGCTGCCCTGCGGCAGCTCCGGCGCTTGAGCGCCGTGGTAGATATTCTACACCTCCACGGGGCCAGGGCGGCCCTGTTCGGCCGGCTGGCCTGGTGGTCTAGCCGGCTACGGCCGCGCCTGATCTATACCATTCACGGCTTCGCCGCGCCCTACTATCCCCGACCGCGCCGGGCAATCTTGTTAGCCATTGAGCGCGCCCTGGCTCCCTTGACAGACACTTTTATTGCCGTCTGCCAGGCCGAGCGAGAAGCCTTTTTAGCCGCCCGGATTGCCTGGCCGGAACGGGTGCGGGTCATTCAAAACGGCATTCGCGCCAGCGAATTCCAGGTAGACAGCGCCGCGCGCCTGGCCGGCCGACGCGCGCTGGGCTTGTCGCCACAAACTGTGCTTATTACCACCATCTGTCGCCTGGACAAGCCGCGCGACCTGGACACCTTACTGCACGCCTTTTACCAGGTAGCCGGGCATCACCCCCAGACCCATTTGTTGATTGTGGGCGATGGGCCACTGCGGCCGCAGGTCGAACAACAGGTGCAGGCGTTGTCGCTGGCTGGCCGGGTGGCTCAAACCGGTTGGCGGCAAGAGCTGCCACAAATTTACGCCGCCAGCGACATCTATGCGCTGACCACCTGGGGGTGGGAGGGGCTGCCCCTGACCGTGCTCGAAGCGATGGCCGCCGGCCTCCCGGTAGTAGCTACCCGGGCCGGCGGCATCCCCGAAGCAGTGCTGGATGGTGAGACGGGACTATTAACGGAGCGGGCTGATATTAGCGGACTGGCGCGGGCTTTGCAGACCTTAATAGAGAATCCCGTACTGAGCCGGGCGATGGGGGCGTCGGGGCAGGCGCGCGCCGGACAACAATTTACCGCCGAACGCATGGTGAGGGAAGTCGCAGCCGTTTATACCCGCCGGTAAGGGATGACATTTGTCACGTGGATTGGGGTCGTTTGTTACTAACAGTTACTTCCCTCCTTGCATTAGAATGACTTTTTGTATGA
>JAKEFB010000238.1 GCA_022616275.1 Chloroflexota bacterium
TCGTGGATGCTGGCCGCCTGGCGCAGCCCCAGCTCGGTGTAGGCGAACTGGGCCGCCGCCGCCCCCTGGACGGTATCGTTGTGGGCGGTGCGGAAGTAGCCCACTTGATGCCCCCTGCCAGGCGTCTGGCCGTCTTCCGTCGTCATCACCGGCGAGGTGTTGGAGCTGGAGATCATCACCAGCCCGGCCTCCGACATGATTTCGGCCGCCGGCACGCCCGCCCCGGAGCAAGTCGTACCGATAATACCGATAATTCGCGGGTCGGCGACGATGCGCTGGGCTCCGACCGTACCGCCTTCAGACGAGCACAGGTCATCCTCGCTCTGCAAGGTGATAGCGTGGCCCTTAATCAGCCCTTTGTCGGCGATGGCGATTTCGATACCCCGGACCTGGTCAGTGCCCAGGCTGGCGACGGCCCCGCTGATGGCCTGGAGCGAGGCGACCTTAATGGGATCGCCCGGCTCTATCTTCACGCAGCCCAATGGGTCTTGACATTGCAACTCCTCCAAACCGGCAACCACGCCTGTCTCCGCCGGCCGTGTTGTCGCCGCCGGCCGGGGTGTGGGCGATTCCTGGCCGGCCAGCGCCGCCAGCAGCCCCCTTCCTCCCAGGGCCAGGGCCGCCACCAATGCCAGGCACAGCAACCCCAGCCCGCCGGCCGCCCAGGCCCACGCCGGCCCTCGACCCCGTTTCTGGGCCGGCGCAGCCGCCGGGGCCACCCTGGTAGCAGCCGTTGGTTCGGGTCGTGGCTCCACCGTCGTCGGAGGCAGTCCGGCCGGGGGTGGCTCCTCCAAACGCGTGGCCACCTGGGAATCAGGCAGCGCTTCGGCTGGGGCTGGCGTTGGCGGCTCCAGACGGGTGGCCGCCTGGGAATCGGGCAGCGCTTCAGTCGTGGGGCGAACGACCAGCCTGGTAAGCTCCGGCGGCGTGGCCGCTTCGCCGGCTACACCGGTAATGGCCGCCGCCAGCGCCTCGGCTGTGGCATAACGATCCTCCCGGTCCTTGGCCATCGCCCGATCAATTACCACCTGGCAGCCCGGCGGCAGCGCCGCGTTCAGCTCTAGCACCTGCGGGATAGGCTCGTTAACATGCTTAAAAGCCAGTCCCATCGGCGTATCGGCCTGGTACGGCCGCCGCCCGGTCAACATCTCAAAGAAGATAACTCCCAGTGCATACACGTCGCTCCGGCCGTCCAATTCCTGCGTCCCCAGCACCTGCTCCGGGCTCATGTAGGCCGGCGTTCCCAATATGCCACCGGTGCCGGTCAGTTCCGCGCCGCCGGCCGCGGCCAGTTTAACAATGCCAAAATCAGACAAGTGCGGTTCATTCCACTGGTCAAACAGAATATTCCCCGGCTTCAGGTCGCGGTGGATGATACCCCTGGCGTGGGCCGAGTCCAGCGCCGGGGCCAGGCGCCTGAAAATGCGGCCGGCCTCCCCCAGCGATAGTGGCTCAGGCTTCAGCCGGTCGGCCAGCGAGCCGCCTGTCATAAAGCGCATGACCAGGTAGGGCTGGCCGTCCTCCTCGCCAAAATCATACACCGGCACAATGGCCGGGTGCTCCAGGGCGGCAATGGTCTGCGCTTCCCGCTCGAAGCGGGCCTTAAAGGTCGGGCTATGCACCAATTCGCGGGGCAAGACCTTAATGGCTACGTCTCGCTTGAAGCGCGGGTCGTAAGCGTGGAAAACGGTGGCCATTCCTCCCCGGCCGATTTCGGCCCTGATCTCGTAGCGATCAATCTGTTGCGCCATTTTTACCCTCGCCCACCTGTCTCAACGGCCGCCATATTCAGGACGGCCGGGAGGCCGCGCCGATTAACGCCTACGTACGTTTCCGGCCGGCCAACCGCGATGGTACTTCCCAGACCCCGATCTGGCAACTCTACCTTTTCAACTCCTTTCTTCATTTTATGCTAAAATTGTTTTGTCATTTAGTCTATTTATCAAAATACACTACCTGCCCCTATAAATTTGTGCCAATCTGTGTAAATCTGTGGACCGATCTCCGCAACCTAACACCTTAGGCAACGCCAGTCTGGCCCTGGGGATCGCCTCGGCCGCCTTTGTCTTCGGCATTGGTCTGTGCGCCCTCGCCGGCCGGCAGCAACCCTGGCTCCAGGCGGCCGGCCTCTCTTCATCTGCGGGGCCAGCAGCGCTTTTTTGGGTCTCCTGGCCGCCGGGCTTGGGTTGGGTGGCCTCTTCGGCAGCAACCGGCCGCGAGCGGCGGCTGTCGCCGGCCTGCTGCTGGGAGTGGTGGGCCTGTGCCTCTTTTTTGCCGTCTTGAACGCCCTTAGGTGATGGAACCCCGGTTTTGGACAGCCCCAACCGGTTCATTGGAGAATAGATATGGTTCAAAGTAAACCACAGGAGCAGGCCCTCGTCGCAGTTGTCTTCTTCTCCATCGGTCTCTGCATGCTGGTTGTTGGCGTCTACCTCGGCTGGAACAGCTACCAGGGGTTAGCCGGCCTGGATCGGACCACGGCGACCGTCACCCACGTGGAGACAATAGACGCTGGGGAGGACGTAGATTATTTTCCAACCGTTGAGTTTACCACGGCCGACGGCGACTTTATCCGTAGCACCCCGGCTACTCCCAGGCAAACGTCGGCATTGGGCGGCCTGGTGACGATTAACACGTCCGACAATGGTTATGACACCGCCTATGCCGCCAGCGATGAAGTAGAGGTTTTTTACAATCCTGACAACCCATCCGAGGTAGTCCTCAACGACTTTAACAAATTGTGGGTTGCTCCGCTGGTCGTCGGGGGCCTGGGAGCGCTCTTCACTTTCCTCGGCGGACTGCTGGGGCTGTTCTCCCTGTTCAGGTGGTGGAGGCGTTAATCTTCTACTCTAAACGACTTTCAAATCGGCCGTCGTCCCCTGGCAGGCCCGCAATAGCTCAGCCGGCGTAATAGCAAAAACGGCAAAAGGCGTCCCGGCCATCCGCGTCGTCTGCGGGAACTCTACAACCTCCACCTCCAGCCCCAGCTCCCGCGCCGCGTTGGCCACCCTTTGCGCCGAGGGGTGTAGTGGCTGATCCCTGGATTGCAAATCGCTGCTCACGCGTTACTCCCTTGCCGGCAACCGAACCACAAACGTCGTCCCTTCGCCTGGCGCGCTGACCACGCTGATTTCACCGCCGTGCTGCTCGATGATGCGATGGCTGGTGGCCAGTCCCAGCCCCGTCCCCTGGCCCGGCGCCTTGGTCGTGTAAAAAGGCTCAAAGATGTGGGCCAGTTCGGCCGGTGACATTCCCCGGCCGTTGTCGCGGAAAAGCACCTGGATGTAGCTCCCGGCCGGGTCTCGCCGGGTGATAATCTCAATTTGCCGGCCGTCCGGCCGATCCTGCACCGCGTCCCGGGCATTAATCAGCAGGTTCAACCAGACGCTTTTTAAATGCTCCCAACTGGCCACAATCGGCGGCAGGTCGTCGGTCAGGGTATGGATCACCTCAATATTGGCCGCCGCAAGCTGGTAAGCCACCAGGCTGAGCGCCTGGCGGATCGAGTGGTTCAGGTCGGCCGGCTCAAAGTCGTATTGCGCCTGGCGGGCAAAATCCAGCAGCCCCCGCACCACCTTGGCCGCCCGGTCGCTGGCCCGCAAGATCAGGTCTACTGACTCGTAATTCTCATCCTCCGGCGGGATAAACATTTGTAACATCTGGGCGTTGGCCGTGATGGCCGTCAGCGGGTTGTTGATTTCGTGGGCTACCCCGGCCGCCAGTTGGCCGATGGCCGCCAGCTTGCCGGCCTGCATCAGCGAGCTTTCCAGCCGGCGCTCGTCCGTCCGGTCCTGCCAGACGACCACCACCCGGGCCGAGCCGGCCTTAGAGCCGGGAATCGGATACGCGCTGACGTCCCACTCCACCGGCAGGTGGTCTGCGCCCACCCAACGCACCGGCCAGCCTTGAGGTTGCTTTTCGGCCAGAGTTAGCGCCACCTGGCAATGCTCGCACGGCGCGTCCCGGTTAAAAAAGACCCGATAGCAAATCTGGCCGGCCAGCGTGTTCGGCGTCGTCGCCAGTTCGGCCGCCCGCGTCTCGTTTACCGCCACCAGTTGCCACTCCTCGTTGATGGTGTAAATGGGGTGCAGGATGCCGTCAATCACCGCCTGGAGCGTGTTCCGGCTCTCCAGCAGCTCTTGCTGGCGCAGGCCCACGCTTTGGAACAGCCAGGCAATCTCAATCGCCCGGCTCACCGAGCTGGCCAGAGAGGTAAATAAATCCTGGTCCACCTCCGAAAAAGGGCCGTCGCATTTGTTGTAGACCACCAGCACCCCGACCGGCCGGCCCCGCACGACCAGCGGACCGGCCATCAACGACCGGACCGGGTAGCTGCCCGGGGCGTCCAGGCCGGTTTGAAAAGGCGTCTCATTTTCCAGGTCGTTGAGGCAGAAGTTACGGCGCCCGGCAAAAGCGGCGCCAATCACCCCCTGCCCGGCCGGTACCGGGCTAAACGCCTCCACCCGCAGCCCGTCTGAGGACTGGACGTACCGGCAATGGAGGTGGGTGTGGCTGTGATTGGCCATCAGCACGGCCGCGCTCTGCACCCCCAGGACCTGGTCTACCCCTTCGGCGGCCGTGGCCAGCACCTCGGTCACCGACAGCGTCGCCGTCACCGCCCGGCTGACCCGGTTTAGCGTGGCTAGTTGCTGGCTCTGGCGCTGCAGTTGCTTTTCTAGTTGCCGCGAGCGCAAAATGGTCTGGACGCGGGCCAGCAGTTCCTGGGGGTAATATGGCTTGGTGATGTAATCGTCGGCCCCGGCCGATAGCGCTTCCACCTTTTCCTGGTTGCCGGCGGCCGCCGTCAGCACCACCACGCGGGTATACTGCAAATCGGGGTGGCTGCGCAGCCAGGCCAACACCTCTGGCCCCGACATGACCGGCATGCGCATGTCCAGCAGCACCAGGTCTACCGCCGCGGCCGGGTCGCCCAGGCTGCTTTCGAGGATCTGGATCGCCTTCCGGCCGTCGCTGGCCTGCGTTACCCGGTAACCTTCCTTCTTGGCCAGGAAGTCGGCCAGCGACTCGGCAATCTCCGGCTCGTCATCCACCACCAGGATGTGGGCCGGGACAGTATCAGCGTTCATCAGGAAAATCTGCGTCCTATTGCCCTGCTCTACTCAACCGCAAAGGTATAACCGTGCCCCTGGATCGTGCGAATGTAAACCGGGTTTTTGGGATCCGCTTCCAACTTGTCGCGCAGATTCTTCACATGGGCCCGCACCAGCTCCGGGCTGCCGGTGTCCCGGGGGTAATCCCACACGTCCTGGAGTAACTGCTGGCTGGTAAATACCTGCCCGGCGTGGCTCATCAGGTGGTAGAGCAAATCAAACTGCACGTTGGTCAAGAGCGTAATTCCGGCCGGCGTCGTCACCTTAAAGCTCCGCGTATCCAGCGTCACATCCCCAACCTGCACCAACCCTTCGTCCTTCGACTGCATCTCCTCGGCCGTTCGCCGCAGAATGGCCTTGATCCGCAGTTGCAGCTCGTCCATATTAAACGGCTTGGCCAGGTAATCGTCTCCGCCGGCGCGAAACCCTTCAATCTTGTCCTCGTCCTTCGACTTGGCCGTCAGGAACAGAATCGGTACATCCTTCAACAACGGGTCGCCCCGCGCCTGGCGGCAGACCTGGTAACCATCCATGCCCGGCATGACTACGTCCAGCACCAGCAAATCTGGCAAGTGCCGTCGCCCCAGTTGCAGCCCCTCCGTGCCGCTGTTGGCCACCATCACCTGGTAGCCATACATCTTCAAGGCCCGCTGCAACGTCCGCGAAACCAACTCATCGTCGTCAATAACCAATATATTCTGCATACTACCAACCTGTCTCACCTTTATGACAACTCAACCGTATTATACCGCTCTTCCTCCAGATTATCACTCCTGCCGGCGGTAGAACAATTTTCTAAAATTGTTCTACTAACGAAAATGGCCTGGCAGGTCCTCTCGACCACACCAGGCCAATCTCCAATCTCTAATCTCCGATCTCCAATCTCTCACAACAGGAGACGTAACGGCCGCTCCAACAACTCCTTAAATTTCTGCATAAATTGCGCCGCCTCGGCCCCGTCGCTCACCCGGTGGTCGGCCGAAATCGTCGCCTTCATCCGCCAGCCAACCGCCAACCCACCGTTGACCACCACCGGCACTTCTCTAGCCGTGCCCACCGCCAGGATGGCCGCCTCCGGCGGGTTGATGATGGCAATAAAGTGGTCCACGTCGTAGGCGCCCAGGTTACTGACGGTGAACGTGCCGCCTTCAAAATCCTCCGGCCGGCTCTTACCCTGCCGCGCCCGGGCAATCATCGTCTTGTTGTCGGCCGCCACCTTCGACAACGTGGAGATATCCGTATTCTGTTGGACTACCGTCAGAAGACCGCCCTCCACGGCTACGGCCGAGCCAATATTGATCCGGTTGTGGCGGACCAGTTTATCTCCGGCAAAGCTGGCGTTCAGGTTGGGGAAATCGCGCAGCGTCAGCGCCGCCGCTTTGACGATCATATCGTTGACCGTCACCTTCTGCTCCTCCGGCAGCGAGGCGTTGATTTGCTTGCGCAGCTCCAGCGCCGGCCCCATGTCTATTTCGGTCGTCACGTAGAAATGGGGGGCGGTCGTCTTGCTCTCCGCCATTCGCCGGCCGATGGCCTTGCGCAGGCGGGTCAGCTCGACCTCGGCCGTGTCCGGCCCAACCGGCACCGCCGCTGGCGCAACGGCCGGGGCCACTGCCGGCGCGGGGGCTGCTTCACGGCGCTCCAGGAAACTCTCCACGTCCGCCTTGCGGACCCGGCCGCCCGGACCGCTGGCGGCCACCTGCTTCAGGTCCACCTCGTGCTCCCGGGCAATCCGCCGGGCCACCGGCGTCGCCTTCACCCCACCGGGATACTCCTCGCTGACGGCCGGCGCTTTGCCGTCGGGGGCCGGTTTGGCTTCCGCCTCCGGTCTGGCGGCCGGCGGAGCAGCCGCCGCTTCCTGTTTGGCGGGAGCTTCCTTTTCTGGCGGAGCGGCCGCCGCTTCCTCTTCCGCCGGGGCTTCTTGCGGGGCTGGGGCTTCTTTCCCGGCCGGTTTGGCTTCGGCCGCCGGCCTGGCCTGCCCGGCCCCATCCATACCGGAAACGTCCTCGCCCTGCTGGCCGACGATGGCCATGTTGCCGCCCACCGGCACGACGTCGCCGTCGTTGGCCAGCTTCTTCAGCAGCACCCCGCCGGCCTGGGCTTCCAATTCCAACGTGGCCTTGTCCGACTCAATTTCAGCCACGATATCGCCTTTATTGACCTGGTCGCCGACCTCTTTCAGCCAGCGCACCAGTTGGGCCTCTCGCATGTCGAAGCCCAGCTTGGGCATGACGATGTACTCAGCCATCAGACAATCTCCTTCACCGCTTTCACCACCTGGTCCACGTTAATCAGGGCCATTTGCTCCAGCTCACGGGAATACGGCAGCAGTGCTTCCTGTTGAGCCACCCGCCGGATCGGCGCGTCTAGGTAATCAAAAGCCTCTTCCTGGAGGCGGGCGGCAATTTCCGCGCCAATGCCGTAGGAACGCCACCCTTCTTCGACAATAACCGCCTTAAAGGTCTTCTTGAAGGAGTCCAGCACCGGCCCCATGTCCAGCGGCCGCAGCGTCCTTAAATCCACTACCTCGGCCTCAATCCCGTCCTGGGCCAGCCGCTCGGCCGCTTCCAGCGAGATTTGCAGCCCTTGAGCGTAGGTCACAATGGTCACGTCCGAGCCTGGCCGCTTGACCTCGGAGACGCCGAACGGCACCGTATAATCCTCCCCTTCCGGCACTTCGCCGCGCAACTGGTATAGCGTGGCGTGCTCGATGAACAGCACCGGGTCGTCGCTGCGGATGGCCGCCTTCAGCAGCCCCTTGGCGTCGTAGGGCGTGCCGGGCGAGACCACCACCAGGCCGGGGAAATAGGCAAAAATCACGTCCGGCGTGTGGCTGTGAGTGGCCCCCAACTGCCGGCCGCCGCCGCCCGGCGCCCGGAAAACCACCGGGCACTTGAACTGCCCACCAAACATGTAATGAATTTTGGCGGCGTGGTTGACGATGGCGTCCAGCGCCAGGAAGGCAAAGTTAATGGTCATAAACTCGGCCACCGGCCGCAGCCCGTTCATCGCCGCGCCCACGGCCGCGCCACCAATGACCATCTCTGAAATCGGCGTATCCTTGATGCGCTTATCGCCAAACTCGTCGTAAAACCCCCGGGTCACGGCGTAGGTGCCTCCCCACATGCCCACTTCTTCGCCCATGATAAAGACCGCTTCGTCGCGGTTCATTTCCTCGCGCAGGGCGTCGGTTATTGCCTGTCTCATCGTGATGCGCGCCATCGTCATGCCTCCACGTAAATATCCCTGAATAACTCTTCCGGCGCCGGCAGCGGCGATTCCTCGGCAAATTGCACCGCCGCGTTCACTTCCTGCTCAACCGCCTGGTCAATCTCTTCCAGCTTCTCCCGGCCGGCCAGCCCCTGTTCCAGCAGGTGGCGCTCCAGGATGCCAATCGAGTCGTCTGCCCGCCACTTCTCCACCTCGTCTTTCGTCCGGTAGCGCAGCGGGTCACCCATGCTGTGGCCTTCGTAGCGGTAGGTGAGCATTTCCAGGAACTGCGGCCCTTTGCCGGCCCGCATGTCCTTCAGCGCCCTGGCCGTGGCTTCGTGGACCTCGATAACGTTCATGCCGTTGACCTGCTTGCCTTTCATGCCATACGCTTTGGCCTTATCCACCATCTTAGGCACGGCCGAAGCCCGCTCCACGGCCGTCCCCATGCCATATTGGTTGTTCTCACAAATCCAGACGATGGGCAAGTCCCACACCCCGGCCAGGTTCAGCGCCTCGTGGAAATAGCCGATATTCGTCGAGCCGTCGCCAAAGAAGCACAGGACGGCGCTGTCCGTCTCCCGGTACTGCTCGGCCAGGGCGATGCCCGTCGCCAGCGACAGGTGGCCGCCGACGATGGCGTAGCCGCCCCAATAGTTGCGCTCCCGGTCGGCCAGGTGCATCGAGCCGCCCTTGCCCTTGCTCAGGCCGGTCGCCTTGCCCAACAGTTCGGCCATAATCTTCTTCGTCGGCGACCCGACCGCCAGGGCGTGGCCGTGGTCCCGGTAAGCGGTGATGACGTGGTCTCCTTCCTGGCGGGCGGCAATGGCCCCTACCGCCACGGCCTCCTGGCCAATATAGAGGTGCAAAAAGCCGCCAATCTTTCCTTGCTGGTACAACTCGGCGCTGCGCTGTTCGACGCGGCGGATGAGAACCATCTGCCGGTACCACTCTAGCAGTGTTTCTTTGTCCACTTGAATTCTCCTCTAGCCGTGTTTTCGCAGTGCGAAAACCATGCTCTTGCTTTAAAGTTGGGTAATAGCTTTTGGCTATGGTCGTTTTAGTTTAGCAAAGAGTGGCCTGGGCTGCCAGGTTCACTTAACCTCCCGGAGGTTCAAGCGATGGCTGCCGGGCTGCCTGGCGCCATCGCCAACCTCCGGGAGGTTACTCTACGCGGCAGCCCACGCCGTCCACCGGCAAAATCCAGCTTCGGCTCTCCAGGCCGGCCGAGGCAAAAGCCGCCATCGCTGCCTCGCCAATCGCCTGGTGGCCGGCCGGGGCAAAGGCTACCAGGCTGGGGCCAGCCCCGCTGAGGGCGACGGCCGCCGCTCCGGCGGCACGGGCCGCGGCAAAAGCCTGGGCCAGGCCGGGAACGAGCGGCAGGCGGTACGGCTGGTGCAGCCGGTCCTGGGTGGCCATGCCCAGCCGGCCGTAATCCCCGGCGGCCAGCGCCCGCACCAGTAGCCCCACCCGGCCGGCGTTAAAGACCGCGTCGGCCAGCGGCACCTGTTTCGGCAACGCGGCGCGGGCCTCGGCCGTCGGCAACTCAAACGCCGGCAGCACGATGGCCACTTCCATTTCCGGGACGGGGATGGACTCCACCAGCAGCCGCCCCTCGTCCTGGATGACCAGGGCCAGGCCGCCGTATAGCGCTGGGGCCACATTATCCGGGTGGCCTTCAATCTCTGTGGCCAGGGCCAGCAGCGCCTCGCGTTCCAGGCCGGCGTTCACCAGGGCGTTGGCCGCCAGCAGCCCGCCCAGCGCCGCGGCCGCGCTGCTGCCCAGCCCGCTGCCCACCGGGATGTCGTTTTCCTGGACCACCCGCAGCCCGGCCGGCCGCCGCCCAACCACCTGGAACAGCCGCCCGGCTGCCCGGACCACCAGGTTCGTCTCGTCCGTCGGCAACGGCTCTGCCCCCTCGCCACGAATAACCACCTCTAACCCGCCGGCCGTCTCGACAAAGGTGACGCGGTTGTACAACCCCAGGGCCAGCCCCAAACAATCGAACCCCGGCCCTAAATTCGCCGTCGTCGCCGGCACAGTAACCGTTACCTGTCTAACCATAAATAACCCGCCCAATTAAAACGCAAAGATGCGGAGTTTGGCAAGGCCAAAGTGATTATCGAATGAGCACTTTTTGAGCTGGCAATTGAGCAGTGAATTGTTATAAGATGAAGTTATCAGAATCAGGGAGGTGGGTGATGGTAAAGTCTCGTTACCTGTTGGCAATCCTCGCATACGCTCTCGTTGTGACGGCCTGTACTGGCCTGACGCAAAATATCGCCATTCACGGCCGCGTCTGGGACGACCGCAACGGCAATGGCGTCCAGGATGACGGCGAACCCGGGCTGCCGGATGTGGAGGTTGTTCTCTACCTGGCGCTTGTTGACGCGGCCGAACGGGAACTGAGCCGCACCAGAACCGGCGCGGCCGGCAACTTCGCCTTTGATTTTCTCCCCGAGGCCGAAGCTTATCGCCTGCACGTTATCTCCCCGGCCGGGTCCGCCTTTACGGAACAAGATCGAGGCGCTGACGACAAAGACAGCGACGCCGACCCGCGAGGCGGCAGCATTGTGACCGGCGTCCTCACCGTCGAAGTTGGCGAAATTGAGGCTGCTTATAAATACGACGCCGGGCTGGTCAACCAGGCCGTTGCCGCCGAACACCCGGCCACGGCCACCCGGCCGGCGGCGGCCGCGCCGGCCGCCACGGCCGAGCCCAGCCCCACGCCGGAGCCGACAAACACACGGCCATTACCCACACCAACGCCGACGAATACCCCGACCCACACGCCCACGCCGACTCCCACCCCGACCCCGGCTGGCGTAGAATTCAGCGACGAGACGGCCGACGCCGTGCGTTGTGCGAGTGGCGCCGGCGTTGACGATGCCCAGGTGGACATGAGCACGATTACAGTGCGGCGCGGCAGCCTGTTGGTTGAAGTCGCTCTCCTGCGCTACCTCCTTGACGACTACAGCTTTGCCGTCGCCCTTTTCATTGTTGGGGCTGACGGCCGGACCATCGCCTTTCTCTGGGAAATACACGAGGGCGCTCGCCGCATCGGCCAGATGGACCCCAACACGTTCCAGTTGTTGGGCGAGGAAAGCGGGACGATTGACGAGGCCGGCCGCTTCCAGGGCGCCGACGGCCTGAACATCGGCTACGAAATGGTTTCGCCAACCGGCAAAGATATGCTTGGCAAGGTCGTTTTCGAGATCCCCACCGGCCGGCTGCCGGCCGAGATTAACCAAATCGGCGCGCTCAGCTTCCACATGGTCAGCGCCCAGGAACAGAAAAACTGCGACCAGGCCGGCCCCTTCGACCTGCCGCTAGAGCTGCAGAGCCTTGGTGAATAGTTTACATGCCATGATCCCCCGGCCGGCTGAGCGGCGGATTGCGCTGCGAGTGACGCCGGCGGCCGAGCGCGCTGTGCGGCAGGGGCATCCCTGGCTCTTCGACCAGGCCATTCGCGAGCAGAGCCACGAGGGGCAGCCGGGCGACCTGGCCGTCGTCTTTGACGGCCGGCGCCGCTTCCTGGCCATCGGCCTCTACGACCCTCATTCGCCGCTGCGGGTGCGGCTGTTGCAGCACCACCGGCCGGCGACGATTGATGGCGAGTGGTTCCGGGACCGGCTGGCGGCCGCGGCGGCCATTCGCGCTGCGCTGCCGGCCAGCGGCACCACCGGCTACCGCCTGGTCCACGGCGAGAACGACGGCCTGCCCGGCCTGGTCGTGGACCGCTACGCGGAGACGCTCGTTATCCGGCTGGACACGGCCGCCTGGGTCCCCCATTTTCACGAGCTGCTGCCGGCCCTCCAGGCCGTCACCCCGGCCGGGCGGCTGGTCCTGCGCCTCAGCCGGGCCAGCCAGCCGGTGGCGGCCGGGTTGTATGGTTTGCAAGACGGGCAATTGCTGTCCGGCCGGCCGCTGGCGGGGCCGGTGCTTTTTGAAGAGAACGGGCTGCTGTTCGAGGCTGACGTGGTCTGGGGGCAAAAGACCGGCTTTTTCCTCGACCAGCGCGACAACCGGGCGCGGGTGGAGGAACTGGCCGCCGGCCGGCGGGTCTTGAACGTCTTTGCCTACAGCGGCGGCTTTTCAGTCTACGCGGCGCGGGGCAGGGCCAGGGAAGTGGTCAGCGTGGACGCCAGCCAGCCGGCGCTGGAGGCGGCCGTTCGCAACTTTGGCCACAACCAGGACCACCCGGCCGTGGCCGCCGCCCGGCACGAAACCATCGTTGGCGACGCCTTCGAGGTGCTGGCTGAGCTGGCCAACCAGGGACAGCGCTTTGACCTGGCCATCCTCGATCCCCCCTCATTTGCCAGCAGCCAGGAACAGGTACCGGGCGCACTGGCCGCCTACGGCCGGCTGGCCCAGGCCGGCCTGGCCCTCTTACCGCCGGGCGGGACGCTGGTTATTTGCTCTTGTTCCAGCCGGGTGAGCGCCGAGGCGTTCTTTACGGCCGTCCAGGCCGCGACCCGCGCCGCCGGCCGATCGCTGGTCGAGCTGATGCGCACCGGCCACCCCCTCGACCATCCGATTGGCTTCCCCGAAGGGGCTTACCTCAAGTGTCTTTTCGCGGTCGCCAGGAGGTGACAGTCACCTGGGAGGTGACTGTCACCTTCTTACTCTTCGTACTTGAAGGAAAGCTCTATTTTCACCCGGTAGGTCAGGGAATTGCCTTCAATGTGGATGTCTTGCTCGACGATCCGGGCCACGCGCAGGTCGCGCAGCGTCTCGGAAGCCCGCTCGATGGCCGCCCTGGCCGCCTTCTCCCAGGACTCGGAGCTGCTGCCGACGAGGTTGATGACTTTGTACACACTCTCTGCCATTTCAAACTCCTTTCTCTACTAATTCAATTTCTCTGCTTCAACCTTTGAGTTTAGAGCCCTGACCCAAAACGAGAGCGCCAACCCCCTGCTTCTTCCTCCAGCTCGCGATTGCGGCGCAATCGTCGCTCTCGCTCTAAACTCCAGTCATAGGCAATTGAATCATAAACCAATTTTGCCCATTACTCAACCACCTGCCTGGTAAAGTGAGCCATACCGCCCTCGCTCCAAATCCAAAATCTAAAATCTAAAATCCAGCCAGCCGCTCGGCGTTCAGCTCAATCACATTTCTATCCGGGTCCATGATATAGAGTTGGGGCCAGCCGGCCGTACTCCTGGGGTTCTCCTTCATGCGCTTCAGCTCGTCCTCGGCCTCCGGGTGAAAGCCCTTGGAGCGGAGATAGGCCCGCGTCGCTTCGTAGCTGCCGACGCGCAGGGCAAAATGGCCGTCGCGCGAATCAACCGGTTTGCCCTCCCGGAAGGTGGAGTGGTCGTGGACGATTAAATGAAGCTGGCGGTCGCCGGCCTGGTACCAGGCCCCGGGAAAGTCGAAGGGCGGCCGTTCTAGCGGCGCCAGGCCCAGGACCTCCTCGTAAAACCGTTTGGCCCGCTCCAGGTCGCTGACCGGCAGGCTGACGTGGTGGATGGTTTCGATCTTCAGCATGGTCTTGCTCCTGAAAAATATAGCCACAAATTACCCGAATTATACGAATATGTGACAAATATCACAAGCTAAGCGGCCGTTTGACACTTACCGGCCCAAGCCAGGCTACCTATAATCAACACGGTTTATTTTGAATAATACGCCGTTGCCGGCCGGATATGCCCAGGCGCGGTCGCGGGACCGGCCCGGGCGGTGGCAAAAGCGGCCGGAAAGCGGCGCGAACCACGAGGTAATAGGTGAACCATATTCTTTATCCACGTCTGCCATTGCGGCCGAGGGAGATAGTGCGGCCGGGACAGGCCGGCCGGTCCAGCCAGACATTGGCGGCAGCGATGACCAGGGCGGCCAGCAGGCAAACTGACACGATCATTCGTTTCCTGGTTGACCGGGACCGGGTGGCCGGCGCTTACCGGGCCTACGCTTATTTTCGCTGGGTAGATGATCGGATTGACCAGGGAGATGGGGAGCGGCCGGCGCGGCTGGCCTTTATTAACCGCCAGCGGGCGCTGCTGGAGGGCTGCTACCGGGGCGAGCGGCCGGCCGGCTTGACCGCCGAAGAGCGCCTGCTGGTCGAGCTGGTTGAGAGCGACCAGGAGAAGAATAGCGGGCTGCAAGCGTACATTGGCAACATGATGAAGGTGATGGAATTTGACGCCAGGCGGAGAGGCCGGCTTATTTCTGAGGCGGAGCTGGTGGCGTATTCGCGCTGGCTGGCCACGGCCGTGACCGAGGCCCTGCATTATTTCATCGGCCACGACGGCGTCACGCCGCAGGGGGAAACGCGCTACCTGGCCGTCACCGCCGCCCACATCACCCACATGCTGCGCGACACGCTGGAAGACGTGGCCGCCGGCTATTTCAACGTTCCCCGTGAGTTTCTGGAGAGTTACGGGATCAGCCCGGACGACGTGGACAGCGCCGCCTACCGGGCCTGGGTCGAGAGCAGGGTCCGCCAGGCGCGGGCCTACTTTAAGACCGGGAAGGAGTACCTGGCCCAGGTTGAAAGTCTGCGCTGCCGTCTGGCCGGTTATAGTTACGTCGCTCGTTTCGAGAGGGTGTTAGACGGTATTGAGAAGGGAGGGTATCGACTGTGCTTGACAAGGTGACGGCAACCTGCGGTTGCAGGGTGACAAAGTGACAAAAGGTCCTTCTATTATCGTCATTGGGGCGGGTATTGGCGGGATTGCCGCGGCCGCGCACCTGGCCAGGCGGGGGCTGCAGGTGACGGTTTACGAAAAGAACGGCCGGCCGGGCGGCCGCTGTGACCGGTTCAGCCAGGAGGGCCACTCGTTTGACACCGGCCCCACCCTGCTGGTCATGCCCCTGGTCTACGAGGCGGAGTTCGCGGCGCTGGGGGCGTCGCTGCACGAGCTGCTTGACCTCCGGCGGGTTGACCCGACCTACCGCCTCGTCTTCGACGACGGCCGCCAACTGGCGCTCACTTCCGATCTGAAGGCGATGGAAGAGCAACTGGAGGCCATTGAGCCGGGCAGCTTTGCCGGCTTCCTGCGCTACCTGGAAGAAGGCCACCGCCACTACCACGTGGCCATGGAACGGCTGGTGCAGCGCGACTTCCGCACGGCGGCCGACTTCTTTACCCTGGAGAACCTGCCCCTGCTGTTCCACCTGAAGCCGCTGGCCCACCACTACCGCCACATGGCGGCCTACTTCACCCATCCCCGGCTGAAGGCGGCCTTTACCTTCCAGGATGTGTACATGGGGCTGAGCCCCTTTGAGGCCCCGGCTACCTTTTCGATGATGCCCTACACCGAGCTGGCCCACGGGGTGTGGTATCCCAGGGGAGGCATGTACCGGGTGGTGGAGGCGCTGGTGAACATTGCCCGCCAGGCCGGGGTGGAGTTTGGCTTCGACGCGGCCGTGGAGCGGATTGACGTCAACGGCCATTGCGCCCGGGGGGTGACGCTGGCCGGCGGCCGGCAGGTGGCGGCCGGGGCCATTATCGCCAACGCCGACCTGCCTTACGTCTACCAGCAGTTGCTGCCCCAGGACGGGGCGGCCGGGCGGCTGGCCGGCAAGCGGTTTTCCTGTTCGACCATCACTTTCTTCTGGGGGGTGGACCAGGTGGTGGAGACGCTCGGGCCGCACACGCTGTTCCTGGCCGACGACTACCAGGGCAACTTTGAGAGCATCATCAAAGACCTCACCTTGCCGGAGAATCCCAGCCTCTACATCCACGCCCCGGCGCGGCTGGACCCGGCCATGGCTCCGCCGGGCCAGGACACGCTCATTGCCATTGTGCCGGTGGGCCACCTGGACGAGCGCGGCCGGCAGGAGTGGCCGGGCCTTCGCCAGCAGGCCCGGCAGGCGGTGTTCCGCCGGCTGGCGACGCTGGGCATTACCGGCCTGGAAGCCCACCTGAAATTTGAGACCAACTTCACGCCCCTGTCCTGGCGCAAGCGGTACAACCTGATGAAGGGCTCGACGCACGGCCTGGGCCACACCCTGGCCCAGTTGGGTTACTTGCGGCCGCACAACCGCCACGCGCGCTACCACAACCTCTACTTCGTCGGGGCCAGCACCCACCCCGGCACAGGCGTGCCCACCGCCCTCGTCTCCGGCCGGCTGGTGGCGGAGCGGCTGTTGGAAGAGTTCCAGGTCCTGTCTCAGTAGGTCCAAGATCTGCTCAAGCCGGGGATTTGTCAATTCCCGGCGAGCGGATTTGTCAATCCGGGCCGGGCAAATGGACCCTGGGGAGATTTCTATCTACAATATGCTGGAAGATTATGATAATCTACCGGTATAATTCATGGCTAAATTTCAGGAATTCAAGGGGCGGACCCGCGAACTAAAGCTGCTCGACGAGTTGTGGGCGACCCAGGACGCCACCCTGCTCATTCTATACGGCCGGCGACGGGTGGGGAAGACGCGCCTGCTGCGGCATTGGTCACAGCAAGAAGGCATCCGGGCGCTGTACTGGGTGGCCGAGCCTTCTTCCGCGCTGGACCAGTTACGTTCCTTTTCCCAGGCGGTGTATCGCTTTGCCAACCCCAACCGCCCGGCCCCGCCAGAGTTTAGCTACGCTACCTGGGAGCAGGCCTGGGAACAGGTAGCCCACCTGGCCCAACAGGAACGCCTGGCGCTGCTGGTGGACGAGTTTACCCACGTGCTGGAAGTAGAACCCAGCCTGGCCGGCCGCTTGCAAAACCTGTGGGATAGCACCCTGAGCCAGAGTAACCTCTTTCTCGTTCTGTGTGGCTCTCACCCGGGGATGATGAACCGCCATTTGCTCTCCTACCACGCCCCGCTGTACGGCCGGGCTATCCGCCAGTTGCACCTGCAACCCTTCTCCTTTGGCAATACCCGCGACTTTTTCCCTGGCTACGCGGCCGGCGAGCGAGTAGCCATTTACGCCATCTTTGGCGGCATTCCCGCTTACTGGGAATTGGTAGACCCGGCCGCCTCTGTCTCTGACAACATCCGCCATCTCTTGTTGACGCCCGGCAATCTGCTCCAGGCCGAACCGCGCCTGCTGCTGCAAGATTTCGTGCGCGAGCCGCATAATTACGCCAGCATCTTGCAGGCCATTGCCACCGGTTTCCGCAGCCAAAAGGAGATCAGCCGCCATAGCGGCCTGACGCAGGGGCACGTCTCGATGTATTTGAGTAATCTCCAGGAAGCCGGTTTTGTGGAGCGGCGAACGCCGGTGACGGCCGGCGACCGTTCCCGGCTCGGCCGTTACCACATTAGCGACCCTTACCTCCGCTTCTACTACCGCTTTGTGGCGGCTCGCCAGGCGCAACTGGCCATGGGCGAGGCCGATCTGGCCCTGGTGGAAATCGAGCAACACCTCCTGGACTTTATCGGTCTCCACACCTGGGCAGAGTTGTGCCGGGAATGGACACTGCGGGCCGGGGTCAGGCAGGCCATCCCCCTGGCGGCCGGCCAGGTGGGCAGCGTCTGGACGCGCCGGGCCCAGGTAGAGGTGGTGGGCATTCATTCGATGACCAGGAGCCTCATTCTGGGGGAGTGCCAATGGCAACCCCGGCCGGTGGAACGGCCGGCGCTGGTCGAGCTGGTGGGCAAGACGGCCGAAGTCGTCCCGGCCGAGGGGCAATGGCAGGTCTATTACCTGGGTTTCGGCCGGGAGGGTTGGACGGCCGGGGCGCAGGACTATGCCAGGGAAGTGGCGGCCGCCGGGCCGGGTGGGGCTAACTGGCAGGCGGCCGGGATGCGCCTGCTGGACCTGGCGCAGCTCGACGCAGACTTGCAGGAGTGGGTGGGGACGGACGGGTGGTGAGGGGAGGACAAGGGGACAAGGAGAGGGGGATAGGGTGAAGAAAGATTGTTGTCAAGATGCGCAAGATGCGCAAGGAGATCATGATCATATATAGGGGGGTACTATGCAGTTGGAATCAGACTGATGATTCATTCAAGCAAACCCTGGTCACGTAAGCGGGCTGCTAGTTGAGAAGGGCCGGCCTCCTGGCGTGATTTTTCGGCAAACTCTCGGCGGCGTTCGATATCAGCATCCAGTTCGTCTTTGTGCTCCCAGTAGTAGGCCAGGGCTGAGTGAATCTGGCTCATGCTCAGGTAAGGATGTTGAAAATGTAACTCTTCCGGGCTCCAGCCGTAGGCTTTCTGAGCCATAACCAGTTCAACCACTTTCATGGTTGTTCCGGTAATATGGGGCACACCTTTGTCGTCAAGGTGGATGTGTTCATATGAAGTAGTTGTCGGAAAAGCTGCGCTCATTATCTATACCTCTAAAGAATCAATCCGCTTGCAAATATTGTACCATATGGATACTCCTGGTGCAGTTGGCGATACCGCTGCATCGCGGCCGGGCCATCAGCGCAGGTCTCACCGACGGAAATCCTATCGAGCACCCGCCGGTCACCTTCAGTGTGGGCTTCCAGGGCTACAATCACCAGCCATTGGTCTGGATATGTTGCTCTAATTTCTGGCCAACGCATTTTATCCTCCACCTCTTGCGGTTACTGATTACTGCCTATAGTATACCACGCTTGCCGGCCGGGGTTTCCTGGGGCGGGGTTGCCGGCCGGGTGGGGCGCTGATTGAATGCTTGATGAGGAGAACGGCCGTTTCCAGACCGGCCGGTAGTTCGGCAGAAGGGTCATTTGCTGGAGGTGCTTGCCGGGCCAGGATTTGGTTGCTGCGTGCTTGAATGGGTGTTTGTGGGGCGGCCGGGACAGGCAATATCAGAGGAGTTCAAAGAACGTTGAAGTAGACATTTCATCATCTTCTTGAGACGAGCGGTCAATGTAGCTGTCAATGAGCGACTTAAATTCCTCGTAAGACATTTCCGTTATGATCTCTTCAGACATACCATTCATTGCCGACAAATCCTACGACGTGGCGCGATTGTTACACCTGCTGGCCCAACGGGGCATCGAAGCAGTCATTCCACCACGAGCCAACCGCAAGCAACAGCGCGATTATGACAAACATCTTTGATAAGGAACGTCACCTGGTCGAGTGCTTCATCAACAAAATCAAGCAGTATCGTCGCATCTTTTCCCGTTTTGATAAGCTCGCCAAGCGATATCTTGGCTTTCTGAGCTTTTTCGGTGCATTCATCTGGTTGCGCTGAAATGTCAACAGAACCTACAACAAGGGAGCAAAAGTTGCAGAAAAGTCAATTTTTTTTTTGGGGGGGGTAGTGCTATCTAGGAACATCTTACCCCTCTCCACCGTTACATCTTGCCTACACAAAACCTTCAGAATCAACTCCTACCACACTGATTTTCCATTTAAAACATCTATTAAATTTTTTTCAAAGTCATAAAGCTTGAGGGGTTTGGAAATGAAGCCGCGAAATCCTTTTGCTCTTGCTTTGGGTATTTCAATATCGGGATCCGCCGCACTGACAGCAACAACCGGAATATCCTTAAATTTCTCTATTTTTTGGATGACATCAAATACATCATAACCGCTGACCTTCGGAGAGATCATCAAATCCAGCAAAATCAAATCGAAATCAAAGGGGTAGTCCAACATCTTCTTCAAGGTTGTGTCTCCCCAAGTGTCATGAACAAATGACACACCATTCTGGCGAAGAAACACACTAATAACAGCCAGATTGCGGACATCATCTTCCAGTAAAAAAATGTGTTTGCCTTTTAATGACATGTTTCAGTTCTCCTATCTCGTGGTGTCTAACTCAATTTATATATTTCTCCGAGTGCCGATGCCGGGTGTAAAGGTAAGCGCACATGGAAGATAGAGCCATTCCCTACTTGACTTTCAACCCAGATTTGTCCATCGTGTAGTTCGACCAATTGTTTGGCGATGGGTAGACCTAGCCCTGTTCCAATCACATTGTCCAATCCATTCCTGGCTTGTTCAAAAGGTTCAAAAATACGCTGCTGGTCTTCGGGGGCAATACCAATCCCGGTGTCCTGTACCATGATATGAATAGAATCACCTTCCAATTTGGCGGAAATACAAATTTCACCCTCAAGCGTATATTTTATTGCATTTCCAATTAAATTGAGCATCACCTGTCGTAGACGGCGATTATTACCGATGAGTATAGGCAGGGCTTCGGGTAAATCTTTCACAACTTTAATTGTTTTGCTTTTAGCCAGCCCTTCGCCAATAGACGCTGTCTCTTTCAGGATTTGTAAAAGGTCAACTTCTTCAAAGTAAATTTCCATCATGCCCGATTCGATTTTGGACATGTCTAACACATCATTGATCAGGTTTAACAGGTGTTCCCCGCTACCGGAAACATGGGATAATATCTCCTGTTGCTCTTTGTTGATCGTACCTAACATACCGCCACCGACAATTTCTGATATGTTGATGATAGCGTTAAGCGGAGTACGTAGCTCGTGCGACATGTTAGAAAGAAACTTGGTTTTAACTTCATTGGCTCGTTCGGCCATTTCTTTTGCTTGCTGAAGTTGGGCAAACAAGATGGCGTTTTTCATAGCGATCCCGGCGTGATTAGCCAGAGAGAGAAGCAGGTTAGCGTCGGCTTCATCTAAACCATGCACTTCATTGGATTGCACATCAAGCACTCCCAGAACTTCTCCGTCGCTTATAATAGGGACAGCAATTTCTGATTTTGTATCGGGAAGTAGAGGATTGGGTAGCCACCTGCTGTCTTGGGCCACATCAAACACGTTAATGATTTGACCGGAACGAGCTGCTTGTGCTACCAGGCTGTTTTCCATATTCAAGGAAATTTGATGGTTTGCCTGCCGTAATGCTGCCCCAATATGACCTGTTCCAACTTGTATGATTAATTTTTGTTTTGCTGGGTCAAGCAAGTAAATATGGACATGGTAATAATTAAACCGTTCCTGGATTTGATGAACCAGGTTAAGGAATAACTGATCTACCGTATGGATTGTGTTTAATTGTCCACCTAAATCGGCTACTGCCTCAAGTCGTTGTGTTCTCTCCTTGACTCTTAGTTCCAGATTGTCAATCAAATCTTGAATTTGGGAGGCCATGCTGTTAAAAACCTGCGCTAGTTGCCCAATCTCATCATCACTATCAATATGGACGGTTGTTTCTAATTGGCCCTCTTTAAAGCTGGTGACGGCCGATGTTAATTTAAGGATGTTACTTGTGATGAGTCGGCTGAAAATAATGGCAACTCCCACCCCTAAAATGACACCTAACAAAGAAATGGTAACCAACAGGATCGTGATAGTTGTATTAACCTGAGCGATACGTGCCTGGGCCTCACTAACTCGATCTTGGGCCAAACTAACGAGGGCTGAAGAAATAGGTTGGAAAGCTTGATCCTGCAAAGCAAAGTCATTACGTTTACTGCGTAATTGAGCATCTAATTCAACAATCTCGTCAGCTACTGCCTGGTAGTTACTGATGGCCGCTAAAACCGTTTCCTTTTCGGCTGTTTCAATGTCGTCTGACTGTTCAATGGCTTGTTGCAAGGCAACAGATTCATTCAAGGCGGATTGCATAATAGGGCGCTGGCGCGTTGCCAGGAACCTGGCTTCAAATATCCGCATATCTTTATAGATGTTAGAAAGGGTAATATCCTCCGCAATAATGGTTTCTATAACGCCAGCTTGCACAGCAAGCTGGGCTTCCAGGCCAGTTTCATCATCAGCCAACGTAGACACTAACTCGATGGCTTCAATAAACGTATCGTTATTCCGTTGAGCGGCCGAAAGATACAGATTTAAGTCAACTTCGGTAATAGAGGAGCCTTCAGTCAAGTTGGCAGCAGCTAAACGTTGGCGTAACTCGGTGCTCAATGTAAGCATATCTGCCATTTCCTGGATCGCAGGGAGCGCGTATTGTTGGCGTGCTTGATTCAACCCAATCAAAGGATATTGGGCAAAAAACTCACTTTGTTTATTTCGAGAAGTTTGTAGTTTCCGTTCCGTTTCAAGAACTAACCCTTCAATCTCAATGTTGCCCAAAATAACGGTTTCAGTTTCCTGCTTTACAAAAAATAGGGCGGCCACACTAGCAACCGCGATAAGGAGCATTAAGACTAATAATAGCCCGAAACCCAGATTAAATTTGTAGCTAATACTCAATGACTTCCAGCGTTGGGAAATCGTTTTCATTAAAGTCATCAAGAGATCTCTTCTCAATCTTAAAAAATGAAAGGTAAGAATGACAGGTACATCATTCTTACCTTGTGACTTCTGCACAGAATACAGTGGGCTTTTTAGTAACAATCTGGTGCTAGTTGAAAAAAGGCATCGGATTCCCTTAAGCTAGCGTTGTTGAAAAGGTACGCTTTATAACTTCTTATTGTTCTGGTTTAGACGTATAGACGACGTTTGCCCTTAAATCTTCAACGCTGGCTACTGAATCATCTAATTGGACAATATTAAACACCGGGGCATTACAATCGCCAAACTGATCGCAGTCCAAAGGCCCTACTACACCCTCTAGCGTAGCTGAGTACAACGCATCACGTAAGGCCTGACGGCCGATATGCAAAGTTCCGTCCTCATCCGTGACCGCGACTTGTTCGATTGCTTTCAATAACAAATTGGTAGCGTCGTAGGCGAATGTAAAGGTATGAGACGGAGGTGGCTCCCTATACTTAGCTTCGTACTTTTGGGCGAGTGCTTCAACAGCTTCACCGGCAGCAGGAGCAACGCTGACAAAATACATTCCCATCCCATCTTCGCCCACGTTTTCGATGAAGGCATCGGCTATTAATACGGCTCCCCCAATGAGAACCAAGTCTTCGAGTCCGGGTACCTCTTTGATTTGCTGGACAATAAGATCGCCTTCTGGTTGAAAGATGGGGAAAAATAGCAGTTCAGCTTCTGAATTGGCGACAGCCGTCAGAACGGGGACCATGTCCTCATCTCCTTTGTTGACCGTCGCGGATAAAACAACCTCTCCACCCTGCTCACTAAAGGCTTGGGCAAATGCGGCTGTTAATGCCTTTGTATAAGCATCGCCATCATCAATAACGGCCGCTTTGGATAGAGCTAGTTCTTGCAAGGCAAAATTGGCTACAATCTCACCCAGAAGCGCATCATTCGCCATCGTGCGGAAATAACCAGCTTGCCAATCTGCCCCCTGCTCACCGGCCACTGAAGTTAAGGATGGGGCGCTGGTAGAACTGGCTATCATGACCAGACCGGCGCGAGACATTATTTTTCCTGCCTCTACGGCCTCTCCAGAGCAACTTGGCCCCAGAATGCCCAAAATTTGAGAATCTGCGGCGATTTTCAACGCCGCATTGGCTCCACCTTCTGCTGTGCATTGCGAATCCTCAACTTGTAGTTCAATTGAATGGCCGAGTAACTTATTTTCTCGATCCTCAACGGCCAGTTGAATACTATTGGCCTGGGTTGTTCCAAACGTGGCTGCCCCGCCGCTTAATGCCTGGAGAACCCCAATTTTAATGGGTTCATTTGGCTGAATGGTAACACACCCAATTTCATCCGTACATTCGAATGCGGCCTGGGGAGGCTCGGTTTGCCGACATGAAATTAGGATAACCTGAACTAAAAGATAAACAATGAGGGTGTAAATTTTCTTCTTGGGCATACTTCTCCTCATCAGTGATTGGGGCTTTTGCCATTTAGGAGGTTGACATGATGGGGCAGGTGTCAAACCCGCCCCATTACGTTGTGTACCTTATTAAATCTCAAAGTGCCAAAATTTACATAGGTTCAAAACCTGTTGTGGAACATTCTACACATGCCAGCGATAAAAGGTACAAAGTATATCTGAGGCTTGAAAACTCACTTAGTGTATCTCGACGATAATCTCTATTTCAGTGGCAATGTTAAACGGAAGTGCTACCTTTCCTCCTACGGCGCGGGCATGTTTTCCTATATCTTCACCAAATACTTCCACGAGAAAATCGGAGCACCCATCAACCGTTTTGCCAATGGCTCCCACGGCCGGACCCGACAAAATATCATCATAGTCAGGCGCTATATTGACGTTTCCTGTAACCATTACAACTTTCTCAACCTTGTCGAGATCCCCTATAACCGATTTCAGGAAACGTAACCCTCTAATACAACTGAGCATGGCTGCTTCTTGCGCTTGTTCCATGGTTAAAGTTGGCAACTCGCCTCTGATAAATCCACCACCTGTTGTCAAAATCTCCGGCCCTGCGGATGATACAAATACAACGTCGTCTACTTCAACAGCATTCACGTAATTGGCAAGGGGAGGTGAAAGATCAGGCAATGTTGTAACCCCATACTCTGCGGCCACAATGTCCAATACTTTGTCAAAAACACAGTCAACTCCAGGCATATTACAGTTGGCGTCTTGATTGGCCTGCCCCACAAATTTGGGGGAAAAAACAACATTACTTTGACGGCCAAGTCCACTTTTATCTCCGCCAGCCCAAGCTATGGAGGAAAAAGCCCCCAGGCAAAGGACAAACAGAATGATGAAAAGTTTATATTTTTTCATGGCGATTTCTCCTGTGATGCAATAATGGACGTTGTAATTATTAACAGTCAAAGACTGTAAACTCACAAGATGAAACAAAATTTGTGACGCACTGCTGAATTGTTGCAGCATCCCGATACATTGATTGGCACTTTCTCTATTGAGAAAGATTAAAGCTATATTAGTAATCCGTCAATTCACCCTTTAGTCATGAATCTTTAGTCCTGAATTGGGATTACTTCAACATCAAGCCCTCGTGTCATAGAGTTGATAGTTCTACTGGCTCTAAATCGGGATTATCGTCGCTCCGCCCGCCACCGAACACAGCACCAACCCTTGCCCGCCCGCCATACCACGCTTGCCGGCCGGGGTTTCCTGGCGTGGGGTTGCCGGCCGGGTGGGGCGCTGATTGAATGCTTGATGAGGGGAACGGCCGTTGCCAGACCGGCCGGTAGTCCGGCAGAAGCGTTATTTGCCGAAGATGCTCACCCGGCGTGGGGAACGCTGCTCTCTTTGAGCCTTAAATGGTCTCATCCTTCAATTTCACGACAATACGCCGGTCGCCGATGAGGATTTCATTACTCGCCACCTGCACGGCGCTAATAGGTGGTTGCAAGACCGGTTGATTGTCCACAATTTCAATTTCTAATTCGATAGTCTCGGTTACTTTTTCCGTCAGGCGCTTGAACAAGAGTTCAAAGAAGACCGAAGCCGGCATTTCATCACTCTCTTGGGTTGAGCGTTCAATGTAACCATCAATCAATGACAAGAATTCTTCGTGTTCCATGGCTAGTCGCTATCTGCCCCAGCACTATAATCTCGCAGAATCTGCTGTAGCTGCGGTTTGATCTCTGGAATGTCCCGCTTTACAACCTGCCAAACGATTTCCAAATCAACGTTGTCATAGCCGTGTATGATGCGGTCTCTCATGCCGGCCA